>JAIRWP010000093.1 GCA_031268845.1 Lactobacillales bacterium | reverse complement strand
AGCTAGGTAGCTCGTCGGGCTCATAACCCGAAGGTCGTAGGTTCAAATCCTGCTCCCGCAATAAGGGATTCAATGCTTGGTACCGTGGTATAGCGGTTATCACGTCGCCCTGTCACAGCGAAGATCGCGGGTTAAAATTCCGTTGAAACCGTTTATTATATTGGTTCAGTAGCTCAGTTGGTAGAGCGTTGGATTGAAGCTCCATGCGTCGGCGGTTCAAGTCCGTCTCGAACCATTGCGGGTGTAGTTTAGTGGTAAAACTACAGCCTTCCAAACTGTTGTCGCGAGTTCGATTCTCGTCACCCGCTTTTAAAATTTATTTATTAACTGATAAGTAAGTTTTAGATATAGAGAAATGTAGGGCCTATAGCTCAGCTGGTTAGAGCGCACGCCTGATAAGCGTGAGGTCGATGGTTCGAGTCCATTTAGGCCCATAAATGTTGAATGTTAATCGACATTTTAATGTTTTGCTTTTTCTTCAGTAGATGAGAACCTGTTAACGATCTCGGAGCGATGAATGATTTTGGCTATTTTTCCACACTTTTTCGTTAAAAAGCCTCGATTTAGAACCACTAAATCTGCATTTTTTGCCTTAAATTGTGGAAAAATAGCTCAAAAATTCACTTCGCTAGAGATCGTTAACAGGCTCTGAGTGTTTTAGTGAGACTTTTAATGATGCAATTTGAACTATTGAACCGCCTTTTTCTTAATGATAAACTAAAAAAGTGCTTTAAAGGATCGTTAGCTCAGTTGGTAGAGCAGCTGACTCTTAATCAGCGGGTCGCGGGTTCGAGCCCCTCACGATCCATTTTTTATTTGCGTAAGAGTCTGTTTTTAATCTAAAACAAAGACAGTGAAAATTCCATTATTGCGTAATAGTGGGATTTTTTTGCTGTTAAGGTCTTGTTAACTAACTTTTAATTCATAAATATACATATAGCGCTTCCTTTTATTTTTCATTATAATAAAGCGAAAGTAAGTCAAGGGGGAGGTAGCATGGAGATTATCGAAAAGGCACCTGCTAAGATTAATCTTGGCATTGATGCACTATATCAACGCGAGGATGGATATTATGAATTAGAGATGGTTATGGCAAGCGTTGATTTAAGTGATCATATTACGGTTTTTGATTTTTCAGAACCCAAAATTAAATTAAAAACCAATTTAAGTTTTTTGCCATTAGATAGCAAAAATCTTGTTTATAAAGCAGCGAAGCTTTTAATGAAACGCTTTACTATTTCCACAGGGGTTTCAATAGAAATTGATAAACGGATTCCGGTAGCCGCAGGCTTAGCTGGTGGTAGTTCTGATTGCGCAGCGACACTGCGAGCATTAAATAAACTTTGGAAACTTAATCTAACATTAGAAGAGTTAGCTGAAATCGGTGCTGAAATTGGCAGTGACGTCCCTTATTGTATTTATGGAAATACTGCTTTTGTTAGTGGACGTGGTGAAATTGTAGAAAAAATAACCAATATAAAGCCTTTTTGGACTGTTTTGGTAAAACCGCCAAAAAATATGCCAACATTAAGTGTTTTTCAAGCATTAAAGCTAGATGATATCTCTCATCCAGATATCCATGCGCTACGCAAAGCAATTAATGAACAAAACTTTAAACAGATGTTTAAAAATATGGGAAATGTTTTAGAATCAGTTACCATTGAGCGTATACCAGAAATTCAAAAAATAAAAAACACTATGTTATCTCTTGGAGCAAAAGCTGCATTAATGAGTGGTAGTGGACCAACTGTTTTTGGTATTTGTGAAAATCAAGTACAAGCTAAACGCGTGTTTAATGGAATAAAAGGATTTAACTCTGAAGTTTATTTAGTTCGTTTATTGACTAGAAAAGAGTGAAAAATGAAACGAAAATGGCGTTTATTTACTGTTTTTATGTTGCTGTTTATGCTTTCTGGATGTCAAAATCATTCTGTAAATGAGCAAGAAGTAGCTAGCATCAAAATTGTGACGACTTTTTATCCCATGTATGATTTTACTAAGAATATTATGGGTTCATTTAGAAATGTTCAAATGCTGATCCCAGCGGGTGTTGAGCCTCATGATTTTGAACCGAGTGCAAAAGATATAGCTAATATAACAGATGCAGCTGTTTTGATTTATAATAGTGATTACTTTGAAACTTGGATTCCTAAGGTGAAAAAAAATATTGATTTAAAGCAAACTGAAATCATTAATGCTACTCAAGGAATTAAATTAATGGAAAGTGCAAAGGAATCAGGCGAATATCAAAAAACGTTTGATCCACATATCTGGCTTTCTCCTAAGCTAGCTATGAAAGAAGTGGCCAATATTCGAGACGGTTTAATCAAAAAATTTCCACATAAAAAAGCCTTGTTAAATAAAAATGCGCAAAAATATTTAAAAAAGTTAATGAAGTTGGATGATGACTATCAAACAGCTTTTAAAGATACTACTCATCATAAAAAATTTGTCACTCAACATAAAGCTTTTTCTTATTTAGCTAAAGATTATGGTTTAGAGCAGATAGCAATTGCTGGACTTTCTCCAGAAGAAGAGGTTTCACCTGCTCGTTTAGCAGAATTAAAAAAAAGATGCAAGAAAGATGATATTAGAATCATTTATTTTGAAGAAACAGCTTCTTCTAAGCTTGCGCAAACATTGGCTAAAGAAGTGGGAGTTGAAACGGCTGTTTTAAATCCTTTGGAAAGCTTAACAAAGACTGAACAAAAAGCAGGAAAAGATTATTTTTCAATAATGGAAGAAAATCTTAAGGCATTAAAGTTAACGATTAAATAAGGAGTGAAGGTAAATGGGACGCAAATGGGCAAATATTGTGGCCAAAAAAACAGCACTTGACCGTGCAAATAGTCGTGTTTATGCAAAATTTGGAATTGAAATTTATGCAGCCGCTAAAGCAGGAGATTCAGATCCGCATAGTAATCAAAAGTTAAAATTTGTGCTTGAGCGTGCTAAATATGCAAATGTGCCCAAACATATTATTGATCGTGCCATCGATAAAGCCAAAGGAAATACGGATGAAACTTTCCAAAAATTGCGTTATGAAGGCTTTGGTCCCGGTGGTTCAATGATTATTGTTGACACTCTAACTTCTAATATTAATCGTACAGCTGCCAATGTTCGTAAAGCTTTTAGCAAAAATGGCGGCAATATGGGAAATTCTGGCTCGGTTAGCTATTCTTTTGATAATACAGGAGTGATCGTATTTAAAGGTGAAGATGCAGATAGCTGGTTAGAGTATTTAATGGAAGAGAATATTGATGTGCGTGATGTGATGGAAGAAGATGGTGCAATCATTATTTACACAGAGCCTGAAGCTTTACATCTAGCTAAAGAAGCACTGGAAAAAAAAGCTGTGAACAAGTTTGATGTTACAGAGCTAGAAATGATTGCGCAAAATGAAATCGATCTTGCGGAAAAAGATCTAGAAAAATTTACTAAAATTGTTGATACTTTGGAAGATGATGAAGATGTTCAAAAAGTATTTCATAATATTGAAAATGTCTAGTTGGAGGTCTTATGCAAATGACATTTGAAGACGCGCTAGCATTTATTCATGGCCGTTTAAAGTTTGGTAGCAGACCAGGGTTAATTAGAATAGAAGCGATTTTAGATAAAGTTAATCATCCAGAGCGCAAGCTTTCTATTATTCATATCGCAGGGACAAATGGCAAGGGTTCAACCGTTGCTTTTTTGCGTTCATTGCTGATGGCTGCAGGGTTAAAAGTTGGAAGTTTTACTTCGCCTTATATCGAGAGTTTTAATGAGCGGATGAGCATTGATGGAGTGCCGATCTCAGATGAAAAGTTGGTGAAATATGTAAAGAAATATCAACCGCTGGTAAAAGAGATGGATAAAAATGATGAGCTTGCAGGAATTACAGAGTTTGAGCTAATTACGGCTATGGCGTTTTCTTACTTTTATAATGAGAAAGTTGATGTGGCAATTATCGAAGTAGGTCTGGGTGGACTGTATGATAGCACTAATGTTGTTGAGCCTTCGTTAACAGGGATTACGACGATTGGCTATGATCATCAGGATCTTTTAGGTGAGAGTTTACCGGAGATTGCTCAGCAAAAAGCGGGGATTATTAAGGATGGGATACCTTTAGTGACAGGAAATCTTACCGAAAAAGCATTAGCTGTGATTAAAGAAGTGGCAGATGAAAAAAAAGCAACTATGTATCGTTATGATGTGAATTATCATGCGCATTCTTTATCTCAGAAGAATTTCTGGGGTGAAGTGTTTGACTATCAGACTTCGAATGAAAAGTTTGAAGGACTAAAAATTTCTATGTTAGGCACGCATCAGGTAGAAAATGCGGCGATGGCATTAAAATTAGCTCAAATTTATCTTTCAATGAAAAGAAAATCTTTAACAAAAGCAAAAGTGTACCAAGCTTTAGAAAATACTTTTTGGCCAGCGAGAATGGAGGTGCTCTCTAAGCAGCCGTTAATTATCCTTGATGGTGCGCACAATGATCACGCAATGCAGCGCTTGGTGGAAAATTTAAAAAATAAGTTTGCAGATAAAAAAATTTATGCTTTATTTGCGGCGTTGCAAACCAAAGATGTTAAAACCATGCTGTGGCGAATAAAAAATCTGCCCAATACTAAAATTTATTTAACCAGTTTTGATTATCCTAAAGCTTTAGATATATCAGATTTTTCAAAAGAAGGTCTTAAGACTGTTCCGTCTTGGTCTGAATGGCTGAAAGAAATTTCTTTGAAAATGGGAAAAGATGAAATTTTATTGATCACAGGCTCGCTTTACTTTGTATCGCAAGTAAGACGTTTTATAAAGAATGGCAAATAATTTGATATTGGGAAATATTTTTTAAATTTTTTTTCATATTAGGAGTGAGGAAAAATGTGAAAATCTTTTCCTTTTTAAGTTTGTTTTGCAATAAAGGAAGGTGTACCATAAAAACGTAAGTGAGTGATTTTATTGTGATTGTAATAATAAAAGGGGGAAAGTTTTATGTTTAAGACAAAGTGTAAATTATTGGTCGTATTGTTCATTGCTTTAGTTTTTTTTAATCCAGTAAAAACCTTGGCAATGTTTGGTGGTAGTGATGGCAGTGATGATGCTGCACAAACTCAAGGCAAAAAACCTGCTGCTCCAGAAAAATCAACCGATCCCGCTGCAGAAGATTCGCCGCCTCCGCCACCAGAAGAGCCACCACTACCACCCCCGCCAGAAGCTGTGTTTGCTGCAAGTGCAGAAGGTTCAAGCGACATGGTTCCACCGCCACCACCTGTAGATTATAATCACCAGCTTGAAGCTTTACTTGATGATCCAGCAAAACAAGCGAGAATTGAAGTAAGAGTAATTCAAAGATTGCAGGCAATTGATCAAAGTGGTGCATTTAGTGGAACATTCGTGAACGTTTTGAATGAATGTGATCGTATTCGAACTCTAAAAAGAGGAATAACAGTAAATGGAAAACCAGTTGATTTAAGAGATTCGGATGTTCAAGGTCCCAAATATCAGGGATTTTTAGCTACACAATTTATTACTATTCCATGGGAAGCGCTTAAAAGATTATATGATACAGATCCTAACATTCAAAAGCTTTCTTTAGACATTATTCGCATGTTGAGTGATATGGTAAATGAAAATCCCGAAAATAAAGTATTCTTCGAACGAGTAATTCAAGTACTTTACCATTCTCGAAGGTTATTAGCCACCACTATTTGTCCGCAAATTATTAAAACGTATGGAGTCGCTGATGCACAGGGCATTAGATATCGAACAATAAAGCAACCCATCACTGAAGGCCCTAATGCTGGTGGTGAGCGCAACACGCAAGTATGTGAATTTACTTCTGAAGGGAAAAATTATGCTTGTTTATTGCGTAAAAAAACTTCTGGAACACATTTTGGAGCTTTTGTCGATATTGGAGAAGTTAAAAGACAGGCCCCGAATGATATTCCTGTTTTAAGGAAAAAAACATGCAAAAGATTCTTTTTAAAGGCATATCATGGTTATCCAGCATTAGAAAACAAAGATAGTGGAGACACAAAACTCGATACAGAAGAATTAAGAACCAGTGTCTCTTCGGATCCACATGCAAAACCAGCAGCGCCTTTGGATTTAAGTGAGCCATTTGTTTATAAGCTTTTAGAGCATCTTGATCTAGGACCAAAAGTTCATTTTATGATTAATCCATATATTAATAATGGATTTTATATAGTAACCGAGGATCTTAATAGTGCGGAAAATCAATTTTTTGAGCTTGATCAAATTTCAGATGTTGGACTTTTATTGGAGGATGAAAAAAACCATTCAAAAATTGTTAATGATTTAACATTGGCGAGCATGTTAGTAAATATTTTAGATTTGGGTGACATCAAAGGAGATAACTTAGGTTATATAGATAATAGTAGGCAGATTGAAGAATATAATTTAGAACGAGCTAAACTAATAATTATAGACTTTTTAACTCCTCCGACAAAACTTTTAGCTCCACAATCGGAAAAAATACTTGACCTAACTAGTTGTGTTAACTCATTTTTGAGAGGTTATGTTTTTATTTCTGATGAAGGTGTTGAAATCTATAAGCCTCTTTTAGAAAGTGTTGCAAAGGATTTACAGGTTATTAATGACTTTTTCAGTACAAAAAATCGTTTAACTTCTGAGCCGCCACAAGAAACAGGAAGAAAAACACGTGGTTCAAAAAAGCTTTCAAAGCCAAGGTTGATAGTGCCTCCAGATCAAAAAATAGCAATGCTAAAAAAAAGTTTAACCACAAAAATTAAAACTATTTCTTCAAAAACTCTTCCAGCCTTAGACGAAAGTGTTAGTATAAAAATTGCCCAGGGTCAGGATGCAATGAATAAATTTGAAATAAGATTTTCTGGGCAACCTTTCGAAAGCATTGTTCAAGCAACAGAGGAAGAGATAATTGGCTTATTATATAGCCCAGCTAATTTTGATGATTCAATCTTTGCAGGAAGATCAAATTTTGTAGCTTTAGGATTACAAGAAGCTAGTTTTCGTCTGCAATTAAGAAGCTACTGTACATTTATCTGCCAAAATTTTAATGAATTAAAAGGATTTTTAACTGAAGGACATAGGGCTTGGTTAGCAAATTTACACCAGCAAATTGATGTTGCTTTAGAAGAGACAAGAACAATGGGACTTCCAGCACCTCCAAAATAAACAAACTTTAAATTTTTGCAATAAATGATGATGTATCATTCAAAGGTATCTATAGTTGTGTTTTTAAAGAAATACATAAGGGGGAAGATTTTATGTTTAAGACAAAGTGTAAATTATTGGTCGTATTGTTCATTGCTTTAGTTTTTTTAAATCCAGTAAAGACTCTGGCAATGTTTAATGGTAGTGATAGCAGTGATGATGCACAAACTCAGACTCAAGACAAAAAACATGCTGTTTCAGAAAAATCAGCCAGCTCTACTGCAGAAGATTCACCGCCGCCACCACCAGAAAAATCAGATGAGCCAAGTCCAAGTGCAGAAGGTTCAAGCGACATGGTTCCACCGCCGCCAGAAACTTTGCTTAGGACAGTTGTTAACATTGATCATTTACTTGAGCTTGTTACCCAACGAACTGGAGGCCCAGCTTCTGAAGAATTTAAAGCTATAGATTTACTTTTACAGCATGGTTATAGAGATGATATTCAATTTTTAATATGTTTTTGGAATATGTATAATGTAAGGCAAAGTTGGGATAACAGTAAACAAAACGCTTTAGATTTTTCATTTTGTTTACTGGCTTATATCGAAGATAAACATATCGAAACAGATAAATGTTTTATTTTGCCACAAATAATAGATATAAAAGCAAGACTGTATCATGAAATCAATAGATTACGTTCAATATTTAACAGCAATGATGGACTTGATTACATAAAAAAATTCTTTTTAAATAATGTAGGTATGGATACTTATTTATCTCACTTTGTAATTGCTACAGAATATTGTACTCAATCAATTCAGGCTATGAAATTTGAAAAGAAAATTTTAAATTTAGGCCCTAGAAAAGCACGAGTGCTAACTTGCAAGTATTATGCAGAAGATAATCTTGAAAAAGAATGCTTTTTTACAAAATTTGAAAAAAAGCAAGGAGGTTCTCAATCTGGAGGAATTTTAAAAAAATCAATTTCAGTAATTAATAAGGATGGTAAAAAAGAAGAGGAATGTATAGAAAGATGTTTTGTGAAAACACATCAAAACGGTAGTAGACTTACAGATTTTACCGATAGCGTATATCTTTCCTTTTCTGTAACTACTCCTAAATCAGTTAATATTAATGAACTATTTGTATACAAAGTTTTAGAAAAACTTGGTATAGGACCAGAAGTAAAATTTGTGATTAATCCTTTTTCTTTAAACAATGTTTTTATCGTAACTAAAGATGTTTCAATTGCTGGACCAACTTTTACTAGTTTTGATTTAAAACGTGATAAAACAAGACTCTTAGGTGCTAATACGATTATAGCTTTTACCCAATTTGATCTAATAAACAGATTATTACTTTTAAGGGATTTGAATGAAGGTAACTATCTATTCCAAATAAGAGAACCTATTCCAGTGGTAAGAATTGTTGATTTTATAGCTCCTAGTGATTTTCCTAGATATGATATGGAAGATCAAAGATTCTTATTTGAATTTACTAATGCTAATGGAAAAATTTATAAACCTGCTAGTTTTGCTGCTGAAATTTTAAAAAATTCCAAATGCGGCGAAGAGAGCAAAGAGGAAGATGATGAAGCCACAATACAACGAAAACAAAGCGAGCGTAATGCATCAATAAAACAGCTTGGGCGTGATGCTTTAATTTTATTACCCTCGATAGGAGAATTTTCTGAAATTTTGGAAGCATGTAAAAGTGAAGTTTTAAGCTTTTTATTGTTTGAAAATATTTCCGGAAATTCAAATGCGACGACCCTTGGAGTAATGGATTTTAACGAGAGTGTTTATGATTTAAATGAATACATGCGAGGTATTAATGCTAACATTAATATGATGCATAGAGTATTTGCTTAGATTTGTGAAAATTAAGCATTTCATGCGCTTATGCTGCAATAAAGGATAATGTATTATGCAAATTTATCCATAGGTGAGTTTTGAAAGAAATGCATAAGGAGGAAAGTTTTATGTTTAAGACAAAATATAAATTATTTGTCATATTATTTATTGCTTTATCTTTTTTAAGTCCAGTAAAAACCTTGGCAATGCTTAGAGACAGTGATGGTAGTGATGATGCTACTCAAGTTCAGGGTGAAAAGCCTGCCGCTTCAGATGCTGCTCCTAAGCCACCAGAAAAATCAGATGAGCCTGCTGCCTCAGAAAAATCAGCCGATCCCGCTGCAGAAGATTCACCACCTCCGCCAGAAGCTGTGTTTGCTGCAAGTGCAGAAGGTTCAAGCGACATGGTTCCACCGCCACCTATAGATTATAATCGCCAGCTTGAAGAGATACTTAGGGATTCAGCGAAGCAAGCGAGAATAGAAGTAAGAGTAATTCAAAGATTGCGTGCAATTGATCAAAGTGGTGCATTTAGTGAAATATTTGTGAATGCTCTTAATGGATGCGATGATCTTCGAACGCCAAAACCTATGACCGGCGATCCTGCTAAAATGGTTTATAAAATTCCTCTTCCTACAAATCGTATCAAAGAGTATGAAAATTTTGATGAAAGTAAACCGATATTTCAAAGCGCTTTGGCAAGCAAGCTTGGTGAAATGCCTTGGCAATTATTAGAAAATTTACATACTCCTGAGAGACAGCAACTAAGTTTAATTTTGATTCGCACATTAAATGATATGCAAAATGAAGCTCCTTCTTCCTATGCAATGTTTTTTACAAGAGTAAACCAACTTTTCTATCATTCTCGAAGACTGTTGTCCGCCACTGTTTGTCCGCAAATTATTGAAAAATACGGAATAACGGATGCACAAGGTATTCGATTCCGGACAGTACAGCAAATAATTCCTGAAGGAGAACGCAATGCTGGTGGTGATCGCAACACACAAGTATGTGAATTTACTTCTGGAGGGAAAAATTATGCTTGTTTATTGCGTAAAAAGACAGGAGGAGTGCATTTTGGTGGTGTGGTAGATATAGGAGAAATTATACCATCTGATGAAGACGGGCTTCCAATTCTTAATCCAGAAAGCAAGCGGACTTATTTTTTAAAGGCCTATCACGGATATCCAGCCACAGAGAGTAAAGATAGTGGAGATACAAAGCTTGACACTATCCGGATGGCTACAAGCACAGAGGAAGCACCAGAAAATTTGCCAGTTCAACCATTAGATTTAAGAGAACCCTTTATATACTCAATGCTTAATAAATTGAAATTAGGTCCTAAAGCTCATTTTATGATTAATCCATATATTAATAATGGGTTTTTCATCGTAACGGAAGGCTTAAGTGCTCATGGTGAAGAATTTGTAGAATTAGAAAAAATAAATGATAAACTTCAAGCCAATAAAAGCAATCCTACTGATATCAATACAATTTTGCGTCCATTATCAAGATATCCTTTAAAGGGAAAAATGGTTTGCGACTTAACTCTAGCGAGCATTTTTGTTAATATTTTTCGTTTAACTGATATTAAGGGAGATAATATAGGCTATGTTGCTCCGTCATCTTTGTTTAATCATCTTGTTGACTGTTCTGACTATCACCAATTAAAGCTGATGATGATAGATTTCTTGACTCCTCATCCAGAGGCAGCTCAAAGTCCTATAATCGAAAGCTTTCTTCAAGGTACTTTTTTCAGTGAAAGTAACAGTGGAGTTAGGCCTTATGAGCCAATAATATCTCAATGTGAAAATAGTTTTCGCTCACTTTTACCGTACATTACAACATTTGGTATCAGACGACATATAAATGAATTCAATGTTGATGCCGTAAAAGGAGCATTTATTGAATTCCAGCAAATAGCCCCTCAAAAAGTACGTGAAGGACAAGTAGCATTACGCGAATTTCAAGCGCGAAGTGGTCAAAATTTTGCTGATATACTGAACCAAGCAAAAGCGGAAATATTAAGTTTATCTACTTCAACTGGTATCCCTGTACATGTAGTATTAAGACTTGATCCAGCTGCCGGTTCTAAATTTTCCGCTTATGTGGATTTTGCTTCTCGAAATTATCATGAGCTAGAAAACTTTTTAAACAGAGATCATGAAACTTGGATTAATGACGTCATTCAACAAGTTCAGGAAGCGATTAATGCATTTGAAGGTAGTATGAGAAAAGCAGAAGAAGAAACAACTTAATGTTTTGATGAAATAAACGGATTGTTAAATCAGCAAATTGTTGGTGTAAATGAGGATGATATTCAAGGAGTGGATATATATTCCCAAGTTGTATTGCAAAATTTTCAAGTAGTATTAGGCTGCTTGAATAGTGAACAGAAGAAAATACTACAAAAAGATTCTAAGTCTTAATTGCGAAAAATTATTTAAAAAATTGATTGCTTGAAAATTTCTGACATGTTTAAAGATAAGCGAAGCGTTGGGTAATTGCACCAACACTTTGCTTATCTTTATAATTTTAGTGTTAAATAGACCTTTTCCAAATTTTTAATTCATACTCAAAATTTCAAGAAAAACTTTCATTGAAATCACAAAAAAAATTCTAAAAACTTGCAAAAAAAGACGGTTCAAAAAAATTCGCTATAATCTTTTTAATTTTTTGCGTACTTTCTTTGTGAAAGAAGGGTGCAGATGAAAAAGAAAGAGATGGATTATCAATTTAAAGAAGTGGCAAATTCGATCATGCCGCGTGAGCGTTTAGAAAGATATGGAGAGCAAAAGCTTTCAAATCAAGAGTTATTGGCGATTATTTTGCGAACGGGCAGTCGTGATGAATCGGTTCATGTTTTAGCGCAAAAAATTTTAGAACAATATAATTCACTGTATGATTTTAAGATGGCAAGTTTAGAAGAGCTGCAACAGATTAAAGGAATTGGGCGCAATAAAGCAATTTTAATTAAAGCGATGATTGAATTAGGACGACGACTGCATTTTTCAACTTGCGAGTATGGTGAAAAGGTGATCTCAAGCGCTCACTTGGCTCAACGCTTAATTGGACAAATGAAGGACTTTGATCAGGAACATTTTTTAGTGATTTTTCTGAATACCAAAAATTTGATTATTAAAGAAACAACTTTGTTTATCGGCTCTTTAAATAAATCGGTTGTTCATCCTAGAGAAATTTTTAAAGAAGCACTTAAGGTTAGTGCTGCCAGCGTAATTTTGGTGCATAATCATCCTTCTGGTGTGGCAGAGCCTAGTTCGGCAGATATCAAACTTACACTACGTATTGAAAAAGCAGCTTTTGCAATGGGAATAAGGTTGCTGGATCATTTGGTTATTGGTCAAAGGGGTTATTTTAGTATGCGTGAACAAGGAATGTTAAAAGAAGCATGAATAAATTTTTAATACCAATATACGCAGCAAAAAAGCCCAATCAAGACTAAGCTTGGTTGGGCTGAAAGTTTGTTGTTTATTGAGCTTCTGAAGATGAAGATTCAGTTGATGCTTCAGATGCCTCTGTTGAAGAACTTTCTTCTGTTGCTGAGCTGCTTGATGCTTCGCTTGCTGAAGAACTAGAAGAGCTTTTTGTAGAAGACTTCGAGCTAGATTTTTTTGCTGAAGAGCTGCTTGATGTACCTGTATATGCAGCTAAAACATCACTAAAGGCAGAATCTGAGATCTTAACATTTGCTTCTTTCAATTCTTGAGCTATAACTTTTTGTTGAAAAGCTTGATCTTTTAGCTTAGTTTGTTTAGCAATTTCTTTTAATTGTGCTATGTAAGGATTCATTGAGTTACCTTTGGCTTTATTTTTAATCACCTTCACAATGAAATATTGAGATTGATAAGTTTGAGAGTTTGAAACAGTAATAACTTCTGAAATTTCGCCATTTTTTAAAGCATATGCTGCAGTTTGAACATTAGTTGGGATCTTAGTAGAAGTAGAATCAAATTTCACACTACCGCCGTTTGATTTTGTTGCAGTATCAGTAGATTTTTCTTTAGCGATTTTAGCGAAATCAGCACCTTCTGTTTTGACTTCTTTTAATGCCTCATCAGCTTTAGTTTTATCGTCAAGTACGATTATTTGTGCAGATACTTCTGGATGGAAACTTGCCCAAGCAGATTTGATATCTTTATCTTTAATTTTCACATGTTTTTCTAAACCTTTTTGTATAGCAAGTTGCTGACGGATTTGTTCCTTATAAGAAGCTTCCGTATACCCAGCTGATTGTAATGCTGATTTAAATTGTCCACCATATTGTTTTTTTGTTTCATTAAATTTTTTTGTAACTTCGGAATCTTTTACTTGATCACCATATTTTTTCTCAAATACTTTACTAAGAATCATATTTTGCACAATTTGCTTACTACTTTGTTGAGTTTTAGCTTTATTGTAAAAATCCTCAACAGTAATTTTTCCGCCCTTCATCGTAGCAATATCTTTTGAACCCCCACAAGCTGTCAGTGACAAAAGAGTCATTGCTGAAACAGCTCCAAGCATAATTTTTTTCTTTAACATTTTTATTAACACTCCTAAAATTTTAAATTTATAGAATTAATCCAAATTAAATTATACCATACAACGTAAATAAAAGGGCATGAATGTTACCTTTTTAATAAAATTTGAATATTTTGGCTAGTTTCTTTTACTTTTTTGATGCGTGGCTGGATTTCAAATTTATAGTTATAGCTGTTCCGATTTAAAACAATCTGTAGTATAATTAAACAATGGCATATTCTAAAGACACGCGAGAAATGGTCTTATAGCACTTTGCAAAAAGTTTAGACATGGATAATTTGAGTA
>JAIRWP010000092.1 GCA_031268845.1 Lactobacillales bacterium | reverse complement strand
GACAAGAAAACTTCGTTTTCTTTTATCCGTTACCTAAAAGCTGTGCTTTTAGCCTAGAAATGCATAAAAATTTCTCAAAAAGACCTGTCGGGTTATTACAAGTTGTTTCAAGCTTTGCTTGATTACAACTTGTATAACGGGATTCATCAATAGAGAGATCGTTAACAGGCTCTAAGAACTTCATGATTTTATTACGAAGTTCTAAAATTTACAACGTAAACGTTCATTTAAGAGTGTACCATAAGGTAAAATATGATTCATTAAATTCTGAAAGAAAAATTACGTATATTAAAAAATTTTTTTGACAGTTCGACGCTTTTAATATGTGAAAAGCTTTTTATGGTAAAATGTTTAATGTGTTTCAATTAGCTATTGAACCCTAGTTTCCGGGAAGTCCTATTGAGAGGAAAACGAGATGTCTGCACTGTTTTCAAGAAAGAAAAAAGATAAAACGATTGATATGAAGTTCGATGAAAGTTTAGGAATTCCAAAGCATATAGCAATTATCATGGATGGCAATGGTCGTTGGGCACAAAAGAGAAAGTTACCTAGAATTGCTGGCCATAAAGAAGGAATGAATGCAGTAAAAAAAATTACGAAAGTAGCAAGCAAATTTGGTGTTAAGATTTTGACACTTTATGCATTTTCAACAGAAAATTGGCGCAGACCAGATAGTGAAGTTAAATTTTTAATGAAACTACCGGTAGATTTTTTTGATAGCTTTGTGCCAGATCTAATAAAAGAAAATGTCAAAGTAAATGTGATGGGATACATAGAAGATTTGCCCAAGCATACGAAAAGTGCTGTATTGCGAGCTATCGAGCAAACAAAACACAATACAGGGATGATTCTTAATTTTGCTTTTAATTATGGTAGTCGATCAGAGATTTTGACAGCTACGCAAAAGATTGCTAAGCAAGCGATAAAGGGTATGCTTGATGCTGATGCAATTACGGAAGAGACTTTGAGTGATGCACTGATGACAGGTGTTTTTAGCAAGGATATGCGTGATCCGGAGTTGTTAATTCGAAGTAGTGGTGAAAAACGAATTAGTAATTTTTTATTATGGCAAATTGCGTATAGTGAATTATATTTTACGAATGAGTTATGGCCGGATTTTGATGAGCATTCGCTGAAGCGAGCAATTGTTTCTTATCAAAAGCGAACTAGACGTTTTGGTGGAGTATAAAAGTGATTTAAGAACCTTGCATAAGAAGTGGGCAACTTTATTATACGAGGTCTAAACGGAGGTTTTAATGAAAACGAGAGTTATCACTGCAGTTGTTGCTTTAGTGTTTTTTTTACCAATTCTTGTGATAGGTGGTTTGCCTTTATCAATTTTAGTAACAGTAATGGCTGGAGTTGGTGTTTATGAACTTTTTCATATGCATCAATTAGATATTAAAAGCTTTGAGGGCGTTTTAGCTTTGATTGGAACGTTTATATTGGTGTTTCCATTGCCTAATTATGTTAATTTTTTGCCTGAGACTTGCGGCCAATTTTTATTATTTTTTTGGGTGGTTATGTTCCTTTTAGGTGCTGGCGTGATTTCTAAAAATACTTATTCTATTGATGAAGCTGCATTTCCAGTAATTGTTAGTCTTTATGTTGGTGTTGGTTTTTCAGCTTTAATTACTGCGCGTTATGCTAGTTTGCAAGTTTTATTTTTAGCTTTGTTTATTGTATGGGCTACGGATATTGGTGCTTATTTAGTAGGTGGTAAATATGGACGGCATAAGCTATGGCCAGAAATTTCGCCAAATAAGACGATTGAAGGAGCATTAGGTGGAGTAGCATCTGCTTTTGTTGTAACGTTAGTTTTTGTTTTTTTATTTAAGGCTGAAGATTATTTTAATCATAAAGCACTAACGGTTTTACTTTTATCCTTATTATTTTCAGCAGCAGCACAGTTTGGAGATTTGGTTGAAAGTTCAATCAAGCGTCATTTTGATGTGAAAAATTCGGGAAAGATTTTGCCTGGACATGGCGGCATTTTAGATCGCTTTGATAGTTTATTATTTGTCCTGCCTTTAATGCAGTTATTTGGATTGTTTTGAGGAAGATAAGATGAAAAAAAAGATTAGTCTGCTGGGAGCAACCGGCTCAATCGGAAAAAGCACTTTAGATGTTTTGCGTAATAATCCAGAAATGTTTGAATTAGTAGCTTTTTCTTTTTATTCAAATATTGAGCTAGCAAAGAAGATTATCGAGGAGTTTCAGCCCAAAATTGTTGGTGTTCGTGATCAGTCTATGGCACAAACTTTGACTGCCTTATATCCTAAGGTTGAGTTTATTGCAGAGCTTCAAGGATTAATTGCGGTTGCTACGGCAAAAGATGTTAAGATCGTTTTAACAGCGCTAATAGGTTCTGTTGGTTTACTGCCAACGATGGCAGCGATTAAAAATGGTAAAGATATTGCTTTGGCTAATAAAGAGATTTTAGTAATGGCTGGGTATTGGGTGATGCAAGCGGCAAAAGAAAATGATGTAAAAATTTTGCCGGTCGATAGTGAACATTCAGCTATTTTTCAGGTATTGCAAGGACAAGATATGAAAAATATCAAAGAGCTGGTGATTACAGCTTCTGGAGGCAGCTTTCGTGATTTAACGCGAGAAGAATTAAAGCAAGTTACTTTAGAAGATGCGCTGCAACATCCGAATTGGGCGATGGGGAAAAAGATTACGATTGATTCTTCAACAATGGTTAATAAAGGCTTAGAAGTGATTGAAGCGCATTGGTTATTTAATGCATCTTATGATAAAATTAAAGTTGTTTTACATCGAGAAAGTACTGTTCATTCAATGATTCGCTTAGTTGATGGAGCTTATTTTGCCCAACTTGGTGCAAGTGATATGCGTGAGCCTATTCAATACGCGTTAACTTTTCCTAATCGTAGACCTTTAAAAAAGGAAAAAGTTTTTGATATTGCAGATGTAGCTGTCCTTCATTTTGATAAATTAGACAAAGAACGCTTTCCAATGCTTGCTTTAGCGTTTGCTGTTGGAGTAAAAGGCGGAAGTTTTCCGACAGTGTTTAATGCTGCTAATGAAGTTGCAGTCAATGCTTTTATTGCGGGTAAAATAAAATATTTAGAAATTGAAAATTTGATCCAAAGAGCAGTTGCTAAGCATCAAGAAAAAGAGAATTTAACTCTTGAGATGGTGATTGAAATCGATAAACAAACTCGTCAGAAAGTTTATGAGCGGATTAAGCTATGAGGAAAAAATTATGAAAGCGATTATTACTTTTATTATTGTCTTTGCGATTCTTGTGATAATACATGAAGCAGGTCATCTTTTTTTTGCAAAACGTGCCGGCATTTTGGTGCGTGAGTTTGCTATTGGCTTTGGACCGAAGCTGTTTTATCATCGCGATAAGTCGGGAACGGCGTATACTGTTCGCTTGTTGCCGATTGGTGGTTATGTGCGAATGGCGGGCTGGGCAGACCGAATGACTGAAATTAAACCTGGAACACCTGTGACACTTTTATTGGGCGAAAACAATATAGTTAAAAAAATTAGTCTTAGCCATAAAATTGTGTTGGAAAATGGATTGCCGTTTGAAGTTGAGGAAATTGATTTAGAAGATGAATTGTTTATCCGTGGCTTTATTAATGGAGATGAAGCAAAAGCTAAAACTTATAAAGTTGATCATGATGCTTTGATTGTAGAAGAAGATGGGACAGAGATTTTGATCGCTCCTAAAGATGTGCAGATGCAATCAGCAAGTGTGTTGGGAAGAATTATGACTAACTTTGCTGGACCAATGAATAATTTTATTTTGGGGATTCTGCTGTTTATCTTTTTGGCTTTTATGCAGGGAGGGTCTCCTATTGCTAACACCAATCAGATTGGTTTAGTTCAAAAAAATAGTTTGGCAGAAAAGGCTGGTCTTAAAGCAAAAGACTATATTGAGTCCGTTAATGGTGTGAAAATTAATAATTGGAATGAGCTTTCAGCGGCTTTTCGTAAACATTTAGATGAAAATAAAAAAGTAACCTTAAAGGTTAAACGTAAAGATCAAACTTTTTCTTTAAAATTGCCTCTAAAGACCAAAACTTATAAGAACGAGAAATTTGGGACTGTTATTGGGATCAGTCGACCGATGGATCATTCTTTGGTTGGCGGAGTAATTTTAGGTGGTTTTAAAGAAGCATGGTCTACTTCGGTTGGGATTTTAAAAGCGTTAGCTAATTTATTGACAGGCTTTAACTTAAATCGCTTATCTGGTCCCGTTGGTATCTTTCAAATGAGCCAAAGAGCATCTCAAGCAGGCTTGTTACCGGTAATTTACTTGATGGCAATGTTATCAATGAATCTTGGCTTTGCAAATTTATTTCCTATTCCAGCGTTAGATGGTGGAAAGATTGTTTTAAATGTGATTGAAGGCATTCGTGGCAAGCCAATTAGTCATGAAAAAGAAGGGATCATCACACTGGTGGGCGTAGCATTTATGTTGCTTTTGATGATTGCGGTAACTTGGAATGATATCTTAAGTTTTTTTATGAAATGATTTAGAATTTAGTCTATTTACTTATTCTCAATTGAAGCTTTCCTGAAGGTGTAATTTTTTAGGAGGATGAAAAATGTCAAACGATAGTGAAAGTTACGGAGAAATTTTTAAAAAAATTCGATTAGATAAGGGTGTGAATGAAAAAGAAGCTTGCGCAGGAGTGTGCAGCAAATCAACTTTATGTCGTTTTGAGTCTGGAGAAAATATTATAAAATTCCATACACTTCTAAAGTTGCTAAAAAACATCGATGTTCCTGCAAGAGAGTATTTCGATGCTTTTAGCAGATCATCATTATGCCATTTTGAAAATGGTCTTTCTTCCATCAAGCATCGCTATCTTTCGAAATTAATTCAAAATACCAGTTCCTCTATGGATGAAATTGAATTAGCAGCTCAGAATTATCCTCTTGATGAAAATGAAGCATTTTATGAAATATCATTTCAATATTATTATGATAAAAATATTGAAATGCTTAAGGATTTACTAGAGTCAAAAAAACATGCAGCTTCTTATGTAAAAGAAAATTATCTTTATGTCTTATATCTTTCCGATTTAATCAATGATTTGGATCTTTGTTTTCCCATCCCTCAAGATATTTTGCAAGAATCATCGGGCTATCTAATGGAAGTTAGTGCGTGGGGCTATAATGAATTAAACTTATTTAGTCACATTTTACATCTTTTAACCATTCCTTTATCTGTTTCATTAACTAGAGATATTCTTAAAAAGAAAAAAGTCTTCTTGGTTGATAATAAAAAAAAGAAATGTTTGATCAAAACTTTAGTGAATTCTATCTTTTTTTGTTTGAAAAATGATTATTTAGAAGATGTTTTCTTTTTCCTTGAGACAGGATGTTCATTACTGCCAGAGAAACAATTTTATGATTTTTCTAATGAAGAGCGTGCATTAAATTTTATGTACGGTTTTTATTTACTAATGACAGATAAGCAAAAAGAAGGACGTCAAAGGATGATGGATGCTATTTGTAAATTTTTATTATCAGGCAATAAGTTGGTAGCTAATCAGTTTCATAGATGCTATGACGAAGCAATTGTTAAGTTATATAAAAAAGAACATAATTTGGAATAAAAGCCTTAGAACCTGTTAGCGATCTCTCTATTGATGAATTTTTTGAGAAATTTTTGTGCATTTCTAGGAAAAAAATGCAGGTTTAGTGGTGCTAAATCGAGGCTTTTTGACGAAGAAAGGCACAAAATTGCCAAAAAAGTCGCAATTATGAAGATCGTTAACAGGTTCTAAGATTCGACCTCACGGTCGACTCCTTTGTCTTCAGCTAGGTGTTTTTCATTACTTAGTCACAATTGGGACTTTTTACCCGTTAAAGCTCTCCCATGTTTGGGCGAACAAAAAAATGAAAGTTCATATAATCGTTTTTTATCAGCTGAAAATTTCAATAAAATTTCTTTTTTGGTAAAGAACTCGCAAAATTGTGATTGTGCTATTTTCAAAAATATAGAATACCAAATAATGACCTGTAATCAACATTCGTAATTTCACTTCGTCAGAAAATTTTTTCTTCAATCTTTCAGAAACATCAACACCGATTTCCGGAAATTCTTCCAACTTTAAAATCGTCAAGCGAATATTTTCTAAGGTGTTGGTTGCTGCTTGTGATGCTAAAAAATGTTTCGAGATATAATCAAAAATTTGATTTAAATCTTCCTGTGCTTCCTCAGTAATATTGATATTATAAGCCATATTTAGAAAATACCTCGCTCATTGGTTTGACTCGTCCTTCTTTATAACTCTGGTATCCTTTTTCAATTTCACCATAAAGCTCTTTTACAATTTTTTCATGTCGTTGTGTTTTTTCATCAACCAGCTCAACTGGTACATTTCTTTGTTCTACAATTTTTGTCAAAACAGAATTCATAATTGTTGTCATATCAAAATTTTCTGCCATAGCAATTTCTTTTGCTTTTCTCAAAAGTTCATCGTTTGTTCGAAAACTAAATTGACTATTTTTCGTTAAAATACTCATTAAAACACCTCCGTAATTCATATATATTTCTGTATATCATTGTAACATAAAAATCACGCAAAAGTTAACTAATTTTCCTACTATGAATAGATTAGCGTCTGTCATTGCTCAGTGAAAATGTCCCGAAAATCAGCGATAGTTGAAACTTTCATGCATCAAAATTTTAGTTAATCAGTATTTTAAGTGTTGTCAAGGATAAGAAAGATTTTTTGAGAAATTTTTACAGAAAGTTGTTGCTTGGCTTTAGATTAAGATAAAATGTTCTTGACCACTTTTTTGTTGATAGGAGATTATGAAGATGATTTTTAAACAATCAAAGACTTTTATTCCAACATTGCGTGAGATACCCAAGGAAGCGCAAGCTTTAAGTCATCAATTATTGCTTAGAGCAGGTTATATACGTCAGATTTCTGCAGGAGTTTATTCTTATTTGCCGCTTGCTTATCGTGTTTTAAAGAAAATTGAAAAAATTATTCGTGAAGAGTTGGATAAAATAGGTGCAGTTGAAATGCTAATGCCAGCGTTACTTTCTGCTGATTTATGGAAAGAGTCTGGGCGTTTTGCGACATATGGTCCTGATTTATATCAGCTGAAAAATCGGACTGATGCTACATTTATTTTAGGTCCAACACATGAAGAAACGTTTACTGCTTTGTTAAAAGATGAAGTGACATCTTATAAGCGTTTACCGCTTAATTTATATCAGATTCAGCCAAAGTATCGTGATGAACTTCGTCCGCGTAACGGTTTATTGCGATGCCGAGAATTTTTAATGAAAGATGCGTATTCTTTTCATGATAGTTATGAAAGCTCGGATGATACATATGAAGACTATGCAAAAGCTTATCGCGCCATTTTTAAACGTCTTGGTTTGAATTTTCGTGGTATTATTGGCGATGGTGGTGCGATGGGTGGCTCTGATTCACAAGAGTTTATGGCAATTACTGAGCATCAAGATGTGGGGCGTTTGGTTGCTGGAGAAGATATAGTGGTCTACTCTACGAAGTCAGATTATGCGGCTAATCTAGAAATGGCAACAAGTCTTTATCAGGCGAAAAAGGCTAATGAAGAGTTAGGAAAATTGACAGAAGTTGCAACGCCTGATGTTAAAACAATTGAAGAAGTGTCTGAGTTTTTGCAAATTCCTGCTGACAAAATTGTTAAATCGGTTTTATTTATTGCTGATAAAAAGCCTGTTCTTGTTTTAGTGCGGGGAAATGATGAAATAAATGATGTAAAGTTAAAGAATTTTTTAGATGCCAATTCTTTGGAAGAAGCCACTGAATCTGAAGCACTGACTTTTTTAGGGGCTGACTTTGGCTCTTTGGGTCCTATTGGTATAGATGGTGAAGTGAGAATTTTAGCTGACCTTTATGTTAAAGATATGGTCAATGCCGTTGTTGGTGCGAATAAAAATGGCTTTCATTTAATAAATGCCAATCCTAAACGTGATTTTTCACCTGAGGTTTATACTGATTTGCGTAATGTCAAAGAAGGAGAAATCTCTCCGGATGGGAAAGGTGTTTTGAAATTTACACGCGGCATTGAAATTGGCCATATTTTTAAATTAGGCACACGTTATTCAGAATCAATGAAGGCAAAAGTACTGGACAAAAATGGGCGCTTAATTCCGATAATTATGGGATGTTACGGCATTGGTGTTTCTCGTTTACTGTCGGCAATTGTAGAACAGCATGGTGAGGATTCAAAGCTTAATTGGCCAAAGGAGATTACTCCATTTGATGTTCATCTTTTACCATTAGATATGAAGAACGAGAAGATTTGCACTACAATAGAAACAATCTCATCAATGTTAAGTGACCTTGATGTATTAGTTGATGATCGGAATGAACGAGCGGGCGTAAAATTTGCCGATGCGGATTTAATTGGTATTGCGCTACGTATTACGATCGGTAAAAAAGCAAAAGACAACATTGTGGAGTTTAAGGTGCATAAAACAGGTGAAGTGTTTGAAGTACCTGTGGATAATATTGCATTTGAAGTAAGACGTTTATTGAGCAATAAGTAAAAAGTTGATTCTAAACGAGGGACTAAGAAAGTGAGGATATCATGAGTTACCAAGCATTATATCGAACTTTTCGTTCGCAGCGTTTTGATGAAATTGTTGGGCAAAGAGCTATTTCGATAACTTTAAAGCAGGCCATTTTACAAAAAAAAGTAAGTCATGCATATTTATTTACAGGCCCTCGTGGAACCGGTAAAACAAGTGCTGCTCGTATTTTTGCCAAAGCTTTGAATTGCCATAACTCTCAGGATGGTGAGCCGTGTAACAAGTGTGAGATGTGTCTAGCGATTGCTGAAGGGCGTCTGGAAGATGTTTTGGAGATTGATGCTGCTAGTAATAATGGTGTGGATGAAATTCGTAATCTTCGTGATACAGTAAAATATCCACCTGTTTTAGCAACTTATAAAGTTTATATTATTGATGAAGTGCATATGCTTTCAACAAGTGCTTTTAATGCTTTATTAAAAACTTTGGAAGAGCCGCCTGCAAAGGTTATTTTTATTTTAGCTACCACAGAAGTACACAAGGTATTGCCAACGATTGTCTCAAGAACTCAACGTTTTGATTTTAAGCGAATCGGGATAGAAGACATTGTTCATCATTTAAAAGATATTTTGCAAAAAATTAATGTTAAGTTTGAAGAAGAAGCGCTTTACATCATCGCTCGCGCAGCTGAAGGTGGTATGCGAGATGCATTATCGATCTTAGATCAAGCCGTCTCTTTTATAGATATAGAAAACACTTTAACAAGTGAAGATGCCATGATGATAACTGGTAGTTTAACCAAAGATATGATGGATCAGTATATGTTGGCGATTTATGAAAAAAAGGTTGAAGCTGCTCTTGAAATTTTAAATGATATATTTTCGCAGGGAAAAGAAGCCAGGCGTTTTTTAGAAGATATGATTTTGTATAATCGAGATTTATTGATGTATAAGCATGCTGTACAGCTGGTGAGTGAAACGCGAGGAGTACTAACAGATACGTTTAAAAAATTAGCTACAGAACTCTCTTTTGAAAATATTTATGCTTATATCAAGCTTTTCAATGAAGCGCAACAAGAAATTCGTTTAAGTAATCTTGCCAGTGTTTATTTAGAAATTGTAACTGTGAAATTAGCAACCTATTCACGTGCTTCATCAGTTGTTCAGCCTGAGCAAAGTAATCATAAAAATTGGGAATTTTTGCGTGAAGAATTGAATCAATTAAAAAAGGGAATTACAGATTTGCAAAAAGGGACAAATACTTCTTCTGAAGATCGTTTGATAAATACAATTTCTAATTCTAATTCAAGTAAAAATGCTTATAAAAATCCTACTCAGCAAATCCATCAAGTGTTGTTGTCAGCTACCAAAGCGCATTTAAACACCTTAAAAGAAGTATGGCCGGATTTTTTGGCGTCTTTAGATGCAAGATGTAAGGCAATGATGAAGGCAAGTAAGCCGGTGGCTGCCAGTGATACGCAGATGGTTGTTGCTTATGATTATGATATCTTAGCTTTAAAAGCTAGTCAGGATGAAACTTTAAGGCAAGTTGTAAGCTGTAATTTAAGCAAAATGATTGATTTTGCACCAGAGTTAATCATTGTTACAAGTAGTGAGTGGCCAAAACTTCGGCAGACGTTTATTGAAAAAAATCGCGAAAAACTGCAATTAGATAAAACACAGATGACACAAGAAAATGTTGCTAAAGAATATGAAGGTGCTGAGATTGTTGAAAAGGCTGTTCAATTATTTGGTAAAGATATGGTGAAAATAACAAAATAGTATTTTTGGTAACTTATGAATATAGATTTTTGAGAAAGTGGAATGTTAAATGGTCGAACATATTGAGCGGATACCACCACAAGATAAAGAGGCTGAACAAGCTGTTTTAGGTTCAGTTTTTTTACTTCAAGACGCCTACTTTGCAGCAACGAAGTTTATTACGGCAGAGGATTTTTATTTGCATCAACATAAAGTTATTTTTGAAGCCATGTCACAATTAATTAATCGCAATATTCCTGTAGATATTCGAACAATTACAGATGAGTTAAGCAAACAGCATCAATTAGAAAATGCTGGTGGAATTAGTTATCTTTCAGATATTGCGGTGATTGTACCATCTCCTGCTAATGCTGGGCATTATGCCAAGATTGTTGCTGAAAAAGCAGCTCGGAGAAGATTAATTGCTGCTAGTACTGAAACTGTTCAAAAAGCCTTTGACACTAATGAAGATGTCATTGATTTAATCACAATTACTGAACAAGCTTTGATGGCTATTTCGCAAGATACTGATCAAAAAGATTTTCAAGCTATTGCTGAAATTCTTGGCGAAAGTATGTTTCAGATTGAAGAAAATGCTAAAAATCACGATGTTGTTACTGGTCTAGCAACAGGTTTTCCGGAATTAGATAAAATGACTGCAGGCTTTCAATCTGATCAACTGATTATCTTAGCTGCTCGTCCTGGTATGGGAAAAACAGCTTTTGCTTTAAACATTGCCCAAAATGTTGGAACGAAAACGGACAAAAGAATTGCTATTTTCTCGCTTGAAATGAGTGCCGTTGATTTGGTTAATCGTATGCTTTGTGCTGAGGGTTTGATTGATTCAGGGCATTTAAGAACAGGGCAACTTAATGAAGAAGAATGGGAAAAGTTAGTGATGGCGATGGGACAATTATCAAATACGCAAATTTTTATTGATGATACTCCAGGTATCAAGGTTCCGTCCATTAGAGCTAAATGCCACAAGTTAACTAAAGAAAAAGGACAATTAGGTTTAGTGGTAATTGACTATTTACAGTTGATTGAAGGCAGTGTGCGCGAATCTCGTCAACAACAAGTATCTGAAATATCAAGAGAGCTTAAAAAATTAGCTAAAGAGTTAAATTGCCCCGTTATCGCTTTAAGCCAGCTTTCACGTGGCGTTGAAGCACGGGAAAATAAGCGGCCGATTCTTTCAGACTTGCGCGAGTCAGGTTCAATTGAGCAAGACGCAGATATTGTTATGTTTTTATATCGCGATGATTACTATCGTCAAGGAGGCGATGAAAGAAATGAAGATGATGCTTATTTAGATGAAGATACAGCTACGATGGAAGTCGATTTGCAAAAAAATAGAACAGGAAAACGCGGCATGGCAAAAATTATTTTCAAAAAAAATTACAATAAATTTTTGCCAATTGCTTATCGTGAAGACAATCCTGTCCCTTTTTAAAATATTAAAAGCATGAAAATTTATAATTGAATTGTGAAAAATATATTAAAAAGAGACTATGTTACTTTAGCCTCTTCATTGTTAAAATAAAATTTAACGCCAATCACCGCATTGTTTGGTTTTCATGCCCATTGCGCTCCAGCAAGGACTGCCGCAATGTGTGGGATAACATCCACCTTTGCGATGAGATTTTCCACCTCCACCGCATGTTTCTCGTGCTTTTTTTGTTGACACTACTTTCATTATTTTTACCTCCAACTTACTTATTAATTTAGTTATAAACGATGATTACAACATCATTCTTGATTTCTCTTATACTAATTTGCTAAGCGTCAATTTTCATCTATAACTTATTTTCTTCACTCACCACCTTTTATAAAAAATCTTATTTATCAATCGACGTTTTCATTATAGAAAAGTTTAATTATATCCAAGATATTTGTAAATAATTTTCACAATTTTGAAATTAAAGGAAGTGTACAATAATTAATCCCGCCGCTAAGCACGGAAGAAACGGAATGATTTTCCTTTTAAAAAGTATCCCTAACAAAGCGCCAAAGAATGAAGCTATCATAATTATTTTCAATAATTCAAATATTGAATAGTATCCACTCCACCATGTTAATAAGTAAAAGTCTCCAGAGCCCATGCCAATATTTTTATATTCAGCTAAAATTCCAAGTGCTATGAAAAAAAGCGTTAAATAAGAAAAATGAGGTGGCCAGATAATCATTGGAAGCAAACATAGCAAAAAGTGTGAAGTCTTAAATGTGCATGCTTGCCAATCTTCTAACGCTAAAAATATCGCTGTAATACTTAACCATTTCCACATATTTACCACCTTTCTAAATGAAAGGTACGAAATTTATAGTTTTTATGTACCTGCGATTAGTTAAGCAACAACTTCGTGAATGTTTTTTGTAAGGAAACTCGCTTCATTTACATCAATAGAAAATCTTGATAAAATTACGAATGTTAATCAGCATGTAATAAAAAGCAATTATTTATATTTATTAAAAACAATAGACCTGTTCCAAAACTAGGACATGATTAAAATTGTGTTCAATTTTTTCCTGAGATAAGGAAAAAAACGTAAGAATAGCGGTGCTATTGTGAGGCTTTTTGACGAAATATCAGGGAAAAAGAAACATGATTTTCATGAAGCTAATTTTGGAACAGGTCTAATATTACGAGGAGGAAATAATTTATGGGGGTATCATGGACAATTTTAATGGATACAGCAAATTCTCATGGTTGGATGGTTAAGTATGTAACTGAGTTTTTCGGTACAATGTTTTTAATCATTTTAGGAAATGGTGCGGTAGCTAATGTAGAGTTAAAAGGTACAAAAGGTTTTGCTTCTGGTTGGATGACGATTGCTTGGGGCTACGGGATGGGCATTGCTATTCCAGCGTTAATGTTTGGAAATATTTCCGGCAATCATATTAATCCGGCGTTTACCTTGGGACTAGCAATTAGCAATATGTTTCCATGGGTGCATGTAGTGCAATACATTGTTGCTCAATTTTTAGGTGCTATGGTTGGTCAATTAATTGTATACGCCATTCATAAGCCGTACTATGACTTAACTACAGAAAAGAATGCTATTTTAGGAACATTTTCAACTATTGATAATGCCAACTCTTGCTTGTATGGTTTTTTAAGTGAATTTTTCGGTTCTTTTGTGTTATTTTTTGGGGCTTTAGGAATTACGAAACTTTTCTTTGGTGCACAACAAACAAATGCCGGTTTTCATGCTGGTTCGTTAGAAATAGGACACTTAGCCCTTGGCTTTTTAGTAATGGCTTTAGTAGCTTCAATGGGTGGAACTACAGGACCAGGATTAAATCCAGCAAGAGACTTAGGACCGCGTATTTTACATGCTATTTTGCCATTAAAAAATAAAGGTGATTCTAAATGGTGGTATGCTTGGGTTCCTGTTTTAGCTCCAATTTTAGCCTCAGCGATTGCAGTTGCTCTTTTTAAATTTATTTATGGAGAGCTTGTATAAGAACCTATCCACCATCTTCTAGCGGCGAAAATTTTTGATAATTTTTTGCACTTTGTAAGAAATTTTGAAAACAAAATTTCTTTAAATCCATTATCTAGAAGCTGTGCTTTTAGCCTAAAATTACACAAAATTATTTAAAAATTTCGTCCACTGAAAGATGGTGGATAGATTCTAAATAGGTTTTGCAGGAGGTTTAAACTTGAAGAAAAAAATTGTGCTGATTTACGGAGGACGTAGTGCTGAACGTGATATTTCCGTTTTATCTGCCTTTTCGATATTATCAGCCATCTATTACGATTATTATGAAGTGCAAACCATTTTTATTTCTCCTATAGGTCAGTGGCTAAAGGGCCCGTATTTAACAGAGAAGTCGAAATCAAAAGACAGTCTGCATTTAGATAAAACAGCTAAAATTATTACTCCTTGTCAGATTAAAGTGCTTGGAGAGATTGCTTTTCCTGTGTTGCATGGGCCAATGGGCGAGGATGGAACGATTCAAGGTTTTTTTGAAATGCTTGAAATGCCTTATGTTGGTACAGGTGTTTTAACATCTGCCTGTGCAATGGATAAAATTATTAGTAAGCATTTGTTACAGATTGCAGGCATTCCTCAAGTTCCTTTTATTCCTGTTTTAAAAAATATTTGGCTAGAAAATCCAGGAAGTGTTTTGGAAAAAATCAATAACTTGATCTATCCACTATATGTTAAACCAGCCAATATGGGCTCTTCTGTTGGAATTACACGTGTTGAAGACTTTGCAGGCTTGCAAGAAGCGCTTGAAACGGCTTTTAAATATGATTCGCGAGCTTTAATCGAACAAGGCGTAGAAGCACGTGAAATTGAAGTTGGTGTTTTAGGCAATGAAGATATTAAAACAACTTATGCCGGTGAGATTATTAAAGATGTTGTCTTTTATGACTACAATGCCAAGTATCTCGATAATAAAATTCAAATGGCTATTCCGGCTGCTATCCCTGAAGAAATTCATCATCAAGCTCGCGAGTACGCCAAAAAAGCATATAAAATACTAGCAGGCTCAGGTCTTGCTCGTTGCGATTTCTTTTTAACAGCCAATAATGAATTGTTTTTAAGTGAATTAAATACAATGCCAGGCTTTACCGAATTTTCCATGTTTCCTCTTCTTTGGGAAAATATGGGCTTAAAATATCAGGATTTAATTAAAGAGTTAATTCAATTGGCCGAAAAACGCTTTACAGAACGTCAATCTTATTTTTAAAAAGGATTCTTTAAAATGAAATTAACTATCCATGAAGTGGCAAAAGTTGTCGAAGCGATTAATGATGTTTGTCAATATCAAGATTTAGAAATCATAAGTGTTGAATTTGATACACGCAAAGTCGTACCAGGGAGCCTTTTTGTGCCATTAAAAGGTCAACGTGATGGCCATGATTTTATCCAAGAAGCGATAAAACAAGGAGCTGTTGCTACTTTTTGGGGTAAAGAGCTTCAGGATGCTTCTAGTGAAATAGCTGTTATTCAGGTATTAGATCCTTTAGCTGCCATGCAACAGTTAGCTATCTATTATCGTCAAAAAATGCAACCAGATGTGATCGCTATCACAGGTTCAAACGGCAAAACAACAACTAAAGATATGACTGCTGCTGTTCTTGCATCAGACTATAAAACTTATAAAACTCAAGGTAATTACAATAATGAAATCGGTTTGCCTTATACAATTTTATCCATGCCTGATGATACTGAAAAGTTAATTCTTGAGATGGGGATGGAATATCCAGGTGATTTGCATTTATTATCAACCATTGCTAAACCTAATATAGCTGTTATTACTTTGATTGGAGAATCGCACTTAAAGTTTTTTAAGACACGAGCCAATATTACTAAAGGAAAATTTGAAATCACCGATAGTTTGGAAAAGAATGGAATGTTAATTATTCCAGAAAATGAGCCTTTATTGAGGCCTTTTACGCAACAATTATCTCAAAAAGTTATAACGTTTGGGATGGATAATGTTAGTGATTTGCAAGCTAAAGTTATCAGTAAAGGAAAAATGCAGACAGCCTTTACTTTAAATTTTTTAGATGGCGAATTTACAATTCCCATTTCAGGAAATTACAATGTCAAAAATGCCTTAATTGCAGCTTTTATTGGTCAGCAAATGAAAGTTAGTCTTGAAAAAATTCGTGAAAGTTTAAAAAATGTTCAACTAGCTCAAAGTCGGACAGAATGGCTAGCAACTTCTGAGGGTGTTGAGATTTTATCTGATGTTTATAATGCCAATCCAACAGCTATGAAACTTGTTTTAAAGAGTTTTGCTCAGATGCCTACTGATGGAAGACGGATTGTCGTTCTTGGAGATATGCTTAATTTGGGCGAAAATTCAAGGGAATTTCATGAAAATTTAGCAACTAACCTTCATCCTAATACTATCCAAAGCCTTTTTTTATATGGTGAAGAAATGGCAAATTTATATCAAGTTCTTAAAACGAAATATCCTGAAAAAACGGTCTTTTACTATCCAGCAAATGAAAAGGCCAAGCTTATTCAAGCAGTTAAAGCTTATATTCGCCCAAAAGATTTGGTGATGTTGAAAGCTTCTAATGGAATGGGATTTAAAGAAATTGTTGACGCTTTAATAAGAACCTGTTAACGATCTCTAGTGAAATGAATCCCGTTATACAAATTATAATCAAGCAAAGCTCGAAACAATTTGTAATAACCCGACAGGTTTTTTAACGAAAAAGTGTGAAAAAAGAGCCAAAAACTTGTCGGGTTACTATCAGCTTACCCAAGCTTTGCTTGGTTTGTAAGCTGTGTAACG
>JAIRWP010000090.1 GCA_031268845.1 Lactobacillales bacterium | reverse complement strand
CGTTACACAGCTTACAAACCAAGCAAAGCTTGGGTAAGCTGATAGTAACCCGACAAGTTTTTGGCTCTTTTTTCACACTTTTTCGTTAAAAAACCTGTCGGGTTATTACAAATTGTTTCAAGCTTTGCTTGATTACAATTTGTATAACGGGATTCACTTCGCTAGAGATCGTTAACAGGCTCTAAGGCAATGATATATGGATTGCAGTAGTTTTCACTTTAAAAGGAATTATCTAATGAAATTAGTTATCCAACGAGTAAACTCAGCCAGCGTATTAGTGGCAAATAAAACACTCGGTAAGATTAAACAAGGTTTTATGATTTTAGTTGGCATTCATAAAGAAGATACCTATGAAAATGTTCAGTATTTAGTACGTAAAATTTCTAATTTACGTGTATTTGAAGATGAAAATAGGAAAATGAATCGTTCAATTAAGGACATAAACGGTGAGATTTTATCAGTTTCACAATTCACTCTTTATGCAAATACGAAAAAAGGAAATCGACCAAGTTTTGTCCAAGCAGCAGTACCTTCTCTTGCAGAAGAATTGTATAATGAATTTAATAAAAATTTACAAACAGAAAACATCTCGGTTAAAACAGGCATTTTTGGTGCTGATATGCAAGTTCATTTAATCAATGATGGACCAGTAACGATTATTATTGATTCCAGAGAAAGGTAGCGATATGGATTTTACATTACGTGTGATTATTTACTTATTTGCTACAATCTTTATTGCTTTATTTATCACACCAATCATTAAAGCTATAGCATTAAAGTTAGGCGCTACTGACACTCCTGATAAAAGACGAGTCAATAAAACAGTTATGCCAACCATGGGTGGAGTAGCAATTTATCTTACCTTTTTTATTAGTACTTTTTTTTTACTTGGCTCAACTTTAGGAACTTCATATAAAAATTATATTTTACCAATTCTTCTAGCTGCTTTAATTATCGTTATCACTGGAGTAATTGATGATATTAAAGAAATTAATCCTAAGCAAAAAACAATCGGCATTTTGCTAGCTGCAGCTTTTACTTATTTTTTTACACCCGCACGTTTTGATACGCTAACAATTCCTGGAGTTACAACTTTTGTTTTACCTGGTGTCCTCAACTTCTGTTTAACCATCCTTTGGATTTTTGTTTTAACCAATGCTTTGAATTTGATCGATGGTTTGGATGGCTTAGCTAGTGGTATTTCCATTATTTCGCTTTCAACAATTGGCATTATTGCTTACTTTTTTTTGCCCGAAAAAAATCTTTTTATCTCATTAACAATTTTTGCAATGGTAGCAAGTATTATGGGCTTTTTCCCACACAACTATCATCCAGCAACTATTTATCTAGGAGATACCGGGGCATTGCTTCTTGGTTTTATGATTTCCATTCTTTCTTTGCAAGGCTTAAAAAATGCCACTTTTGTGGCAGTCTTGACCCCTCTTGTTATCTTAGGTGTTCCCATTACCGATACTGTTTATGCCATGATTAGACGAAAACTTAACAAACAAGCGATTACTAGTCCGGATAAAATGCATCTTCATCATCGTTTATTAAGTTTAGGATTTACACATCAATCCACTGTGCTTACAATTTATACTATTTCTGCTATTTTCTCTTTTATTGCTCTTATGTTAAATTATGCAAGTGGAACGGGAATGATTATGTTAATTATTGCCACGTTTTTTGGCATTGAGATTTTAGTAGAACTTATTGGTTTGTTTGGCGAAAATAGAAGACCTATTTTAAATGTGATGCGTTTTTTAGGAAATCGCAGTTATCGACAAGATGTATGGAAAAAAAGATACAAGAAGTAAAGGAGAAATGATAACAACACAAGGCGAACTAATGAAAATTTTAGAAGAAAAGATCGCCCAAGAGCAAACAGATAGCAATCCATTATTTACCGACTTAAATAAAAATTGGAATGAAAAAAATGATGGTAAAGCAACAGACTCTTAGAACTTTTAACAAAAATTGAATCAGAGATTGAAACAAAATAATAGTGAGGAAAAGAGTGGAAAAGATAAATGAATGAGCGCGGCTTATTAATCGTTTTTTCTGGACCTTCAGGAGTGGGCAAAGGAACCGTACGCAGAGAAATTTTTAACACTCCAGACCATGATTTTGAATATTCGATTTCAATGACAACCAGAAAGAAACGAGCTGGCGAAGTAGATGGAGTAGATTATTTTTTCCGCACACGCGAAGAATTTGAAAAAATAATTCAAAATGGACAAATGTTAGAGTATGCAGAATATGTTGGAAATTACTACGGCACACCACTTCAATATGTTAAACAAACACTTGATGAAGGTAAGGATGTTTTTTTAGAAATCGAAGTTAAAGGCGCTGCTCAAGTCAAAGAAAAAATGCCCGATGGCGTTTTTATCTTTCTTACTCCTCCAGATTTAGATGAATTACGCGAACGCATTGTTGGCCGTAGCACAGATTCTTCTGAAATTATCGAAAAACGCATGAAGATAGCTCAAAAAGAAATTGAAATGATGTCGTTTTACGACTATGCTGTTGTTAATGATAAAGTATCGTTAACAGCAAAACGTGTTAAAGATATCATTGCTGGTGAGCATTTTCGTGTTGAAAGAGTTATTGGAAAATATTTAAGAATGATTCAGGAATACAATCAATGATAAATATGCAAAAAGAGAGGTTAAATATATGATTTTAGAGCCATCGATAGACGAACTACTAAGTAAAATAAAATCAAAATATTCTTTGGTTATTTTAGCAAGTAAACGTTCACATGAACTTCAAGAAGGCGAAGCTTCAACGGTGAAGTTTAAATCAGTGAAAAATGTCGGAAAAGCACTAGAAGAAATTGCTGCAGAAAAAGTTTTTTCTCATCCAGATCCTGAGAAAAAACGCGAACAAGTTCGCAGAGAAAAAGAATTAAGACTTGCAGCTGCTAGACATAAAGAAGAACAAGTAGAAAAAGAAAGAATGAAAAAAATAGCAGAACAAGCGAAAAAAGAAAAAAATGAAAGAAAAGTTTGATACCATTGCTGCTATTTCCACACCTGTGGGAGAAGGAGCCATCGCTATTGTTCGTTTATCAGGAGATAAAGCGATAAGTATAGCTGATCGTGTTTTTAAAGGTAATAAATCATTAACTAAAGTTTCTAGTCATACAATTCATTACGGACATATACAAGATCCCAGCAACAAGACGATAATTGATGAGGTAATGGTTAGCGTAATGCATGCACCAAAAACATTTACACGTGAAGATATGATAGAAATCAATTGCCATGGTGGTATTGTTGTCGCTAACCAACTATTGCAACTATTGCTACGTGAAGGAGCAAAGCTAGCAGAACCAGGGGAATTTACCAAGCGAGCTTTTTTAAATGGGCGAATTGATTTATCGCAAGCCGAAGCTGTTATGGAACTAATTCGTGCAAAAACAAATCAAGCTATGAGCATGGCTCTTGGACAACTTGAAGGAAATTTATCTAAACTCATTCGTAAAATACGTCAAGAAATTTTAGAAATGCTTGCGCAAGTGGAAGTGTCTATTGACTATCCAGAATACGATGAAACAGAAGAGCTTACAAATCAAATGCTCTTAAAAAAAATTCAGCAAATCCAAAAACAACTGGATGATTTGTTCAAAACAGCTACGCAAGGAAAAATTTTAAGAGAAGGTTTAAAAACAGCTATTATTGGACGACCAAATGTTGGAAAATCTTCATTATTAAATACTTTGCTACAAGAAGAAAAGGCGATTGTCACCGAAATCGCTGGAACTACTCGTGATGTTATTGAAGAGATGATCAATCTTCATGGTATTCCTTTGAAATTAATTGACACTGCTGGTATTAGAAAAACCGATGATCTGATAGAACAAATAGGTGTAGAGCGCTCACATAAAGCTTTACAGGAAGCGGATTTTATTCTTCTAGTTTTAAATGCAAGTGAAATATTAACCACAGAAGATTTAGAATTAATTAAAATCACTCAACACTCAAAACGAATTATTCTTTTAAATAAAATGGACTTAACAACTAAAATAAAAATTTCAGAAATTGCTAACTTAGTCGAAAAAGACACAATAATACAAATATCTATTTTAAAAAATGAAGGTTTGGATGCTTTAGAAAAAAAAATTTCTGAGCTGTTTTTTGGTGGAGAAATTGGAATAGATAAAGATAGTACTTATCTATCCAATACACGCCATGTCACCTTAATTGAGCAAGCTCAAAATGCCTTACTGGAAGCAATGATTGGTATTAAAAAACAAATGCCGATTGATTTGGTGCAAATTGACATAACCCGCTGCTGGGAAATTTTGGGAAAAATTACAGGTGATACGGTTCAAGATGAATTAATTACGCAACTTTTTAACCAATTTTGCCTTGGGAAATAAGAAAACTTATACGACGAAAAACGATTATTCAACATTTTCAAATTTTGTTTTTTTTAAGCTGATTGTAATGCTTAAAGATCAATACGGTAAGTGCTATTATGTTAATAAAAATGATGAGCGCATTTAGTGAGAGAATTAGTGTTTTTTGTAAATTTTTTTCTAAAATAAAAGTTAGAATTCCTGCTTCAACTAAATTTTTCCAAATACAAACGAGTAAAATAGCTCCGCTAAAACCAATTTTTCTTTGATTAAGCATAACAAAACCTCCAGTATAAAGCGGACACAAGATAAGCATGACATTAAAACGTACCAATGGTGATAAGGTGATAAGCCAAATTTCAGGAACAAACAAATGAACAACAACAAATAATAGAACAAGTGAAATAAAGAAGAAAATAGCAAAAAAACTTTCTTTAATCAGTGCTTGTTTTTCAAAGCTTGTTTTGTGTATAAACCTAAAAATGAGCGCAATCGCGATAATGGTTATCAATGTATCAACCAGCACCTCCAAAAAATTAAATGGTCTTTTGGTATTGAAAACAAAAGCATAAAAGCCAGTAATTCCTAAAATTTCAAAGAACAAAATAATATTTTCTTTACTTAATTTTTTAGGTGTAAGCGTCGCTAGAATTTCATCAGCAATTTCTTTTGGATTTTTTCCAAAATAATCAGTAGCGCTTTCGCCATTCTTTTGAGCAAGTAAAATATCTTGAAGAATTTCTAATAAAATTTGTTCCGATTCTTTTTCATCTATAAAAAAGCTCCCTGTACGAATATAAATTAATACTTCTTCATAATAAGTATTATTTTCAGGAGTTAACTGCTTACGAAATTGATTATTTTGTTCAATTAGTTCTTTTGCTTTCATTACTTTCCTCCAAAATAGGATCGACTTTTTGAACTAGCTCTCTCCATTGTTTTTTAAAGCTAGCTAGCTGTGTTTTTCCAGTTTCTGTTAGTGAAAAATAGTTACGATTTGGTCCTTCAGAAGAGGGGAGCGTACAACTTTTGATTGTACCTTGCCTTTCTAATTTTTGCAGAAGTGGATAAATCGTTCCACCAATAATTTTTTGAAATCCTTTTTCTCTAAGCCTTTGAACCAGTTCGTATCCATAGCTCTCTTTTGTTGAAATAATAGACAATACACAGCCTTCTAGCACTCCTTTTAGTAACTGTGTCTGCTTCATAATTCCCTCCTTGACAAGCTGGTATGTTTTACATATTAGTTGATGGATTAATCATAAAATAAAGAAAATCATTTGTATAGCTGTTCCGATTTAAAACAATCTGTAGTATAATTAAACAATGGCATATTCTAAAGACACGCGAGAAATGGTCTTATAGCACTTTGCAAAAAGTTTAGACATGGATAATTTGAGTA
>JAIRWP010000091.1 GCA_031268845.1 Lactobacillales bacterium | reverse complement strand
TTTGGATTTTTTGCACTTATATTCGAAAGCACCACCAGATATTAAGGAAAAACTTGATAAAGTGCTGGAGAGGGTTTAGATGGTTTAAATAGCTACTTTTTTACTTTCCGAATTGCAGTTTATTAAGTGGCCATTTAGAAAAGATCGTGAAAAATGATTCACAAAAATTTTATTAAAAGCAATTTTTTGGTAGAAATTGATAGAATAAGATTGTAAATAGTGAAATAAATTGGTCATTTTGAAAATAAAACATAAAATCAGATATAATATGTTTTATTTTTAAGGAGGAAAATTATGAAAAAGTTTATAACTAAACATTATGGTTTAATCATCACTTTGATAGCTTTCGTTCCACTTCTTCCACCTGTGATGGGACGTTAACAACCTAATTTAATCATCATTAATTTATTTACTTATTCCGTCTACCATTTTACATTAAAAATCAAAATTAGTTAGTGAGATTTAAGCGACATCTTTTCCACAAAACAAACAAATTATTATCACTTCTCCTCAATAATGTGATAATAACACCTCTTTTAAAAAAACTACGGGTGCTGTGGGAAATCAGTTGTAGTAAAAAATCTGTGTACATGGGAAGCAAAGTACACAGATTTTTAGTGCGATTAAAAAGTAGGCTATTAAAGACTTTATCACTTCCTGTCCCTTAAAAGAGCGTATACACTGCTTTATAAAGCTGCGCAGTGATTTTTTATCTAGCTTTATCAAGTAAAGTATATAAGTAAATTTTTATCTCTTCGTTGTGTACAAAAGTCAATGAAATGAAGTGAGAATAAATTTAAATATCTAAAAAATCCAGTAAACTGTTTTTTAACTTCACATTTAAGCTAACATTTTCAATTGTTTTAACTTTTCATGGAATTCTTCTAATGTTAGTCCGTTTTGGATCAAATATTTTGCAACTTCTTCGCCTACATAACGGTAATGCCAAGCCTCATATTGGATCTTTGTTATTTTTTCTTTGCCTTGAGGGTAACGTAAGATAAAGCCAAAGTTCGCAGCATTTTCTTTTAGCCAGATTGCTCCTTTAGATGTTGCAACTTCCTCTGGCAATAGTTGACCTCCATATTGTCGATAATATGCTTGATCTACAACATCAATGGCTAATCCTAAATGATGTTCAGAATGCCCCGGTTTGCTTAACAAACGATAAGTTTGTTGCTCGGCTTCTGCTTTTGTCATGCCTTTAGCAATATTTTGATAAATTTCTTTTTGAACTAACTGCTCCTGATAAGAAATTGTGCGGTATGCAGATATAATTTGCAAAGAAACGTTTGCTTTTTCCGCTGCTTCTAAAAGTTTTTGGGTGGCATTTATAATGCGCGCATCTAATTGCAAATTCCCTTGAATTATCTCTAAGTCAATTTCTTGATCTGAAACGGCGTTATCACTATTTACCAATTGCAAATTCCAGTCTGTTGAATGAACATTAGGAAAATTTTTTGGATGATCAGAATCTTCTGCTTTGTTCTGATTAGATGAGCTTTGAGATACAACAGCAGGTTTTTGTTTTATATCTTTTTTATCGAAGGAAAAAAAGATGCCATATACAATCATAACGGCTAAAAAAATAATTGCTATACAGGTAAATATTTTACGCAAAAAAATCCTACTCTCTACTCATAAGTATCAGTCATTAGCTGAATTAACTCTCGTTTAGAACTAGCTACACGTGTGCGATCAACTGCAGGAAAGGTGAATGAAATAATATCACTGTAACCCCAAACGTTATAATCCATAACAACTTTTACTTGGATATATTTTTCTAACTCTTTTTTATTATACATTTTTTCAACGATTTCAATATTAGCTAAATCAGAGTTAATCCATTTTTTGGCAATGGCAGCGCTCATTTTTCGATATTCTAGTACTGCTTGCTGCTCTTTTTCTGGAATCATCTTGGTTAAACGAATGACCTTTTGCACCAACATCCACTCATAATCAGAAAAAAGAAAAATTAGTTGCTGATTGGCAAATTCGGGTAAAACAAACTGATTTTTTTTCCAAGCGTCCCATTCTTCTTTGGGCAAACCTAACTGATTTTGATAAAATTCAGCTTCATCTACATATTCTTCAATAACACGATTAACCACTAAATCAATTAATGCACTTTCCATAAAACCGCCTTCTATTTGTTTAAAATCTAAGATTTTTAGGATACGTAGAAAATTTTCTAGATTTCATAAATTTAGAATAATCCATAAAAATAATTCGTAAATAATTTTTACCTTTTTTTAAATCAAAAGTTAGATGTTTTGCTTTTGATTTTATTTCTTTAAATTCTACATCAATCATTTTTTGATTTAAAATTTTAAGTGGCGCTTTAAACATTTCAACATGTGGAATATAAAACCGTAAAGTGGGTAAGTAGCGCTGATAATTTAGATCGTTTTCTAATTCTAATTCTAAAAATTCGCGAATGTAAAATTCAAATGCTGTTATTCCCATATCAAGGGCATATTCTGGATTTAATATACAGTAATTCATCATCTTTTTTGAAGATTCATCAATCCAAGGGAAAAAAGCTTGAGCATTTAATTTTCCTTTTAAACGATGTTCAGCGTAGAGCCCCTTTGTAAAATCATACATTCTGGTGATAAAAATCGAGGATTTTTTTTTAGGAGCAGGCTGACCATAGTTATCCAAATAAGAAACGGTATGTACGCGACTTTTTTCGAAAGCAAATTCAATATATGGTTCACGTAAAAGTCCGACTCCATTTTCCCAGGCTAATTGGTCAAAACCGATCTGATCACGAAAAATGCGTTGATATTTTAAGTTAACATCAGCATCCCAATGCCAAGGATTTTTAAATAAAGTAATTCCTAATAATCCATTTTGATAAGGAGTGATCTGATAAATTTGCTGTACTGCTTCAAAAACGGCTTTAGGAATATAGCGATAGTAGTACTTGCTAAAGTACATTTGCCAGCAAGAAGTAAAGCAAAGTCCTTCAAAATATAAGTCAAAACCTGCTAATTGATTGCAATCAATTGCAACGTTGCGATCGACATCATATATTTTAGGTAAAGCTTGTCGCTCTTTTAAAGTATCGAATGTGCGTAATTTTAAATTATTGATGTTATTAAACTGATATTCATCAAAAGATCTTAAAAAACCAAAAATACCGTATTTTTCCAAACGAGGTACAAGGTAATCTTTAATTAAAGTTTCATATTTTTTAAAAATTTTCTTTGTTAAAATGCTCGAGCAAAACATAGATTTATTTTTGATATGAATTTGAAATTTTGCATCTGGTGCTTCTAACAGCCACCAAAAATCTTCATTTTCTTTAATCTCTTTTATTTGTTTAATTAAGTTATCTAAGATGAAAGTTTCTTTTTCTTTTTTATTCAGCTGGAATAATGTCGGTGTTGTTAAAATACGTGTTAAAGCTAACCAATCTAAAATAGCTGCATGTAGTTCATCTAACTGAAATCCTGTGTACTGTTCTACTATCAGTATTTCTTCAGCCTTTTTCATAATAACAATCACCTACTTTTAAAAAAAAATATCGTAAAAAATATGTAGTTTTATAGCACTTTGCAAAAAGATTATTAATAACCACATTCAACAAACCAAGCTACAATATCTTTCTTAGAAATCTCATCAAAAGCGATTTTTAAGCCTTCTATCAAGCTCTCAAAAAT
>JAIRWP010000089.1 GCA_031268845.1 Lactobacillales bacterium | reverse complement strand
GCGCTTCTTCATAAGTATGTCCCTTTGCGAGGTATTTTAAGACCATTTCTCGCGTGTCTTTAGAATATGCCATTGTTTAATTATACTACAGATTGTTTTAAATCGGAACAGCTATATATCAATGGGATTTGATGCTCCTTTGGCAGTGCTAAGTGAGAAACCGCAAGTCTTGTTTACCTACTTTAAACAACAATTTGCCCAAGTAACGAATCCGCCAATTGATGCTATTCGAGAAAAGTTGGTCATTGGAGTGCAGATGTATCTGGGAAGTAGTGCTGGTGCAGATTTTCATGTGGATGTGCCTGAAAATTGTGTGAAGTTAAAGCTTAAAGATCCGATTTTAAACACTGCCGATTATTATAAAATTTTGCAGCTTGCTGAAGAAAATTATCGAACAAAGGTCATCTCTACTTTATATGATCTTCATCCTAATATGCCAAACCGTTTGCAAAAGGCCATTCATAGGATGTGCAATGAGGCTGAAGAATTGGTTGATAATGGAGCAACAATCATTGTTTTAAGTGATCGAGGCTGCTCTGAAGGGAAAATGATAATACCAATTTTATTAGCCGTTTCTGCTTTGCAAAATTATATGGTCGATAAGGGTAAAAGGGAAAAATTTTCTATTGTTGTTGATTCAGCTGAGAGCTTTGAAGTTCATCATTTGGCGACTTTAATTGGTTATGGAGCAAGCGCGATTCATCCATATGGGGCGTATTTAACATTAAAAGAATATGGCAGCAGTGGGCAGGAAAACTATCGCAAAGCTTGTGTAAAAGGCATTGTTAAGGTGATGAGTCGGATGGGCATTTCGACGATGACTGGATACAAGGGTGCGCAATTGTTTGAGGCCATTGGCTTATCAAAAGAAGTGATTGAAAAGTATTTTACAGGTACTGTTTCACGCTTAGGTGGAATGAGTTTAGAGCAGATTGAAGAAGAGTATTTATTGCGTTATAAGGCTGCTTATGGAAATGGTCATCATAATTTTCTACCTTCAGGTGGTAGTTTTCAGCTTAGAGCAGATGGTGAACATCATTTGTATAATCCGAAAACGATTTATCATTTCCAACAAGCTGTTCGTACAGGCAATTATCAGCAATTTAAAGAATATACAACGCGGATGAATGAAGAGGCGCTTGACTTTCCAACAACGCTTCGCTCGATGTGGATGTTTGATTCAAAGCGTGAAAAAGTCAAGTTATCAGAAGTTGAACCCATCGAAAGTATTGTTAAACGTTTTAAAGTCGGAGCTATGAGTTTTGGTTCACTCTCCAAAGAAGCGCATGAATGCATTGCTGAGGCGATGAACCAAATTGGTGGTAAGTCTAATTCTGGTGAAGGTGGAGAGGCACGTGCTCGTTTTCGTAGGCAAAAAGATGGGCGAGATTTAAACTCTGCCATTAAACAAATTGCCTCTGGTCGTTTTGGGGTTAATGCAGAGTATTTGATGAGTGCTAAAGAGTTACAAATTAAAATGGCGCAAGGTGCAAAACCTGGTGAAGGTGGGCAACTGCCGGGTGAAAAAGTTTTTCCATGGGTAGCAGAAATTCGTGGTTCAACCCCAGGTGTGCGTTTGATTTCGCCACCGCCGCATCATGATATTTATTCAATCGAAGATTTGGCACAATTAATTTACGACTTAAAAGCAATTAATCCTTATGCCAAAATCAATGTGAAGCTGGTTTCAGAGGCGGGCGTTGGGACAATTGCTACAGGATGTGTGAAAGCCGGTGCTGATATTGTGGTGATTTCAGGATATGACGGTGGAACCGGCGCTAGTCCGCGCAATTCTGTGCGGGATGCTGGACTTCCTTGGGAGATGGGATTATCTGAAGCTCATCAAACGTTAACGATCAATCATTTGCGTAATCGCAGCATTCTTGAAACTGATGGCAAGCTGATGACAGGACGCGATATTGTAATTGCGGCTTTACTTGGAGCAGAAGAGTATTCTTTTGCAACTTTGACTTTGGTGGCAATTGGTTGTGTTGTGATGCGAGTTTGTAGTTTAAATACCTGTCCTGTGGGTATTGCAACGCAAGATTTAAAACTGCGTTCTTTCTTTTCAGGAAAGCCTGAGCATATCATTAATATGATGTCCTTTTTAGCTGAAGAAGTGCGGGAAATTATAGCTGAGTTAGGCTTTCGTACCATTGATGAAATGGTAGGACACACGGAAGTTTTAACTCCACGTTTTCTAGCCAAAGGTAAGGCAAAGTCTTTAGATTTTTCACGTATTTTAACGAACTCTATGGGCATTAAACGCAAAACACAAAATCCTTTTAAAAAGCTTCATCAGTGGGAAGAGTTAGATGCTTTTGCTGAAGTTATGCTTGATCAGGATTTACCTATTGTGATTAAACGCAAGATTAATAATGTTGATCGAGCAGTTGGTGCACGCATGGGTGGTTGGATTGCCGAGCGTTTTGGTAATCAAGGTATTGATGCAAGTCGTATAACTTACGAATACACAGGGATTGCTGGGCAAAGTTTTGGTGCTTTTACAACTCAAGGTATGGAGCTTAAATTAATCGGTGAAGCTAATGACTATGTTGGTAAAGGTCTATCAGGTGCACGTTTAATTGTAGTGCCACCAAAGGATGCAGGTTATAAAATAGGCCATACGCCCATTGTAGGAAATGTTGCTTGTTTTGGCGCTAATTTCGGTGAAGCATACTTTTTAGGGCGAGCTGGCGAGCGTTTTTGTGTGCGTAATTCAGGTGCATTAGTGGCAGTTGAAGGAGTAGGTGATCATGGTTGTGAATATATGACTGGGGGCATTGCGGTAATTTTAGGTTTAACTGGCCGCAATTTTGCAGCCGGCATGAGTGGCGGTATAGCTTATATTTATGATGAAGCTGGAGATTTTGCCAGCAAGTGCAATCAAGAAATGGTTGATTTATATAAAATAGGTGAAACTCGTGGCGATGAAAAATTGCAGATAATGATTGAAAAACATCTGCAATATACAAATTCACATAAGGCAAAAAAGCTTTTAGAAAATTGGGAAAATGTTGTTCAAAAATTTGTGAAAGTTTATCCAACAGACTACCACCTAATGGTTGATTTGCATGAAAAGTATCAACAAATTGGATTCACAGGCTCTGCCTTGGCCGAAAAAATTTTTACAGAAGCGGTGGAAGGAGGGCGTAATCATGACTAATCCATTTGGTTTTTTGCAATATCAAAGAGAAGATAATCCTTACCGAGCAGCTTCAAAACGAATTAATGATTGGGAAGAATTACAAACTCCTTTAGCTAAAAGTAAGCGGCAAAAGCAAGCCGAGCGTTGCATGAATTGTGGTATTCCATATTGTCATATGGGATTTTATGGCAAGCAACAAGCCGTTGCTGGATGTCCTAATGAAAATTTAATTCCTGAATGGAATGATTTTTTAGCGCAAGGGGAATATCGCCGAGCTTTTGAACGTTTAAGTCGCACTAATCCTTTGCCTGAGATGACTGGTCGCGTTTGCCCAGCACCTTGTGAAAAAGCATGTACAGAGAGTTTAAATGGTGAAGGTGTAACCATTCATGATAATGAGCGCTTTATTATTGATGCGGCCTTTGAAAATGATTGGGTAGAAGAGATAGGAACTCCTGCTGAGCGTACCGATTTTAAAGTTACTGTAGTGGGATCTGGTCCGGCAGGCTTATCTGCTGCATGGCGCTTAAATCAATTAGGACATAATGTGAGTGTTTTTGAGAAAAACGACCGCTTTGGTGGTTTGTTAATGTACGGTATCCCGAATATGAAGCTGGATAAGAAAATTATTAAGCGGCGAATTGCTTTAATGAAAAGACTTGGTATTCAGTTTGTAAATAATAACGAAGTTGGGAAGGATATTACAGCTGATGAACTTTATCAGCAATTTGATCGCATAATTTTAGCAATCGGAGCAGCTGTGCCACGTGATTTGAATATTCCAAAACGAGATCTTTTAGGTATTTATTTTGCAGGAGATTTTTTAACAGATATAACGAAAAAAGTGCTTGCTGCTAAAGGAAAAGTTAAAAAAATATTAGCTGGTAAGAAGGTTGTTGTGATTGGTGGTGGCGATACGGGCAACGATTGCATTGCTACAAGTGTGCGTTTAGGGGCTAAAAGTGTTAAACAGTTAGAAATTACGCCAAGGCTAGAGAAGATGCGTAAGGCAGATAATCCATGGCCAGAGTATCCAATGGTTGACAAACAAGGTTATGGGCAGGAAGAAGCAAAAGAGCTTTATCAGGAGGAAATTACTGAGTATTCGACTTCAACTACTGCTTTTATTGGTTCCAAGAAAGGCGAAGTCATTGGTGTTGAAGTAGTGCATGTTGATGAAAACTTTCAGCCAACTTCAGGAACCAAAAAAGTTATAAAAGCAGATGTTGTTTTACTTGCGATGGGCTTTTTAGGCGCAGAGCAGGCTGTTTTTAAACAATTTGAGGTACAAGAGATCTTTGATAATTATAAAACCAATAATGAGCGAGTCTATGTTGCAGGAGATGCTAAACGTGGGCCAAGCTTAGTGATTTGGGCAATCCGTGAAGGACGAAAGGCAGCAGAAAAAGTGGATAAAGCTTTGCGAGTGATGCAAAGCTAGAGTAAGAGGCTGTCTACCATCTTCTAGCGGCGAAAGTTTTTGATAATTTTTTGCACTTTGTCGTTAAAAAGCCTCGATTTAGCACCACTAAACCTACGTTTTTTGCCTAAAATTGCACAAAATTATTCAAAAATTTCATCCACTGAAAGATGGTAGACAGGCTCTTAGAGTCAAAAAAAGCAATTGATTCGCGCAGAACGGGGAAAATATTTTGAGATTGGCAACTATAGGCAGATATACAATGTTTATTCATGTTAATATAAAGAAAGAGGAAATTTTCATATATAATTTAGGGGGAATTATGAAATCAAAACTGATGTCTTGTTTATTTGCCGTACTAACTGTTTTTTGCCTTAGCAGTTGTTATAAAATTGATAAAGGGAAGTCAATTACAGCTGTGGGTTCATCATCTTTGCAGCCTTTGGTTGAAACGGAGGCAGAGAGTTTTAGCAATATTCATTTGAAAAAATTTGTCCTTGTTCAAGGTGGAGGAAGTGGCACAGGTCTAGCACAGATTCAATCTGGAGCAGTGCAAATCGGAAATTCGGATATGTTTGCTGAAGAAAAGTCAGGAATTGATGCTAGCAAGTTAGTGGATCATAAAATTTGTGTTGTTGGCATTGCTCCAGTAGTAAATAAGTACGCCAATGTTAAAAATCTTACTTTAGATCAGCTGCGGGATATTTTTTCAGGTCAAATCTTAAGATGGAAAGAAGTTGGTGGCAGAGATATTCCGATAGTATTGATTAATCGTGCATCAGGATCTGGTACACGTTTAACATTTGAAAAATGCGTCATGAATGGGGAACCGTCGCATGTAGCACAAGAGCAAGATTCTTCAGGAATGGTGCGGCAAATTGTAAAGAGTACACCTGGAGCAATTAGCTATCTAGCTTTTTCTTATATTTCTGGGGATGTGGTAAAGTTAAATATCGATGGAATAAAACCAACAAAAAAAAATGTTGCACAAGGCAAATGGCCAATCTGGTCATATGAGCATATGTATACTAAGGGTAAACCTAAGCTGAAATCTTTAACCAAAGAATTTCTGGCTTATGTAACAAGTTCTGATGTTCAAAATACAATAGTAAAAAAGTTGGGTTATGTTCCGATGACGGCAATGAAAGTGAAGCGTAATGCAGATGGGCAAGTAGTGAAAAAATGAATTTAAAAAACAATTGTTGTTATCTAAATTTGATAAGCGACTATTGAGTTTTTTAATATTGGAGGATTTTTTTGTGTGGAAGATATAAAAACAGAACTTTTATCTAAATCTAAACGAGCAAGGATGGAAAGCTTTGGCAAATTGATTAGCTTTATTTGCATTTTGTTAATCGTGCTGGCTGTAGGGATGATTATCTATTTTGTTGCAAGTAAGGGTTTAGCGACATTCTTTGTAGATAAAGTTAATGTTTTTTCTTTTTTATTTGGACTTAACTGGAATCCTGGACAAACGGACGATTACGGCCAACCTTTGGTTGGTGCATTACCTATGATTGTTACCTCTTTTTTGGTAACATTTTTATCAGCAATTGTAGCAATGCCATGTGCTTGTGGGGCGGCAGTATTTATGACTGAGATTTCTCCGAAGCGTGGTGTGAAAATTTTACAACCAGTGATTGAACTTTTAGTAGGGATTCCTTCTGTTGTTTACGGCTTTATTGGATTGTCTGTAATTGTTCCAACTGTTCGCAGTTTTTTTGGTGGCACTGGCTTTGGTATTTTATCTGGCACATTTGTGTTATTTGTAATGATTCTACCAACGGTTACTTCGATGACCGTGGATGCTTTAAGAGCGGTCCCTAGGCATTACCGTGAAGCATCTTTAGCACTTGGCGCAACGCGTGCGCAAACGATTTGGCGAGTGTTGTTACGTGCAGCATCTTCTGGCATTTTAACAGCAGTTGTTTTTGGTATGGCGCGTGCTTTTGGTGAAGCTCTGGCGATTCAGATGGTAATTGGGAATGCTGCGATGATGCCTGATAGTTTGACAACTCCTGCAGCAACACTAACTTCTGTTTTAACAATGGGGATCGGGAATACCATTATGGGCACGCTGGAGAATAATGTCTTATGGTCACTGGCGCTATTGCTATTACTTATGAGCTTAATTTTCAATGTTATTATTCGGATGATTGAAAAGAGAGGATCATTAAAATAATGAATCCAAAAAAGTTAGACCGATTATTTACAGCCGTTCTTTACGCTATCTCTTTATTTATTGTAGTGATTTTAGCGTCATTGTTACTTTATATTTTAGTACGTGGTCTTCCTCATCTATCATTTAATTTTTTAACAAAATCAGCAAAGTCTTATGAAACTGGCGGTGGCATTGGTATTCAGCTATTTAATTCTGTTTTTTTATTGTTGATTACCATGCTGATTAGCTTACCGCTATCTTTAGGAGCGGGTATTTATTTAGCTGAATATGCTCCCAAAAATCGACTAACAGAGATTATTCGAACAACGATTGAAATTTTATCTTCTTTACCTTCAGTGGTGGTTGGCTTATTTGGTTATTTACTTTTTGTTGTGAAAATGGGCTATGGATTTTCGATTTTTTCAGGCGCTCTAGCATTGACGGTGTTTAATTTGCCGCTGATGACAAGAAATATTGAAGAGTCTTTGCGCTCAGTGCACTTTACACAACGCGAAGCGGGATTTTCTTTGGGATTATCGCGTTGGGAAACGGTGTTACATATAGTGGTGCCAGAGAGTTTGCCAGGCATGATTACGGGTGTGATTTTGTCTTCAGGTCGAATTTTTGGTGAAGCTGCAGCGTTAATTTACACAGCAGGGCAATCTGCACCAGCTCTGGATTGGTCAAACTGGAATCCTTTGAGTATTTCTTCGCCAATTAGTATTTTTCGGCAGGCTGAAACGTTGGCCGTTCATATATGGAAGGTGAATTCTGAAGCTATTACACCAGATGGAGATACTGTATCTGCAGGAGCTTCGGCAGTTTTGATTTTGGTTGTTTTATTTTTTAATTTTGGTGCTCGTTTTGTAGGAAAATATCTGCATAAAAAGTTGACTTCAGCGTAGGAGGTCTTAGTGGTAGATTATAATTGGCATGAGCGCAATATTATCTCTCTTTTTCAACAGGAAAAAGAAGTTGTACTTTATACAAAAGATCTTCGTATTTTCTACGGTGAAAATGAATCGGTCAAAGATGTTTCTTTAGAGTTTGAAAAGAATAAGATTACGTCATTGATTGGTCCATCAGGTAGTGGCAAATCAACTTATCTGCGAGCGCTAAATCGCATGAATGATAATATTGCGATTGCTAGCGTTAAGGGAAAAGTTTTTTATAAAGATGTGGATATCAATAGCAAAAAAGTGGATGTTTATGCGATGCGTAAACATATTGGAATGGTGTTTCAGCGCCCCAATCCTTTTTCCAAGTCCATTCGTAAAAATATTACTTTTGCGTTAGAGCGTTTTGGTTTAAAAGATCAGCAAAAGTTGGATGAGATTGTTGAGATGAGTCTGAAAAAAGTTGCTTTATGGGATCAAGTCAAAGATGAGCTTGAAAATTCCGCTTTAGCTTTATCCGGTGGTCAGCAGCAACGCTTGTGCATTGCGCGCTCAATTGCCATGCAGCCAGATATTTTACTACTTGATGAGCCTGCCTCTGCTTTAGATCCGATTTCGACATCGGTTGTGGAAGAGACTTTGCTGGATTTAAAAAAGGATTATACGATTATTATCGTCACGCATAATATGCAGCAAGCTGCGCGGATTAGTGACTATACAGCCTTTTTTTATGCTGGTGAGGTTATTGAATATGACCAAACCAAGAAAATTTTTACCAGACCAAAGATTAAGGCAACAGAAGACTATGTTTCAGGGCATTTTGGTTAAAGATAATCGTTAACAGGCTCTTAGGAGGAAACCACTTGCATGAAAAAGGCAGCAACGATTATTAGTGTGCGGGATTTAAATTTATATTATGGCAAAAAACGCTCCTTAAAATCGATCTCTTTAAATTTTTATAAAAATGAAATTACGGCTTTGATTGGTTCATCAGGTAGTGGGAAGTCAACTTTGCTGCGCTCCATCAATCGCATGAATGATTTAGTCCCGGATGTGACGATTACGGGTTCAATCTTTTATAACGGACAAGATATCTATGGACCTAGGGTTGATACAGTTAATCTTCGTAAGGAGATCGGTATGGTTTTTCAGCAGCCAAACCCTTTTCCGTTTTCAATTTATGAAAATGTTATCTACGGTTTGCGTTTAAAAGGAGTTCGCGATAAGAGAGTATTGAGCGAGGCTGTGGAAAAAAATTTAAAAGATGTAGGCATTTGGGACGATGTAAAAGACAAGTTGCAACAAAATGCTTTGGGGTTGTCTGGCGGACAACAGCAGCGAATTTGCATTGCTCGAGTGTTAGCAGTAGATTCGGAAGTTATTCTACTAGATGAGCCGACTTCAGCACTTGATCCGATCTCTTCTGGAAAGATTGAAAATTTATTATTGGAGCTTAAAAGTCGTTATACATTGATTATTGTAACTCATAATATGCAACAAGCTTCGCGCATTTCTGATCGGACAGCTTTTTTTTTGGATGGTGAGTTAATGGAATATGATAAAACGAAGAAAATTTTTATGACTCCACAAAGACAGGAAACCGAAGATTATGTAACAGGAAAATTTGGGTAGAAAAGATTTTTTATTAATAATATGGTAAAATTATTTATTGATAAGTATTTTTTGTAATGGAGGTATTAGAAGGGGCGATACATATGTTACGCAGCCAATTTGAACAACAGTTAATTAAGTTACATCGTCAGTTTTATGATATGGGAAATCAAGTTTCTGAAGCAATAAACAAAGCAGTGGCTTCGTTTACCAAGCATGATCGCAAACTTGCACAAGAAGTTATTGATCATGATTTCGATATAAATGAATTGGAAATTAAACTTGAGCAAAAATCTTTTGAGCTGATTGCTTTACAGCAACCAGTAACTACTGATTTGCGTGTAATTATCACAATTATGAAGGCAAGTGGTGATTTGGAGCATATGGGAGATCATGCGGTTTCGATTGCTAAATCAACTATTCAGGTTAAGGGAGAAACACGGATTTTAAAGATTGAAGATGAGATTTCTAAGATGAGTATGCAAGTGCAAAGAATGATGGATGCTGTATTAACGGCTTATATTGAACATGATGCAAAGCGAGCAGAAGAGATTTCTCGGTGGGATAAAGTAGTTAATAACTATTATAGTAGCATCTATGATCATTCAATTTATGAAATGCAAGAAAATCCTGATACAATTGTATCAGGGAATGATTATTTGAAGGTTGCTGGTTTTCTGGAGCGTATCGGGGATTATGTAACGAATATTTGTGAGTGGATTGTTTATTTGCAAACAGGAAAAATTTCAGAATTAAGCTCAGTAAATGATTGATTTAGTTTTTTAAAAAAGGAGGATTTATAGTGAAAAATCTGAAAAAAGAGAGTGTAAACTAAACTGTGTAAGTGATAATTCTAGATAAAGAAGTGGAAGAAGCGCTTGCTGCTGGATGGAACGGTGTGGTAGAAAATATTTTGTTTGAGTGATTTCTAGCTTTGCTTGATTACAACTTGATAAACGCAATTCATTTCACTAGAGATTGTTAACAGGTTCTTAGGAATTTCTCAACACCTTACTGGCAGCCATCAACAACTAGAGCAATATTTTTCACAGTTTATCCTCTATACTGGTCCGTAAGATTTTCATTTTTTTAGCGGGATCAGCAGCATTATAAATGAAAGAGCCTGCGACAAAGATATTTGCGCCGGCATTTTTGGCTAGTCTAATTGTATGCTCATTTATGCCGCCATCTACCTCGATTTCAAAAGAATAGTTGTTATTTTTTTTGATTGTGGCGATTTCTGTGACTTTTGTTAAAGTTTCCGGTAAAAATTTTTGCCCGCCAAAGCCAGGATTAACAGTCATTATCAAAACTTGATCTACTAAAGTCAGTACTGGTTGTATAGCATTTATTGGTGTCCCTGGATTAATTACGATTCCAGCTTTTTTATTAAAATTTTTAATTTTTTGCAATAATGCATGGATATGAGCGGTAGCTTCGATATGGACAGAAATGATATCGGCCCCAGCATTGGCAAAATTTTCAATAAACTGTTCAGGTTTTTCAACCATTAAATGGACATCTAAGGGTAATTTGGTGATCGGCCGAATTGCTTGCACCACATTTGCACCCATTGTGATATTGGGCACAAAATGACCATCCATAACGTCTACATGAAGGTAATCTGCTCCATTTTCTTCAACTAAACGAATATCTCGTTCTAAATTAGCAAAATCAGCACTTAAAATTGAGGGAGCGATTTTCATTTTTCATTTTCCTTTCTAATCCAGACGTTGACTTCTGATTTCACTTAAAAAGTTTAAATAATTTTTATAACGAGATAAAGCAATTTGACCTTGCTCAACTTTGGTTTTCACTTCACAGCTTGGTTCATGCGTATGTGAACATTCGCGAAACTTACAAAATGGGCTAGCTTTAATAAATTCTGGGAACATTTTTGGTAAATCGGTCGCTTTTATTTTTGAGAGATCAATAGAGCTAAAACCTGGAGTATCCGCAATCAGACCGTCAAATAAAGGTAATAGTTCAACAAAACGTGTTGTATGTTTTCCTTGCCCTAGAGTTTTTGAAATTTTGCTCGTTTGAAGTTTTAAAGTTGGCGAAAGTGTATTTAAAAGAGTCGATTTTCCTACACCGGACTGACCTATCGTCACTAATAAGTGGTGAGGAAAGTATTGAATTAGCTTGGCAATTTTCTCTCTCTCATCTTTTGAAAAAATTACTGTGTAGCCGATATCTCGGTATATTTGCGCTAATTTTGCTATTTCATAAAATTTTTCTTCATTTAATAAATCAATTTTAGTGATATAGATAAGGGGACGGACCTTTTTTTCTTCAAGCAATACTAAAAATCGATCCAGTAAATTTAGTGAAAAATCGGGATCTATCGAACTTATTACGATAATTCCTATATCCACATTAGCGGTAGTTGGGCGGAATAGTTCATTTTTTCGAGGAAAGATTTTTAACAAGTAACCATCGATTAAATTTTTGCTTTCAAATTCTACAAAGTCACCAACTAAAGGGGTGATTTTTCGTTGGCGAAAATTGCCTCGTGCTCTAGTTTGATAGATTTTTCCATTTGCATAGATATAATAAAACCCACTAATGGCCTTGCGAATTTGTCCGCGCACATTAACCTCCTTTATTTACCCCAAGGGTTATTTTTCCAATCAACTTGCGTATCATCGATATCAAAGGGATCTAAGATAGCTTTTGGAGCATTTTTAAAGTCATAAACCTTTGAAAAATCACCATGGACAATAACTCTTTTGATTGCATCTGGGTCATTACAAGTAACAAGGGTTATTAACTTTTGATTTGGAAGATCATCGATTACTTCGACATGATCAGGTGTTACCCGCATCACTTCTTTGGTTTTATAGGCCCAAATCTGATTAAGATTTGTGATATAAATCATCATCCCATTTTGTGCCCGCTGTATTGGACTGAAAAGTAAGTTAGGATTTTCCACGCGGTGACTGGCCAAAGCGTAGTTTCCTTCGCCCATCACTTGCTCTTTTTTCATTGTTCCTGCGCCATAAAGGAGGGCGGTGTTTGATAAGCCTTTAAAAATCGGCAATTTCATTTTAACATCAGGCATAGCAACAAAACCGATTACTGGTAAAGGTTGTGCAGAAAATTGAGCAGCTAAAACAGCTTCTGTTGAAACAGGAGCAATCGCATCAAAGTCAAATGGTTGTTTGGATTTGTTATTGTCGTAGAGTTTCTTGACACTGATCTTACGTGAGTAACGATCAGAATTTAAGCCCATTAAAAAATAACGAATTTCTTTATTAAAAATTAAAGCCAATCCAATCAGTAAAATCAATAACAGTAAAAAAGTAGATAATTTACTTTTTTTCTTTTTAGGAACATACGTCATAATAGTTAACTCCTTGTTCGAGCTTTATGCTATGAATTATAGCATTTTTATTAAGAATAACTAAAAGCTAAAAATATATGTTCTGCTTTACGATACGATTCCTTGCACTTTTTATCTTGCCTCTTTGATTTTCACTTTACCCTTCCACGCTGCATAACCTTTTTTTAAAATATAAATTTCTGTAAAACCAGCTTTTTTTACTTGCATTTTTTGAAAAAGAATTTGCCCCACTATTAAAAGCAAAATAATAAATAAAATAATGTTTGCAGCGAACACCTAAAATTCCTCCTTTGATAGGCTTAATTCACGTTTTTTCTCTAAACGATGTTCATAACGCAGAACAAGCAAGGCTGTACGAAAAACTTGATCATCTACTAACCCTGCTTTATGAAGATTTCTTAATTCAATTTCCATTAACTCGATATCATATATGCGCTTTCCTAAATATATATAAATCCCATACATTTTAAATAATTGCTGCACATCATAAAGTGTTTTTATTTTTTGCGCCATACAGTCACCCCTACCATAAAAAAGCATAATTTATTTTTCCTGATTTTTCAATTTTCTTTGCGTTACACAAATTTGATATAATGCATAAAAGAAAAAGGGAGTTGTCCATACATGTTAGATATTAAAAAAACCCGCGTAAATTTTGAAGAGGTTACATCAAAATTGGCTACGCGAGGAGTAAAACCAGAAGTTTTAGTTGAGTTAAAAAATCTGGATGAATTACGTCGTGAGTTTTTAGTAAAAATAGAAAAATTAAAAAATAATCGTAATCTAGCTTCTCAAGAGATTGCGCAAATGAAGCGTGATCAAGAGGATGCCACAGAAAAAATCGCAAAGATGCAAAAAGTTGGCGAAGAAATTAAAAAACTTGATGATCAATTAGATGAGATTGACGAAAAATTGCAATACTTAATTATAACTTTACCCAACATACCTTATCAGGATGTTCCTATTGGAGAAAATGAGAAGGCAAATGTTGAAGTTCGGCGTGTTGGTGAGCTTCCAAAATTTAAATTCGAAATAAAAGCTCACTGGGATTTAGGAGAAAGTTTAAAAATATTAGATTTCGAACGTGGGGCAAAAGTTACGGGAGCACGTTTTTTATTTTATAAGGGATTAGGCGCAAAACTAGAGCGGGCATTGTATAATTTTATGCTCGATGAGCATGCTAAGGAAGGTTATACAGAAGTAATTCCACCTTATATTGTAAATGCGACTTCAATGTTTGGTACGGGGAATTTTCCCAAATTTAAAGAAGATGTATTTCAGTTAGAAAATACTTCTTACACTTTGATTCCAACAGCGGAAGTTCCGCTTACGAATTATTATCGCAATGAAATTATCGATGAGAAAAATTTGCCAATTTATTTTACGGCTTTTAGTCCTTCATTTCGTAGTGAAGCAGGTTCAGCAGGGCGTGATACACGTGGTTTGGTTCGTTTGCATCAATTCCATAAGGTAGAGATGGTAAAGTTTGTAAAACCAGAAACGTCATATAAAGAGCTAGAAAAGATGGTGCACAATGCAGAAAATATCTTGCAAAAGCTAGGTCTTGCTTATCGAGTTGTGACTTTATCCACTGGAGATATGGGCTTTTCAGCAGCGAAAACATATGATTTAGAAGTGTGGTTTCCGGCGCAAAACGCATATCGAGAGATTTCAAGTTGCTCTAATACAGAAGATTTTCAAGCAAGACGAGCTAAAATACGCTATCGCGGCGAGGATGGTAAAATCAAATATCTACATACACTTAATGGCTCCGGTTTAGCAGTTGGCCGCACAGTTGCTGCGGTTTTAGAAAATTATCAAAATGAGGATGGCTCTGTTACACTTCCTGAAGTACTGCGTCCATATATGGATGGCGTAGAAAAAATTGAAATGGAAAAACAATAATTTTGGCAGTTTTGTAAGTTAGCTAATGATTTTTTGAACGCCATTTAATGGAGTGAGGAGTGGGGCGAATATTGGTGACCTTTTTGGTGAAAAAGCCATTTTTGTCCCTTCCTACGATGGTCACGGTATAATTTTTTCTTAAAATTTCTGTTATTGTCGTTTTTGCTGTGTTAAAAGTGCTAGAAAAAGCATTCTTGGCTGTATTAAGTTGAGGATTAACATTGTCCACTTTTTGTTTTGCTTTTGTAAATGACTCATTTACCTTTTCTTTCACTTTTATAGCACTTTGCAAAAAGATTATTAATAACCACATTCAACAAACCAAGCTACAATATCTTTCTTAGAAATCTCATCAAAAGCGATTTTTAAGCCTTCTATCAAGCTCTCAAAAAT
>JAIRWP010000080.1 GCA_031268845.1 Lactobacillales bacterium | reverse complement strand
CAAAAATAAAATTGAAAAACTATGGGCAAATTTAAAAAATTGGTTGCGTTTGAATTCTAAAAATTACTTAACAATTCAGGATGCTATCGCAGCTTATTTTAAATCGGAATAGCTATACTACGTTAATTTCTAATTCTAATCCTTTAGCAAGAGTTTCTTTTGCTATTATTCCCATGCAATTATCAAGCTTTTCATCATTTACTTTCATTAGATCTTCCGTAATATCAATTTATTAATAGTTGTTTTGTTTTTTGTAATTTTTATCATTTCATAAACTTTTTCACAATAAGAAAAAATTCTTGTTCGATGAGAAACAATGATGATTGTTTTTTTCGATACTAAATTTTTTAAAGAGTCTAAAAATATTTGCTCATTATTTTTATCTAATGCGCAAGTAGGTTCATCTAAAAGTAAGAAATCACAAGGATTTATAAATGCTCTAGCCAAACATATCTGAAAACAGCTCATCATATTCCGGAAAGACTTGATCTAAACAAGAAATAATTTTTCGTTTTAAATCAGATATCCGATCAACCACACTATAGCGAAAGCGTTCAAGCTGTTTAAGACGAAAAAGATCCTCTTCTGGCAGCTGTGTTGCGGATGGTAAATCAAGTCGGATAACTTGGGCAATCAGCACAGCGTCGATACTGTCCGTTTTGGTTTTGCGAATATAAAAGTCTCGCAGAGAATCAGATTGTAGGGGGTTAAAAGCTGTTACATGAAAGCCTAAACCAGTTAAAAATGAATACAGGGATAGCCAGTAATGTCCTGTAGCTTCCATGCCAATGAGAGTATTTTCAGTTAATAAGTTATTTTGATTGATTAGTTTTAGAAGGTTGATGATTAGTATAAAAAATAGAGAAAAAGGTGTTTTACTTCAAATATTTTAACTTGCATCATCTTTTTATAAGAATACTTAAAAACGCAAGCATCACGATCTGGATTTGAGTCAACGATAAGGTTTTTGTGGGTGTTTTTCGTGAAGCAATTCGTCATTTTGCATTTTAAACAAGTTAGAGTATTGTTACTTTGCTGTTCGAGAATAGTTTTCCACATCTTTCAAAATATTTTTAATAAACTCTTCCAGACTTTCCACATGCGTCTTCTTTGAGCCATAGCGACGAACATTGACCGTTTTCTCCGTCATCTCTTGATCACCAACAACCAACTGATAAGGAATTTTTTTCATCTGCGACTGACGAATTTTATAACCCATTTTTTCATTGCGATCATCGACTTTGGCGCGAATTCCTGCTTCTTTCAATGCCACACACACTTCCCAAGCATAATCAACATGTGCTTCGTTGGAAACAGGGATCACGCTTATTTGCACAGGCGCTAACCAAGTTGGAAATGCTCCCTTGTAGACTTCAATCAAGTAAGCGACAAAACGTTCCATTGTTGATACTATCCCACGATGAACCATCACTGGTCGATGCTCTTTGCCATCTTGACCGATATACGACAAATTAAACCGCTCGGGCAATAAGAAATCCAGCTGAATCGTTGACAACGTCTCTTCATTCCCAAGCGCTGTCTTCACCTGCACATCAAGTTTCGGTCCATAAAACGCTGCTTCGCCTTCTGCTTCAAAATAGTCTAACTCAAGGTCATCCATCGCACCCTTCAACATTGTTTGCGCATTTTCCCACATCGCATCATTATCGTAATACTTCTCTTTATCTTTAGAACCACGATAACTCAAGCGAAAACGGTAATCCGTAATATTAAAATCACGATAAACATCCACCATTAACGTTAAGGCACGCTTAAATTCATCTTTAATCTGATCAGCTCGCACAAAAATATGCCCATCATTTAACGTCATCTCGCGCACACGCTGCAATCCTGACAAGGATCCTGACTTTTCATAACGATGTTGCATCCCAAGTTCCGCAATGCGAATCGGCAACTCTCGATACGAACGAACTTGGTTCTTGTACACCTGCGTATGATGTGGACAGTTCATTGGACGCAACACCAACTGCTCACCATCTCCCATCTCCATTGGCGGAAAAATATCTTCATGATAATGATCCCAATGCCCGGATGTTTTATACAACTCCACATCCGCCATAATCGGTGTATACACATGCTGATAACCACGCTTTAGCTCCTGATCCACAATATAACGTTCGATTGTTCGACGAATAGTTGCCCCATTTGGCAACCAAAACGGCAAGCCACTACCGACTTTTTGCGAAATCATAAATAAATCGAGCTCTTTTCCAAGTTTACGATGATCCCGTTCTTTTGCCTCTTCACGAGTCTTCAAAAAGGCTTTCAACTCTTTTTTATCAAAAAAGGCCGTTCCGTAAATTCGTTGCATCATCGGACGTTTGGAGTCTCCACGCCAGTAAGCGCCCGCCACATTTAACAACTTAAACACCTGAATTCGTCCAGTTGACGGGACATGCACTCCGCGGCAAAGATCAGCAAACTCTCCTTGCGAGTAAATTGTTAAGCGCTCATTTGCAGGCAAATCATTGATTAATTCGATTTTATAAGGATTCTCTTTAAAAATTTCCAACGCTTCACCTCGCGTTATTTCACAACGAGTAATCGGAAGATTTTCTTTGACGATCTTCATCATCTCTTCTTCGATCTGTGGCAAGTCCTCTTCATTGATTTGCTGTTCACCGTTATCAGTATCATAATAAAAACCATTTTCAATTGCTGGACCTACACCAAAATGAATCTCCGGAAATAAACGCGCGGCAGCATGCGCAAATAAATGCGCTGCGGAATGACACAAAATTGAAAGTGCCTCTTTGTGATCAGGCGTGATAATCTCTAGCGTACCGTCTTTGCTCAGCGGGTAAGAAACGTCCACCAACTCATTTTTCCACTTGCCTGCCAGTGCTTTCTTCGCCAACGATTTGCTGATCTCTTCAGCGATTTTCAACACCGTGGTTCCTGCTGCAAACTCTTTTACTGCTCCATCTGAAAATGTAACGTTAATCTTTGACATCCTCTTTATCCTTTCTAAAATAAAAAATGATCCGCTCTATTGCACACCAAAAAATGCTCAACAAGACGAATCATCGTGGTTCCACATAACTCATATCTTCAAATTTATTTAAACAAAAAAGGAAAGCAAACGCAATAACTTAAACAACATATTAGACTTCTTTCCAAACGTATGTTAAATAAAGTAAAATATAATTATGAAAGCCAAAAATTTTAGAAGACTAACGGGAGTAAAAAAGAAACGTTTAAGAAGATGATTGAAATCGTGAAAGAAGCCCACAGAGTAAAAAAAGCTAGTGGAGATCGAAAAAATAAGCCATCTATGGAAGAAATGGTTTTGATGACTCTTGAATACCTAAGAACCTGTTAATGATCTCTAGCGAAGTGAATCCCATTATACAAATTGTAATCAAGCAAAGCTTGAACAAATCGTAAGGAACCCGACAGGTTTTTTAACGAAAAAATACGAAAAAATAGCCAAAATCATTCATCGCTCTGAGACAAGTTAACAGGCTCTAAGGCTTATACGCCAACTTTCATTTCTTCTTCCTTTTTTCCAAATACTCTTTATATTCTTTTTTAACTGTTCCGTCTTCATTGAAAAACTTTTCAAAAAAACTTTTCCTGTTAATAACCAAAGAATAAGTAGCAGAGATGCAAAAAAGAAACATAAAAAATAGTTGCAAAGTCTTTCTAAAGGTAATAAAGCCATTAAAAAAATCAATAACAAAGAAAATTAAGCTCACCAAAAAACCCATGTCTACAAAAGCTACACTAACTATTTCAATTTTTTTAATATTTTTCATAAGCAATGTTCAGCTACTCCGCTAATTCCTGAAATTTCAGCTGCTAAATTTAATAAAGCCTGCCCTCCATGTTGTAATCTTTCTTCATTAGTAGCAGCTACTGCTCTTATCGAAGGAGAAATCACTCCAAGAAAAAAGGTAAATATTACAAATAAATTGAATTTCTGTAAACGATTCATTTAAATTTCCTCCTTAATAATTTTAGATAAACTTGTTTGATCTTTTTCTAAATTAAACACTTTTTTCACTTTTCCATTTTTGGCAATAATAATCGATGGGACAGCTTTTACTCCTAAAGAATTATAAAATTTTCGATAGTGAAAAAGTTTTTCTCCTTTGGCTGTAGTATCAAAGTAGTACAATGTTTTTTTATTATTTTTTAATTGTTTTTTAAGCTTTGGCATAATTCTCTGACAATCTGGACAAGTATCTCTTCCTACATAAATAGCGATATCATCTTCTTTAATTAACTT
>JAIRWP010000054.1 GCA_031268845.1 Lactobacillales bacterium | reverse complement strand
TAGAGGATACACCTGTTTCCATGTCGAACACAGAAGTTAAGCTCTATAACGCCGATGGTAGTTAGGATTTTCCTTGCGAGAGTAGGGAGCTGCCATGCTTTTTTGGTGGAGGTTTAGCTTAAGCTGGTAAGCGTATGACTGTTAATTATGATGTCACAGGTTCGAGCCCTGTTGGCGGAGTTGTGGAGAGTATTGAGAATTTGCTTTGGGAGGGTTGTCCGAGTTGGTTAAAGGAGCATGATTGGAAATCATGTAGACGAGGATTACTTGTCTCAAGGGTTCGAATCCCTTACTCTCCGTAAGTTTTAATGGCCCGTTGGTCAAGCGGTTAAGACACCGCCCTTTCACGGCGGTAGCACGGGTTCGATTCCCGTACGGGTCATTTGAAAAATAATTATGGAGGTTTAGCTCAGCTGGTAGAGCATCTGCCTTACAAGCAGAGGGTCAGCGGTTCGATCCCGTTAACCTCCATATGAAATATTAAATTTTTGGTCCCGTGGTGTAGCGGTTATCACGTCGCCCTGTCACGGCGAAGATCGCGGGTTCGATTCCCGTCGGGACCGTTTATATTTGGAAGGATAGCGAAGTGGCTAAACGCGGCGGACTGTAAATCCGCTCCTTTTGGTTCGGGAGTTCGAATCTCTCTCCTTCCATTATTTACGGGCATAGTTTAAAGGTAGAACAAAGGTCTCCAAAACCTTTGGTGTGGGTTCAATTCCTGCTGCCCGTGCTTTTATTTAATGGCATATATTTATTTGATGGCGGGTGTGGCGAAGTGGTTAACGCATCGGATTGTGGCTCCGACATTCGTGGGTTCGATTCCCATCTCTCGCCCTTAATTTTAATTTTGGGGTATAGCCAAGCGGTAAGGCAAGGGACTTTGACTCCCTCATGCGTTGGTTCGAATCCAGCTACCCCAGTTTTTTATAAGATAGGTAATTCTGGCGGTATAGCCAAGTGGTAAGGCACGGGTCTGCAAAACCTTGATCATCGGTTCAAATCCGATTACCGCCTTTCTACACTTATATTTTTGCCGGCGTGGCGGAATTGGCAGACGCGCTGGACTCAAAATCCAGTGTCCGCAAGGACGTGTCGGTTCGACCCCGACCGCCGGTATTTTAATAAATCGAGTTGAGCAAATAAAATGTTTTTTTCTATCATTAATTCAGCTTTTCTTTTGAGATTAAGTCATTCATAGGATTTATCTTTATCAATTTCAGATTTTACCAAATTTTTGCAACGTCTTTATGATTCTTCACTTTTATTGTTTCCAAAGTTTTCTCCATAAATTAAACAATGCTATTAAGCGCTTCGATTTTACGATGTTTACTTTTGACCGCAATTTTTAGGCATTATACAATAATAGCATAAGTTTTTTCTAATAGAACGGAGATTAGCTATGGTGAAAAAGTATATTTTGGCAGATAAGTTTTTTTATGCAAACTCAACTAAAGGTCGAGGATATTTAGAAATTCAAGATGGTAGATTTGGCAAATTTTATGAAGAACTGTCAGATATGCCAGTAGAAGTTGTTGATTATTCAGGAAAGTGGATTGCGCCAGGTTTTGTTGATACCCATATTCATGGATTTAAAGGTGTAGATGTGATGGATAACAATTGGGAAGATGTTATTACAACGATGTCAGAAGGTTTGCTTAGTTGTGGAGTAACGTCTTTTCTGCCAACAACTTTAACGGCGGAGTATGAGCTGTTAGAGCAGGTTGTAGAAGGTATTGGTGCACATTATAAAGAAGCAACAGGAGCTAAGATTCAAGGGCTTTATTTTGAAGGCCCTTATTTTACAAAAGAATATAAAGGTGCACAAAATCCTTTATATATGAGAAGTCCAAGCATTGAAGAATTTCATAAATGGCAAAGGGCAGCTAGTGGTTTAATCAAAAAAATTGCAATTGCGCCTGAGTGTGCGGGTGCTTATGATTTTGTTTGCCAAGTGGTAGATGATGAAGTTGTGGTAGCGCTTGGTCATTCTAATGCAACATTTAATGAAGCAAAGGATATCGTAGCTGCTGGAGCAAGTGTATGGGTTCATGCATATAATGGTATGCGCGCTTTGACGCATCGTGAGCCAGGAATGGTAGGTGCACTGATGAGTCAAAAGCATACATATGCAGAGTTAATTTGTGATTGTCATCATGTTCATCCGATTGCTGCTCAGATTTTGTTGAAAGCTGTAGGATGTGAACATGTAGCTTTGATCACTGATTGTATGCGTGCAGGAGGAATGCCTAATGGTCGATATACCTTAGGAGAATTTGATGTTAAGGTTAAGGACGGTGCAGCTCGACTGCTTTCGGGAAATCTTGCGGGCTCTATTTTGCAGTTAAAAGATGCTATTAAAAATGTTGTAGACTGGGGAATTGCGACTAGCGAAGAAGCTGTTATGATGGCAAGTCTTATCCCTGCGATAAGTTGTAAAATTGATGATCGTTGTGGAAAAATTTTTACCGGAAGAGCTGCTGATTTTGTAGTTTTAAATCCAGATATGACGCTTTTTGCAACATACTTAGATGGTAAGTTGCATTATGAAAATGATCAATAGATGTACAAATATTATCCGTTTCTTTTGAATCTCAACTTCAGCTCTGTTTTTTCTCTATGTTATAATTAGGTGATTATTTGAAGCTTATCTGCTAAGGAAAAGCTTAAAGAAAGAAGGAGCAACTTTGGCGCGTAAGACAAAAGTACAGAAGTTAAATGAAAAAAAAATTCGAGCGGGACTTTTTGTTGCTTTATTTACCATGGGAATGTCATTTACGATTTTTCGTTTAGGCTTTTTTGGAGTTTGTTTAGCAAATATTTTACGTTTTTTTGTAGGCAATACTTTTCGTCTGTTTGCTTTTTTATTGAGCTGTTTTGCGGTTCAATATTTTATGAAAGTTCGTCAAATGAAGGCACGTAAAACTAGCAGAAAACCAGCGCATTCAAAGAATAAAATAAATTTTTCAGGAATCTTTCCTTTTTATTTAGGTTTATTGCTTTTTTTACATATCAATATGTTTAAAAGTGTAGCTGCAAAAAAGCCACATATTTTTGGAACAACAGTTGATTTATGGTGGCAGGACTTTATTCATTTTAAAATCAATAATTACTTGGGTGGAGGAATTTTTGGCAGCTTTTTATATTCTCTGACTCATTTTTTAGTTTCCCAGGTAGGTAGTTATATTGTAGCTATAGTCTCTATGATTGTAGGAGCGTTTTTGCTGTTGCCAATTAATATGGGAACTTTGATAAATATTGGACAAAAGATTTTATTATTTTTCCATCGTTTATTTGTTCGTGATCATTTTGTGGAAGAAGAGAAAGCTAATCTTAAAAAGGATAAGCAAGCTTCAATTGTTAAAGATAAAAAAACATTAAAAGAAAAAGTAACAAATTTTATACGCCCTTTTAGTCCGAGTGAGATTTTAACTGAAAAACAAAAGCAGCAGTTATCTCAGAAAAAGGAAGTGGAGCAGTCGACACTTCCTGTGATTACTAGTTTTAAGGATATGCCGCTATCAAGCACTACTGCAACTTCTAAGGAAGAGGCAGAAGATTTTTTGCCATTAATTGAAGAAGATGATGAAGAATCACTAAAAATTGATATTAAAGAAGAGCCTGAAAACTTTGATTACGTGCTGCCTTCGATTTCTTTATTTTCTCGAATTCCAGAAACAGATCAGTCTAATGAACATAAACAAGCTGTGGAAAATGCTAAAAAATTAGAAACGACTTTTGCTAGTTTTGGGATTGAGATTCGCATTACAGGAGTAAGCATTGGTCCTTCTGTGACCAAATATGAGATGAAACCGCCAATTGGTGTTAAGGTCAGTCGTATTATTGGGCTAACTGATGATATTGCTCTGGCTTTAGCTGCTAAAGATGTGCGAATGGAAGCACCTATTCCTGGAAGATCCTTGATTGGGATTGAAATTCCTAACACTCAGATTAGTATGGTGTCATTTCGCGATGTGGTTGAGCATACCTTTAAGCATTCAGATAAGCTTTTGGAAGTGCCATTAGGTCGAGATATTGCTGGTGAGATTCAAATTATGGATCTAGAGCGCATGCCTCATGTTTTGATTGCTGGTTCCACTGGCTCTGGTAAATCTGTGGCGGTTAATGTAATTATTTCTAGTATTTTAATGAAGGCCAAACCAAACGAAGTCAAGCTGATGATGATTGATCCTAAAATGGTAGAACTTTCGATTTATAATGGCATCTCACATTTATTAACGCCTGTGGTTACTAATCCTAGAAAAGCCGCTCAAGCCTTAAATAAAGTTGTTGAGGAAATGGAAAGGCGTTATGAGCTGTTTTCACAATTTAATGTACGCAAAATTTCTAGTTATAATGCAATGGTTCAAAGAAAAAATGTTGAAAATGGTGAAAACTATCCAACGATGCCTCTTATTGTTGTAATTGTAGATGAGTTAGCAGACTTAATGATGGTTGCTAGTAAGGATGTAGAAGAAGCCATTATTCGCTTGGGACAAAAGGCGCGTGCAGCGGGGATTCATATGATTTTGGCAACGCAAAGGCCATCAGTTGACGTTATTTCTGGTTTAATTAAAGCTAATGTTCCATCTAGAATTGCTTTTGCTGTTTCGAGTGGAACTGATTCGCGGACGATTTTAGATACAAATGGTGCAGAAAAGTTGCTTGGTCGAGGAGATATGCTTTATAAACCGATTGATGGCAACAATCCGCTTCGCGTGCAAGGAGCTTTTTTAAGCGATGAAGAAGTTGAATGTTTAGTAGATTTTGTTAAAAATCAGCAAGAGGTTAATTATAATGAGCGCTTTGATCCAGGCGAAATTACACAAAGTTCACCAAGTGATAATGGTGCATCAAATAATGATCATGACGAATATTTTGAAGAAGCTAAACGTATGGTGATTGAAGCGCAAACAGCTAGTGCTTCATTTATTCAGCGACGCTTTAAAACTGGATATAATCGTGCTTTGCGGATTGTTGAAGAATTAGAAGAGGCTGGTGTGATCGGTACGTCAGTAGGAACTAAACCACGTGAAGTTTTGATAAAACCAGATCTTGCAGAAGTAGAAGATGACTTAGAATCGATTTAATCAAGTTATAGCTATTCCGATTTAAAATAAGCTGCGATAGCATCCTGAATTGTTAAGTAATTTTTAGAATTCAAACGCAACCAATTTTTTAAATTTGCCCATAGTTTTTCAATTTTATTTTT
>JAIRWP010000003.1 GCA_031268845.1 Lactobacillales bacterium | reverse complement strand
GGCGTCTATTTCGCCTTTTTGAATAGAGCTTAATATGTTGACTTTGGATTTTTTCGCAATCTTTAACATGAGGTTATTGTAACATATTTTTTAGTTGTGGCTTACTTTCCGAATTGCAGAAAATATAAGCTAAATCTTGATTACGCAACGCTTTTTTCAATAATTTTTTCCCCGTAGGATTAATTCGCTCACCAATGAGAGTCAAACGATTATCTAAAATCACTGTCTTAAGTCCACTAGTAACAGCACAAACATCTTTTGGAGCTGTTTGCACGATTTTTGAATTTTTAAACAAAGCATGCATTGCCTTCGTAAATTCTGGTGTCGTTCCACAACAACCTCCAACAATTCGCACGCCTTTATCAATCATTCTCTTTACAGCTTGCGCATATTCTTTAACTGTCAACTTATAAAGTGTTTCTCCACTTACAATCTCTGGCAAGCCTGCATTTGCCTGAACCATAACTGGTACTTTGGCATATTCTAAAATCGTTTCAACTATTGGTAAAAGTTCTACGGGACCTAAAGAGCAGTTAACACCTAAAGCATCTACTCCTAGAGCCTGTAAAGTCAACGTTGCCGTTAAAGGATCAGCCCCCACAAAAGTTCTTGAATCTGCTTGGTAGCTCATCGTTACAAAAACAGGCAACTGTGTATTTTCTTTCACGGCTAAAATAGCAGCTTTAGCCTCAAGTAAATCAGAAACAGTCTCAACTATTACTAAATCAGCACCAAAGCACTCTGCCAAGATAACTTGTTCCCTAAAAATATCATACGCATCATCAAAGGTAAGCGTCCCCATAGGTTTTAACAATTGACCAATCGGCCCCATATCATATGCTACATATGAAGCATTTGCAGCTTTCGCATGCGAAATAGCAGCAGAAATAATCGTTGATAAATCTTCTTGCTTCACTTTCTTACGGTTTGCTTGAAAAGTATTCGTCGTAATAACATCCGCACCTGCGTTGACATAATCTTTATGAATGCTTTTTACAATTTCTGGATGAGACAAATTAAAATACTCTGGATTTTCGCCTATTGACAAACCTCGAGCTTGTAACTGTGTCCCCATCGCCCCATCAAACAAAATAAACTGATCTAAATTCAAAATAAAATACCCTTGTAATTACTCAACTTCTCCAACAACCACTTCTTCTAATTCCAAAGGAGCTACTTCCTCTGCTGCTGATCCTGAAATACCATAAGCTGTACGCACTTTTTGATAAATTTCTTCAAAGATAGCTGAATTTTCTTTTAAATATTGCTTAGCTTTTTCTTTTCCCTGACCAATTCGCTCATCATTATAGCCATACCAAGCGCCAGATTTATTAATAATATCTCTTTCTACAGCCATCGAAATCACTTCACCTGTACGCGAGATTCCCTCCCCATACATAATCTCAACTTCCGCTACTTTAAATGGCGGCGCCACTTTATTTTTCACTACTTTAATTTTTGTATCATTTCCAACAACTTCAGCTCCTTCTTTTATTTGCCCGCCACGACGAACTTCCAGACGAACTGTTGCATAGAATTTTAATGCCCGTCCTCCAGGGGTCGTTTCAGGATTGCCAAACATAACTCCAACTTTTTCACGAATCTGATTAATAAACATCGCAATCGTTTTGGTGCGATTAATGGTACCTGAAAGTTTTCGCAGTGCTTGACTCATTAAACGTGCTTGCAAACCAACGTGTGCATCGCCCATCTCTCCTTCAATTTCTGCTCGCGGAACTAAAGCGGCTACAGAGTCTACAACAATAATATCCACTGCACCTGAAGATACTAAAACATCTGCAATCTCTAAGCCTTGCTCTCCTGTATCTGGCTGTGATAACAGTAAATCATCAATATTAACTCCTAACTTTTGTGCATATAAAGGATCTAGCGCATGCTCAGCATCGATAAAAGCCGCCACACCACCTTGGCGTTGAACTTCTGCAATAGCATGTAAAGCTACCGTTGTCTTCCCGGAAGACTCTGGTCCATAAACTTCGATAATTCTCCCCTTTGGATATCCACCAACACCTAAAGCCAGATCTAAAGCTAAAGAACCTGATGACACTGCAGAAATTTGCTGATCGACCTTTTCGCCTAACTTCATAACAGAACCTTTACCAAAATTTTTTTCAATCTTCTTCAATGCCTGATTCAACGCTTCTTGTCTATTATCCTTCGTCAAAATAAAATCCTCCCAAAACTGCAACAAACGCTTGTTCGTCTTTCTTTGCTATAGTCTATCTTTATTTTAAAAAAGTTGCAAGCAATTTAACGAATTTTTTTCTTATTAGCTAAACTAATTTTTCAATAACTCCCTACGCAGAATATCAAGTCCGCACATCACGGTACTTTCGCGTATAAACTGTCTTGTTTTACTAAAATGAAATAAACGAGCCACTGGCGTTTGAGCGCGCCTTGCAAAACCAATCCACACTGTGCCTAATGAATTTCCTTCTAAAGAATTCGGACCTGCCACTCCTGTAAAAGAAAGAGCATAATCCGCAGACATAATCTCCATAGAATTTTCCGCCATCATCCGTGCTGTAAACTCTGAAACCACACCTTCTTCTAGTAAACTTGCCTCAGAAATTCTCAGCAACTTTGCTTTTGCCTCCAAGGAATAAGCTACAATTCCACCTTTATAAACTTCAGAAACTCCTTCTATATCCCCAAGGGTAGACTGAAATAAGCCCGCTGTTAAACTTTCCGCTGCTGTTAACACTTTGCCTTTTTCTTTTAGCAAAGAAACGACTACTTTCGCTAGAGAATTATCATCTCCATATCCATAAAAGTAAGAAACAACATCTTCTGTAGCTAAAACACTTTGCTCTAACTTATCTAATCTTTTTATCGCCTCACTTGTACTCTTTGATTTTGTTGCCAAGCGCAAAGTCACTTCTGTCTTTTTAGCATAAAGTGCAAGCGTTGGAGTAGTTTGCTCTAAAATTAATCTCTCTAACTTAGTCGCTAACTGTGATTCGCTGATTCCATAAAAACGCAACACTCTAACATGAATTTGCTCATTCTCATCCACAATTTCTTGCAACAATGGCTTCAACTCTTTAGTAAACATTGTTTTCATCTCACTTGGTGGGCCAGGTAAAACCGCATAGCAATGATTGTTTTTTTGCAAAAAAGCGCCTGCCGCTAAGCCTACATGATTAAAAAGCGCTTTTGCATTTTCCATCACCAGAACTTGCCGCTCATTATTAGCCGTCTTTTCGCGCTTTGTTTGCGCAAAATAATCTTCTAATTTTTTCTTGCTTGAAGGATCAAACACCAACTTCTCTGACAAATGCTTTGCCAAAACCTGCTTGGTCACATCATCTTCTGTAGGCCCCAAACCTCCAACTAAAATCAATAAATCACTACGCCTCTCTGCTTGCAAAATAGCTTCTTTAAGCCGCTTTCTATTATCTCCAACGGTAACATGATAATAAATATCAATTCCTAGATCAGCCAAATATTCAGAAATAACAGCGGCATTTGTATTTACCACCTGTCCCATCAAAAGCTCTGTTCCTATCGCAATAATCTCTGCTTTCATTATTGTGCCTCCTTCCTAGTTACAATTTCTTTTCAAAAATAAGAATACGCATTTTTTAAATAAAAAGCACCTTAAACAAAATTTCTCGTTTAAAATGCTTTGTATTTATTATTTCAACCTTTATTCAACAACGTTTGTGCAGCTGTAATAATGGCCAATTTATATACATCCTCTTCATTTGCTCCACGTGAGAGATCAGAAATTGGTTTATTAAGCCCCTGCAAGATGGGACCAATAGCTTCAAAATTACCAAGGCGCTGAGCGATTTTATAGCCGATATTGCCCGATTGCAAATCTGGAAAAACAAAAACCGTTGCCTTTCCTGCCACTGATGAATCAGGTGATTTTAAACGTGCAACAGATTCGACATAAGAAGCATCAAATTGCAACTCACCATCAATAATATAATCAGGCGCTAAGCTTTTAGCAATTTTGGTTGCTTTGACCACTTTTTCAACTTCAGGGGACTTGGCTGAGCCCTTAGTTGAAAAGCTTAATAAAGAAACTTTAGGATCAATATCAAAAATTTCTGCAGTTCGCACAGATTCTACCGCAATTTCTGCTAATTCTTGTGCGCTAGGATTGATATTAATTGCACAATCAGAGAATAAATATTTTTCTTGATCACGTCCGCGAACCATCAAAAATGCTCCTGAAGTTCGTATAACGCCAGGACGCGTTTTAATAATCTGCAACGCCGGTCGAACGGTATCACTGGTCGAATGAATCACACCTGACACCATTCCATCTGCTTTGTCCATAAAGCTAAGCATTGTGCCAAAATAATTATAATCATTTAGCAACAGCTCACGTGCTTTTTCCTCAGTAATCTTACCTCTACGCACAGTAACAAAAGCGTCTAACATTTCTTTAAAATATTCATAATTTGATGGATCAATAATCTCAAACATTGATGGCTGCAAACCTCGATTGTTGATTGCTGTTTGAACCTCTTCTACATTTCCAATTAAAACAGGTTCCATCAATTGCTCAACTTTTAAACGTGCTGCTGCGCCTAAAATACGAGCATCAGTGCTCTCTGGGAAAACAATTCTAATGCCACGTCTTACGATTTTAAAGCGCAAGCTATCAAATAATTCCAATTAATACAACTCCTTATCTCAAAAAACATTTTCGCAAAAGGAAGTGATCTATGCAAGCGATTTATTTAACAATTTTTAACTTATCAGATAATTTATTCTCCCTGCGGATAATAATAAAAGTTAACCAAAGTAAGATGCTTGCTCCTAAAATCGTAAAATTTTTCGTATAAGGGACAAGTGTTGCGCTAAGCAAAGCACCAAGAAAAAAGCTTATCACAACTAAAAAAGCATTGCGCCCTTTTATTAACATCTCAGAGTTTTTTGAGAAAATTCCACCAATCAACATTGATCCTGTTGTTCTGATATTCCCAGTCATCATAATATTGGCATAAGGCATGCCACGTAATTTTTTAAAGGTATCTGCTTGAATAGCTGCAAAAAAAGATAGTAAAAAAATAAAGGCATTATTTGACAAAACACTCGCAAATAGACCACAAATACTAACGCCTATCAATTCAATCAGCAAGCTGAACTGATGACGACGCAAATTTCTCTTGGAAGCAAAATCTTTTAAAAGAAAATTGATCCCGGCACCAATCGCAAATGCAAAAATAGGAAATAAATATATCCAACCTTGATTAAATTGCCCTCTAATTAAATGGATCGCCATCAAAATAACGTTCCCTGACTGCAAACTAGCAAAACGCCATCCATGAGTTAGATAACTATATGCATCCATAAAACCACCTGTAGCTGCCAAAAGCATACCAATCTCTAATTCCTCATAAATCAAAATTTTTTTCTTTGTTTTCTTATTCATCTTTACAAACATTCTCTTTCTTTTTTACCATGACCAAAAAACAATTATCTGCTATTTATTATACGAGAATTTGAGAATAAGGAGAAAAATATGCTGCTTTTTTTAATTGATCGAAAAATTAGAGAATCTGAATATTATAAAATACAAGAACTTCTAGAAAACAGTCCTTCCTATCAATTACTAAAAGAGCTCCTCGTCAAAAAACACCTCAATTCAACATTTTTCTGCAATAAATACTATCTTAGTCGCGCTACATTTCAACGACGAAAAAACAAATTAAATATTTTACTCGAACATTTTTCAATTAACTTTACTAAAAAATCACTTCAAGGCGAAGAAAAAAATATTCGCTGGTTCTTAATTCAATTTTTTCAAAGTATCGCACCTTTTGATTTAATAAATAATTTCTTTACTGCTGAAGAATGGGCAATTTTTAAAGAATGCAAACAAAGTTTAATAAAAAAACTTAATCACAACCTCAATAAATGTTTTGAAATTTGGTTAATAGCAATTTTCTTTTATTCTATAAAATTTAAAAAAGCTAATAAAGCTTTAAAAAGTTGCGAAACAGACGCTTTCAATCAAGCTTTTCCTTTTATAAAGGCAAATGATTTAGAATTTTTAATTTTAGGATATCGTCTATTGCATCCAGAACAAGCTGAGAAATTCTCATCCAAAACTTCAATCCATCCCGAAGCAGAAATATTCGTTAAAAATTTAAACAAATCTCTTCCTTTATTTTTAAATGAGAATCTAAAAAGAAATCTTGCAATAAATTTAACTCATTTTATTAATTTATATCAATTTCTTCCTATCAAGTTTAAATCATTTACTGCTGAACGTTATTTGGAAGACTTTTGCCAAAAAAATCTTCACAAAGCAAACTTTAACCATCTTCTTCAAGAAAAATTAATCAATAACACTAGCATTTTAAAAAATTCATTTAAGCAAAATGATTATACACGCTATTTTTTAAATCAATTAATCGATAATGTGCTATTTGAAAGTAAACTTCCACTTTATTTTCAATTTTACTCAGATTTTGATCCATATATACAAAAAAATTTAAAAATAAGGCTGTACTCTATATGTTCTCAATTAGTAGAAACTCAAACTAAAGATTTAGTTGATCTTACTATCTATCAAAGTAATTGTGCGCGTCATCAACCATTTACATTCTATTTCCCGTCTTTTGTCACCAAAGATATTTGGTGTCAATTTGCTGAAAAAATCAAAAAAATATATTACCAAAAGTGGAGCAAATGGTTAATCAAAGAAAAAAGCGCTTAAACAAATCCTAACATCTTAAATGAGACGTTTTCTTCTCATTTAGCGTTGTATTGTAAAAATGATTAGTGTATTATGCATACGAAAGAAATCGCCTAATACTTTGAAATAAAAAAGATACTTGTAATTTTTATCAAAAAATATAATTTTCTCAATGCGCAAAAATTAGCACAATCAAAGTTTTTAGGAGAGTGGTTAGATTTTGTCGTATTTGTTTCAAAGATATTATAGAAAATTTAGACGGATCTTGATTTTTACAAAAATAAATTTCAAGAAAGTTAAATATGAGGTGTTAAAATTTGCCAATTCAAGAAAAAATTTTAATAGTCGGACCTGTACTATGTTGCCGCCAAGATGATGGTTGGAGTTTACTATAGCTGTTCCGATTTAAAACAATCTGTAGTATAATTAAACAATGGCATATTCTAAAGACACGCGAGAAATGGTCTTAAAATACCTCGCAAAGGGACATACTTATGAAGAAGCGCGTA
>JAIRWP010000002.1 GCA_031268845.1 Lactobacillales bacterium | reverse complement strand
ACGCGCTTCTTCATAAGTATGTCCCTTTGCGAGGTATTTTAAGACCATTTCTCGCGTGTCTTTAGAATATGCCATTGTTTAATTATACTACAGATTGTTTTAAATCGGAACAGCTATATAAACGAAAAAGATTTAATATTGCTTTATAGTTTGAGAAGATTATTGATAAATTGTTTGCTTTGTAAGTAAAAATTCTTGTACAAAAAAACGATTATTAGACTTGAGGGGAAGGGGAAAATTTCATGCGTTTGGCGTGGTCAACAAGTAGTTGACCAAACTAGATTTGGCATGTTATGCTTAAGGTGTTTGCAAAGAGGCTCGTTCTAAAGTTGAGTGATAAAGGAATAAGGGAGCTATAGAAATGATTATATGCAGATTTCTCAAGAGCAAGGGATGGGCGTTAGCATTTTTATTTTATGCTTTATTTTTTACTTTTTTTACAAGTGTAAATTTTACAAATGCTGACATATTTCCCAATATGTTACCATTTGTTCAGCAAGGAAACCCTCAACGAATTCAACAACCAGCTAATTCAGCTTGGTGTGTATCTACGTGTATAGATGTAGTACTAGCTTCGTCTGAGAAAGTTGCTCCATCTTTTGTGAATGGTCTTCTTAGTGGGGGGATAAATGCGCAAAAACTAGGATCTTTTTGGGAAAAACCTTCTCTTTCTACTGTTTTATCAATGCTTCCTCACCTCACACCAATACAACTTGCGAAAATTGGTCAAATCGATACCAAACAAATCGCTGTTGCTGAACGTAAGGAATTTTTAAATGCTGTTCTGAGTTTTATAGGTAAAAACCGACCTGTTCAAGACCAAATTAAAGACTTTCTTCATGTTCAATTCGATGCTATTTCTCAAGAAAATAAAGCAGACCAAATAGATGCAATTTTGTCACAATTGTTGTCACAGTATGAGGATCTAGACGAGCTTATTAGGGTCACTAAAATCATCAGATATTCTACGCCTATGAGTGAAATTCAAACCATTTTAGGGCATTTCCCGGGCATGGCTTGTAAGCGTCATAATGTAGCCCATCTAGATCAAGCCTACCGGAACATTCTAAGAGAACTTCAAGCTGGAGATGGTAAATGTTTAGTTATTATACACTTTGCTAATGTTACAGATACAAGTACAGGGGGCCATGCATGTGTGACGTGTGGATTTACAGATACTTCTATAGTTATATACAATCCTGATCCTGCATATACTGAGCAGAATCCTTATGATGTTGGAGCGGATTTCTATTATATTGCTCCGTCTGGAGTAAAAAAAATCCCAACCGAGTATTGTGTAATTAGATGGTAATTATAACGTTAATCAATTTTTTAAATAAAAGGAGGAATTCCATATGAAGAAGTTTCTTGTTGTTTGTATGATGGTTATTTCTACAATGTTTTCTATTTCTATGATTGCAAATGCTAGTGCTGTTGATTGCAGACTTGTGCAAAACCCTTGTATACGTACTCAGGCTATCCGGAAAGCACAAGAACAATTAGAACAACGGTTTAAACCTTTATTAGTTTTTTTACAAGATCGAGTAGATAGTACAAAAGTGGTAGTAAAAGAGGATCAAGTAGCGTTGACCATTGATGAAGTTACTAAGGAGGTTTGTTTAACAGTTTTTATTATTGAGGAAGGCAGTGATCGTGTATTAGGTCGGGCAACAGTGAATTTTCAACCCACAGAGAGAGGATTGCAGTTAAAGTTAGGAGATACGTTAGTACTTTTTTCTTTTCAGACAACTATAAGTAATATTGAAGATTTTTTTGTTCCAGCTAATGTTCAATACTCTTTGAATCAATCAGAGAAAAGAAATGTAGGAGATTTTTTGTCGAGAGGGAAAATTTTTAACGGAATTTTTACTTATTATGATCCGTCAACGATGTTAATTTATAACGATATACCTATAATAACTCCGTATAGCACTACTCGAAAAATAGATGTTGAAGTACTTGCAGATGTAATCACTAAGGATGACTATAATGCAGCGGAGCTTCCTCAAGAGGAAGAAGATATACAGGAAGATACAATGCCGTCTGCGAAAAGTATCTTACTAGAAATGAGTCGAAACGAAGGAGAACAATCAAAATATGAAGTTGCAAGAAAAATGAAAAGTCGCGGGTTAGATTATGCACTTATCTCGGAGTGCACAGGGTTACAAATGGCACAAATAGAGCGAATAGATGCATAGATTTGCTACCGTATTCTTGGATTTTGACTTAAATTCCATCCTGACTTTTAATATACTTACGGGATTTGTTTCTCATTGCGATCAACCGTGTCTACATATAATATCTTCAATCATTAGCGTACTTTTTCCCTTTAAATATCCCATAAACGTGGAATTTTTACACATAAATGAATATGATCTTTCCAATATTTCTATTTGTTTGTAATAACATAACCTTTTTATAATCTCATGAATATCTCTCCTCAACTTTCCATATAGCACTTTACAAAAAGGTTATTAATAACCTTTTTGTAAAGTGCTATATTCACCTCATGCGTAGTATAGCATGTTACGCTATTTAAAATCGAAGAACTTGACAAAGAGATGCTTGATGGGACGCTGGTTCTAAGGCCACACATCTTTCCCAAACCACTTTTTCGAAATTTTTTGAAACTCTCCTGTTTTATTTAAACTATCTAGCGCTTTATTAATATTGCTTACTAATTGTTTATCTGTTTTTCTAGCTCCAACAGCAAAATCTTCGTTTTTAAAATTACCTTTAGTAAGATTAAATTTCGCAATCTCACCTGCTTGCTTTAAATAATAATTGGCATAAACATTATCAATCAGTAAACCATCGATGCGTCCAGCTTTTAAGTCCAAAAAAGCTTCATTGAAATTTTCATATAATACAGGTTCGCCTTTAATGTATTGCTTTAACACCTCTGGTTGATCCGTAAAAACATCAAAACTTGCAGATCCTCTTTGCGTTCCTAATTTGTGTCCCTTTATTTGAGCAAAAGAAGTAATATTACTTTCTTTTTTCGTTACCAAAATTTGATCATTCTTCATATAAGTTTTTGAAAACAGCTGGACTTTTTCGCGTTGTTTATTTTTGGAATACCCATTCCAAATCAAATCAATTGTTTGATTTCCCAGCTCTTGCTCCTTCATATCCCAGTCAATTGATTTAAATTCTGCAGCAATGCCATATTTTTTGAAAACAGCTCTGGCCAAATCAATATCAAAGCCAACTAACCTTTTACTTTTATCACGAAAGCCCATAGGAACAAAGGTATCATCAACGCCAATCACTATCTTTTTCTCTTCTTTAATACGTGACCATTGATCCGTCTGCGAGGAGTTCTTCCCATTAGAACAACCAACTAAGAAAGCACCAAACAAACAACAAAATAAACTTAAAATTGCACGTTTCATCTACATTTCCTCCCTAACTAAACTTCAATCATCTGATCACTAATATTTTTAGCAAAATTTAAATCGTGCGTTACCACAATCTGTGTTATGCCTAAATCCTTCATGCTAACAATCAACTCTTCCACTTGTTTTCGTAATTCCGGATCAAGTGCTGAAGTTGGTTCATCATATGCTAAAATTCGCGGCTTCATTGCTAATGCTCGCGCAAGAGCAACCCTTTGCTTTTGTCCACCGGAAAGCTGGTAAGGATACAAAGCCTCCTTATCAGCTAATTCCAAACGCTTTAGCAACTCTCTAGCAGATTGTTCAGCATCTTTTCTATCTTTTTTCAACACTTGAATTGGCGCCAAAGTAATGTTTTCTAAAACAGATAAATGAGGAAACAGCTGAAAATCTTGAAAAACCACCCCCATAATCTGCTCCTCTGCTTCCATATCAAGCACTTTTCCATCTAACAAAACCTCTCCGAAATCCATGCTTTCAATACCAGCAAGCATCCGCAAAAGCGTTGTCTTTCCACCACCGGAAGGGCCCACAATTGTTACAATCGAGTGCTCCTTAATTTGCAAGTGGAATCGATCAAACAACACCCTATCCCCAAATTTTTTGCTTAAATTACGAATCTCAAACATATATCTCTCCCTTAAAGCCTGTTAAAACCTCGTATATTATTAATAGTCAGCTTCACATCTAACGTAATTAATATTTATCCCACTTTAATTATCTTAAACTTTTTGTAAGCAGATAGAGGTCATAGCTTAGAACCATGAAGTCTCGTCTTCCATAAACAGAACTGATGCCTCTCCTCTTGTGAAAGTATATGAATAAGCTAGATAGAAAGATTGCGGACAAGCTCTAACATCTATACTTTAAAAAAATTTTACATAGCCATTGGCATTATCTTTATTAAAAAAGAAATAGCGATATAAAAAAGAGAATTGATCACCATAAAAACTTTTCGTCTATTTTTATTTTCGTATAAAGAAGCGATGCCAAAAGATAAAATTACTATATAAATAAGCATATCTAAACTAACAATTTCTAGCAAACTGTGTAATATCTGATTTTTAGTAATAAATGCTAAAGATATCGAGAAAATCTTTCCAAAACAAAATGAAAAAAGAAGCTTCAAGCCAGAGAAAAATACAGCAATCCAGTATGTTTTTGTAGCTAAATAAAGTATTCGAGAAAAATCGTCATCTTCGAATATTAGCATTGCAATAATCCAAGATAAAACTGCAGATAAAAAAATCACAATCATTGGCTGCAAAACACCCATTATCAAAAAAATAATGTACACCAAAACATGGTTTTGCATAACTTCTTGGTAAGTTTTTATATCGTAAAATTTTTTAACGTAAGGTAACACTAATTTTTCATTATTTACCAACAAAAAAAGAAAAATCGTGTTAATGGCAGAAATTAGAAAAAGATGTAGTTTTCTATTTTTCAAAAATACCTCCTTATCTAGCTAGACATTACTGCCAATAATTCATTAAACTAAAAATTAACTAGACTTTCTGAAAAAACAAAATTCAACAGCTTCTATACTAGCTGCAACAAATAAAAAAGACAACATCCAAAAAAGATTTTTGAAAAAGTCCTTTTTATTAAATTTTTTATAAAAAATCACTTGACCAATAGCTAAAGAAAGGCGAAATGAATAACAAAAGCTTAGTAATTCAAAAGGAATATGAATACAAAATAAAAGAGTAGATAATAAGCCAATAGCTCGTAAATTAGTTGCAGTGACCATCCCCCAAAAAATGCCATTAAGTAAGAGAATAAGAAAGGGCAAGATCATATTCGTCAGTATTCCGGTAACAATGATCAAAAGAGCAACTTTAAAATTATTCACAAAAATTTCTTTAAAACCAGCTCCAGGCTGCGCATAATTCTTAGAATCTTTTATCAATAAAACAATAACATCGCCAATAAATGCTCCAAATATAAAAATAATCCAAAATAAATGATCAAACGTTAATTTCTTTAAAATTTTTTTCATAATCAGCTAACGTCCATTTTTCATTAACTAAATTCACTATTTTTTTAATCTTTCCTGCATGTAAAAAAACAACATCCGTTGCTAAGTTATGTAAAAATGAAAAAATGTGGGTGGAAATTAGAATACTTGCTTGTTTTGAGTAATTGATAATTATTTTCTTTAAATTTTCCATTTCGTCCGGATCTAAAGCGTTAAAAGGTTCATCTAAAAGCAAAATCTCCGGTTTATGTAGCACGGCCATAATAAAACTTAGCCTTTGTTTCATACCTTTAGATAAACTTTTCACCGTATTATCCTTCTTTTCTTCCAAATTTACTTTACATAACCATTCTATAATTAAATCTTTGTAATTTTTAAGTCCTCGTACTAAACAAAGATATTCTAACATCTCAAAAACCGTTAAATATTCATAAAAATAAGGATCTGCTTCCATATAACCAAATTTTTTTTGAATGATCTTTTTAGTAACTGGTTTATCCTCAAAAAATAAATCTCCTTTAAAATCTTTATGAAGTAACATCAACGTTTCCATTAATGTTGTTTTCCCTGCTCCATTTTTTCCTAATAAAGCAACAATTTTATGTTTTCTCATCACCATCGAAATTTCAGAAAGTATTGGTGCATTGCCCAAAATCCCAACCGTTAAATGTTTAACTTTTAACATTTCTTCCCTCCTCATCAATTCTAAGAGTAAGAAATAATTTCTTTTTTAAAACAATTGGACTAACTCGAACAAGTAAAACGATCACAATAATCGTAAAAAGCCAATAAAGAAAAATAAAAAAATAAAAAAATTTTGGATTAATAACTTGCGAAGAAATGCCAGAGATCATCGCTAACCATAAACAATAAATTATCCCCATAACTGTATAATTTTTTTTGGTTGGTACATCGGTAATTTCTAACCAATCAAATCTAGGAAAAACCATGGATGAAAAAACAGAACTAACTCCTCCCATCACAATCATAGGCAATAAAAGAAAAACAAAGGCAAAAATTTTTTCAGTTCTTTCAATAGTGATTGCTAAAATTGTCAACAAGAAAAAATGAATCAAAGAGTGAAGTAATGACAATAAATACTTCGCTTTTATCTTTTCAGGAATATACCTTTCAATAACTTGATAATGAATTATTATATCCCCTTCATTATCAATGCTAGAATAGGTTGCAAACCATTCAAAAACGAAAAGATAAAAAAGAGAGAAAAAGCTAACTTTACACATAAAAAGAAATTGCTTAGAAATATGTAGTTCCTTAAAAACAAATATATATAAACATAAATAGATAAAAAAAAGATATACAGCTAACAAAGTCCCTAAAAAAGTTTTTAAGTTCATTGCCTCTTGCGTAAACATAATTTTTCCTTCTAAAACAAGCTTACGCAGCCAATTTTTTCTACTCAATATTTTTGCCTCATCTTTCTAGAAAGTTTTTTGCAAATATAGATAGATCTTGAATTAACCATTCTTTGCTAGAGAAAAGGCAAAGAAACACTAAAGCACACATTCCCACAGATAGAGCAATTTTTAATATTAAATACAGCTGAAAAAAGCCACATACAATTAAGAAAATAAATGGTAAATTGCTAAGCAACCTAATCAGAATTCCTAAAACAAACGAAGATATGTGCTTTTTTATTAGATTCAAAAAAATCAGTAAGTAAATTCTAAATAGAAAGCCCAAAATAATAGATAACATTAACAATAAACTTAAAATAAGTTTTTGCACTAAATTTTCTGATAATCTACTTGGACACCAGAATCCTAAATTTAAGAAAAATGCGATTGCATTCATTTCCAAAGAAAGAGTACATTCTTTTAAACAAACATACTCTCCTCTAGAAAATCCCAAAATTGACAGCATTTTCATGTTTCTAGCATTTTGTAACCAAAAAAAAGATTTATCAAGTGTATTAAAAGCAATAATAATGCAGCTAAAAAATACTAAGTATAAAAGATTATTTTCAAAAAAAATAATTTTTAAATTTCTCAAAAATAAACCAATTAGAAAAGGAAGGACAATAACAGAGCAAATAATTCCTAATGGATAAAAAATCTTATGGCGCTCTGTTGCAAAAAATCTTCGCCTTTCCTTAAAGTAATACTTACAGCTAACCAAAATCTTTTTCATACATTTCCCTATAGAATTTAGTATGCAATTTAATGATTTATAATGCTAAACCAAGTTTTAATCCATGTTTTTTTACATAATTTATAATAAGAACCTTTAAAATTATAATTTATTTAATTGTATAAAAAATGTATATTGATTCAAAGAAAAAACGCCTGTTAGCGATATATAGTGAAATGAATTGCGTTTATCAAATTATAATCAAGTAAGCTCAAAACAACTTGATAAACGCAATCCATAAATGGAAAGACAAGTTAACAGGCTCTTAGATATATAGTTCATATGAAGCGTTTTTAATAGCTGTTTTTTTATTTTACGATCATGGACCTATGTTTCTGAAAAAAGATAAGTGATATAAAATAAGTACGGAGGAAGTATGATGACAATTTATAAGCAAAGTGTTATTGAAGAGAACTATACTTTTATGGAAGATGATTGGAATTTCCAAATTAATTCAGAGAATGGATTAAGACGAGAAAATGCTGAATGTTCTAACGTAGAAGTTTATAAAAATTTATTCAATTTTTCTGAAAGAAATCTGACAATTGATCAAAAAATAGTAAAAGAATTACATAAATTCATTACATCTATCTATCAAGAGATCAAACGTTACAATCTCAAATTTTCTTATCAAATGTTGCTTCACAATGAAAAAATTGAGATTGATACAAAATATGATGACAGGTCCTATGGGTTTGCCAGAGTTGTGATTAGTGATGGCGCTAATAATGTTTATATGGATGATATTACTTTGGTTAATGATCGAAAGCAAAATCTACAAAATGAGATTTACAAAGTAGTAAAAACAAATTTGAATACTGCCAAATTAAAATCAACTTCCTACTCTGAGCACGTTTGCTTTGATCACAAATCACTGATTTTTTCGAATCAAGCAATAGGATATTTTATTCACGAAATACTCGGGCATATGTTGGAAAGCGATTTTTATATTGGTTTTCAATTGATTTCAAATGATATAAAAATTTCAGAAAAATTAATGGTTACGGATGGAGTGAAAGGATTTGAAGATATAATTGGCTTAAATACATACGATGACATGGGTAAGGAAATTAAAGAGATTACGTTAGTTTCTAACGGTAAAATCAAAAATATTCTTGCCGATAAAAAAGAAGATTCTTTTGATCACAAACTTTACGGCGTATCTCGAAGAAATGATTATCATTTTACGGTGATACCACGAATGCGAGCAACGGTGGTACAGCCCTTTGATCATCTTTGCAAAGAAGAAATCATTGCTAAATATAATGATGCAGTTTTTATGGAAAAAGCTTATATTGGCAATGTGGATCCTGCTACGGGTAATTACAGTGTGTTTGGAAATGGCTTTATTGTCAGAGGCGGAATGCTTTCAGATAAAATTTTAAATCTTAAAATTTCGGGAAATATATTAAAGGATCTTGATCATTTCGAATACATAGGAAATGATGTAAATGTTGTAGGAAGTTTTTGTGTTAAATTTGATCAAACAGCTCGAGTGGCAAGTGGTGGTCCTACTGTAAGCTTAGTAGATATGAACATGGAAGGTGATGTATATCGTGTGTAAAATTGTAAAATTTTTGCGCTCAACTGGCATTAAAAATTATAAGATGATCGTAAAGAAAAAAATCCGTTTTTCTTACAGAAAATTTGAACAAAAACCTATAACAGAGCTTATTTATGATTCTACTGTCACGACCCAGTTTGAAACTCCCAAAGGAAGTATGGCTAAATTTGTTATATCTAAAGATGAATCTGATGAAAATATACGTGAAATGATTAAAAGCTGTATCAAAAATTCAACTAATGAAAGGACGTTCCATATGGATGATTTTTTGGAAGTTAATTTTTCAGGTAATTGTTTTTGTAAAACAAGTTTCTTGCAATTTGATCCTGAGCTATATCATTCTTGGATAGAAAATCAACTAAAGGGATACGATGAGTGGGGTGTTTTTTACAAAATAGAGCTCTATCATTATCAATTGATTACTCCCAAAGGGAATTTTGAGCAATTTTTCGTAGATTCAGATCTTTTTCATTTTGATCCAGCAAATTCTGAAAAATTTTATTCAAAGAAACATAAATTTTTAAATGATGATTGGTTTGATGACTCTATAGAAAAAAATACCCAGAATTTTAAACTCAATCCCAGTGGAAAGAAAATGATACTAACCAAAGAAGCATTTGCTACCTTCCTTGAAAACTATGTTCGCCTTTTTTATGCAGATTACATATATTTCAATAATACAGGATATAAATTAGATGATTTAAACAAAAAAATCTTTTCTGCAAATTTCAATCTTATTTCCTTGCCTTATGAAGGAATTGTTTTTGATTCTGAAGGGAGCAAAATAAAAGAGCATTTTCTTGTGAAAAATGGTCAAATTGTAGGGTTTATCAGCAATGAGAGTTATTCAAAATATCTTCAAATTGAAAATTCTGGTAATTCAAGTTTGAATCGAGAAACTCCCCTCTCACATCAAAGAATCCGGGCGACTTTTAACGAAAGTATTACTGATTCATATGAAGATGTATCTTGTCAATTAGTGGCGTTTGAAAATTTAGTATACGATTCCTATCAAGAAATATTTAAAGGTGTGGCCCTTTTACATGATGGGCAGAAATTTGATTTGCAATTTAAAACAGAGGATATTTTGAATGAAGCACTTCCTATGAATCATGGCGAATGGGTCAATGAATTTTACTTTTGCCAGGATATCAAAATTCCGATGTTAAAAGGGATGAAAAGTCAAAAGCTGGATGAGGAGACATTATGGGAAAAGCAAACAGTGAAAACATTTTAGAAATTGTAAACTTAACGAAAAAATATGATAATTTCTGCCTTAATTCCATAAATTTTTCGATCAAAAAAGGAACAGTTACTGGTTTTATCGGAATTAACGGAGCAGGAAAAACAACAACCATCAAATCCATAGCAGGCCTTGTGATTCCAAATTCTGGGGAAATTCACATTTTCGGAGAAGCCATGAATTCAAAAAATGAAGGCATACTTCGTGATCGGATGGGATTTTTACTAGATGGAGAGTATTTTTATCCAGATCTTAGTGTAAAAAAACAAGCTGAAATATTTTCTCATGGGTATTCTAGTTGGGATCAGGAAAAATTTAATGCATTTACTGATCGTTTTTATTTGCCCTTAAAGCAAAAATTAAAAGAACTTTCACGAGGGATGAAGATGAAATTTTCGCTTGCTCTTGCGCTATCCCATCATGCAGAACTACTGATTATGGATGAGCCGACTAGTGGTCTTGACCCGTTAGTGCGCGAAGAATTTTTGACAATTATTAAAGATCTGGCAAAAGAAGGAGTGAGCGTTCTCTTTTCATCTCATATTACCTCAGATTTGGAAAAAATTGCCGATAATATTATTTTCATCCATAAGGGCGAAATTATCTTAAATGAAGATATCCATACCTTGAAATCTTCTTACTTTACTGTGATAGGAGATGCAGAGCTAAATAATGATGAGCATCGGAAAATATTTCTTAAGGTTACCGAAAGCAATGGAGAAGTAAGAGGAATTCTCAAAAGAGAAGAGAGTTTTGTTAAAGAAAAATTTGAAAGATTTGGCGTTTTGCATTCAACGATCGAAGAAATTATGTTGGCTACTATATCTGGAGGCACTGATTTATGAGCAAACATATTTCTCTTTTGTTCAAAGAAATTAATGTGCATAAAAAGAATTTTTTACTGATCCCTTATATGGTGATTATGTTATTTTTTGCCAATCAAATGGGTTTTATTTCCATAACTACTTTAAACCAAATAATCTTAAATTTTAATTTTTTCATCCCTGTCATTCTCTTATTTTTAGTTAAGACGGAAGAAGATCAATCTTCAAGATTGAATTCTCTTTTGACGACAAAATATAAGAGGCGCGATATTATTATTTCAAGATATCATTTCACTTTTTCATTTGCGACCATTGCTTTTTTAGCCAACAAAATGATCGTTTTTATTTGCTTTATCACAGATAAAACAAATGGAAATACACTCAATTTTTCACCTATTTATTTGGGTAATTATCTTCTATTTATAGCTGTCCTGTCTTCTATCTTGTTGTTTCTGAGTTTTTTTCTTAATATTTTTCAATTTGCTATTTCAGCCATCGTTACTTCTACAATACTTTCTCAAGTATTTAAGTTTTTAATCGATAAACATCTATTTCAGAATTATTTTCAAGGCTTTTTTATTTTTTTGGTCGAAATTTTTTTGGCTTATGGAATTATTCATATTTTTGTGTATGTAACAGAACTGATTTTTAGTAAGAAAGATTTATAATTACAAAAAGATCATATATTTCTTTTCTAATCCTTTCTAGATACTTTACTTGCAAGTGTTTCGACACGAGCGTTTTTTAAAGATTGTTTGAGATTATTTAAAAGTCCGTTGTCGCTGTAAAGCAAAACATTTGATTTATAAAGATTTGCTGAGAAGCTCAGGAGAGCTCCCGTGAATATGATCAATATCGTAAAGGAAATGACTACTTGCGGTATGGTAGCTACTGCGTTTGCTAATTGTGAAGGCATGACAAAAGCGGACATGTAAGGGATGTAGCTTACCACTCGCAAAATTATATTTGTAGGATCGTTAGAAAGTATCATTGGTAAGTAAAACGCTAACATAGCCAGTATTACGAAGGGTTGCATGGTTTTTTGTGCATCTTCTGTACGTGAAACTAAAGAACCTGCAAGTGCAGCTAAACACATAGAAAGAAAAATTGACACTAGCGTAAACGGAATAATCCACCAAAATAGTCCACTAAAAATATCTCCAAGATGAATTTCTTGCAGTAAACTCTTTCCTAGGTTGGTTAGACAAAAACAAATTACTGCGATTGCATAAATTGAAAAATGTACAATGGCAAGGAGAACCATTCCAAAAATTTTTCCGTAAAAATGTGTTTTTGATTCAATGCTAGATAAAATTATCTCCATGCTACGAGTTCCTTTTTCATTTGCAATTTCCACGGCAATCATTGAAAAATAAGTCATTATAAACAGAACAATAAGGACAGTGAAAACGATAGAAGCTATGGAGCGCATATCGAACTTATCTTTTTTTGTGGTTACTTTCCCGTTTTCATCAAACGAAATTTGAGTTTTTTTGAATTGAGGATAACTATTTAGTTTGGTTAAGTCTGCAGCAGATAGATTTAACTTTGCGGCATTTATTTTTTGTTGGATGGTTTGTAATATTTGTTGCATGCTATCCGCCTTGTTTTTAATAGATCCACTATCATACAATTCTGCGTGAATCACTGAGTTTTTTGAAGTCTCTATTTTTAAGTAACCATCAATTTTCTCATCTTGCATTTGTTTTTGTACCTGCTTTTCATTTTTAGCTGATTTAAATTTAAAATCTGTTGATTTCAAGCGAAAAAATTCTAATTTTAATTCTTGGTTTTCAGAAACAATGGCAATTAAGCAATTTTGCGAATCTTTATTTATAGTAAAGTAGCCAATAGCAATGGCGATTGAAATACTCAAAATTGGTGATAAGACTATCGTCCAAAATCCGATACTTTTTATATTTTTTTTAAATACACTAAGTGTGATTACCCATAATTTATTCATGTGCTTCTCCTATTTTCATTTTGAATATTTCTTCAAGCGTTGGTGATTCTGTGGAAAATACAGGTAGATAGTCTACTTGTTCCATTGCTTTTTTCCAGATGTCATGTGCGATAGCCGGATTTTTTAAAGTTAGATGATAGGCTAAGGTAGAGGTTTCTTTTACAGATTCAACACCTGCTATATTTAGCAATTCTTGTTTTGTAAGCGTGCTTTCAATCGTTAGTCGCGTGCGGCCATAACCTTCACGAATTTCTTGAACAGAGCCACCTAGAACCACTTCTCCACTTCGAAGCATGATGAGTTGATCACAAAGTTTTTCCACATTGTCCATGTTGTGAGAACTGAAAATAATGCTTGCACCTTTTGCTTTAATCTCAAGAATGCCATCAATTAAAATTTGTGCATTGATGGGGTCCAGGCCTGAAAACGGTTCATCTAGAATGATTAATTGTGGTTGATGAATCAATGTAGTAATTAGTTGAACTTTCTGTTGATTCCCTTTCGAAAGCTTCTTTATTTTGTCTTTGCGTTTTCCTTTTATCTGAAATTTTTCCATATATTTATCAATCAATGGATCGATTTCTTTTTTTGACTTACCGCGAAGTGCGGCAAAGAAATAAAGTTGATTTTCAATTGTATCTTTTGAATCAAGACCGCGTTCTTCAGGTAAAAAGCCAATATCATTATAATCCGATTGATTTAAAGCATGCCCATTCCACAGAACCTTTCCAGTTTCCTTGGTTAAAAGATTCAAAATTAAACGAAAAGTAGTGGTTTTTCCAGATCCATTTTGTCCAATGAGACCAAGAATTTTTCCAGATTTTACGGTGAAGGAAAGATTCTTTATTGCACAGAAATCTCCAAAATGTTTTTGTAAATTTATCACTTCTAACATTCTCCATCTCCTATATATAGAACCTGCTAACGATCCCCATAATTGCGACTTTTTTGGCAATTTTTTGCCTTTCTTCGTCAAAAAGCCTCGATTTAGCACCGCTAAACCTGCATTTTTTTCCTAAAAATGCATAAAAATTTCTCAAAAAATTCATCAATAGAGAGATCGTTAACAGATTCTAAAAAAAACAAAGCGAATGAGATATTTTTTATAACGTTTAATTCATTCTTTTTTTCTAAAATTGTAAAAGGTTACGTAATTTTTTCAGGAAAAAAGGTTTTCTTTTGATTTTCATACCAATTGCATTGTTGCACCTTTTCTTTACTGGTAATCCCACATGCGGTACAACCAGCACAGTAATCCTTTTTTTCGCATGTTTTGCAAAATTGCTCACACGGAGAATGAAATTTACTGAATTTATGAGCATATTCTTGCATAATTTTCTCGAATGATTGTTCAAGTAAATTTCCTAAACGAAACTCAATAATTGGGCAAGGAGTCACGTCCATATTTTCTTTAAAACGAAGGATCATATATCCAGCTCCACAATTATTTTGATGATTTGGTTGTTCCTTGGTATCGGGAGTTTTTACAACAAAATTTTTATCTTCGTATTTATCTTTTAAAATTTTCAATAGTTTGCTTAGTTCATTAGGTGTTAAATTAGATTCCAAATGCTGTGCCTTCGCATTTCCTTGATCCACCAGAAGTGAGATTTCAATTAATTCAGCACCTAATTTTTTTGCAATATCTACAAGCTTTTCTATTTCTTTTTTACTTTGATTAATGATCACACTACCTATTTGGAATGGGATATTTCTTTGACTCAATTCGTTTAAAAATTGTAATGTTTTCTTATAGCTTTCGGAATTATTGCGAATAAAAGTATGTGTATCTTTATTACCATCTAAACTAACTTTGACAACGCTACCTTTTACTTGCTTTATTTTTTCAAGAATTGTTAGTAACTTATCGTTGAAATACACACCGCTGGTCGAAATGCTAACTACTAAGCCTCTTTTTATAAGTTCATCTACAATGTAATCAAAATATGGATGTGTCAATGCTTCACCACCTGTTAATTGGATAGTATGAATTCCATAAGTATCAATGATTTTTAACACGTAATCGATGTCTTCCCTGGAAACATAAGTATTATTTTTGCTAGGCAGATAGCAATGTCTGCACTTCAAGGGACAATAATCGGTAATTTCCCAACACAGACTATTTGGGTAGTAAATTTCTTTGCTCCCTTTGACTGTTTTAAAACAAGTTTTTGAAGAAATTTTTTCAATAAATCCTCCTTCGATCATGGGGTTGAGAAATTCTAAAACATTTTCTTGGATTGTTTCTAGTTCTTCATCGTAGACGCTCTTTAATTGTTTGACAATTTCTTTAAATGAATGACTTCCATCACATAGTCGCAAAATTTCATATGCAGAATCATTGATCGGAAAAGATGAGCGAAAACCATTTTTGTAAAAAATCAGAGAGCAATGATTTGGATTGATTTTTATATAAGATTTTTCGATTAATTTTAAATACAATGTTTTTCTCCATTTCTTAAAAAAGACATCACTTTGGATCTTTTTTCAAAAGAAATTAAAAATTTTTTCTTGCCAAAATTTTTTTTGATATAAAAATAGATATACACAAAACAATCGTGATTATCAGCAATATAATTACAAAAATAAAGAAATTGTTTACACATTTTATCATTTCAAGGATTAAACTTTCGTGTTTAGAAACAAAATCTAAAAATAACATAAATAAACCAGTAAAAATACAGTTCATAGGGATAAAAATGAAAAAAAACATTATTATTGTTTGGATGTAAAAATATAATGGAATTAATATTGAAATACATAGGACATTTACGCCATAAAAAAAACAAAACATTAGCAGCAAATATGCATAGTGAAAATCTGGCAGTGAAATTGAAAATAACAACAAAATTACTAAATACACAGCGGGAATTAAAAACCAATGTAAATATTTTGATAGAACGATTTCCTCTCTTTTGTAGCTAGTTGTCATAAGCAGTTCAACACCTTGATGATTTTTTACTTTATGGTAAAAATAAGCTCCAAAATATTGGATAATTTCTATTATTTCAAAAAAAATTGCAAATGAAACGTTTGAGAAAAAGTTAAATTCTTTACATTCCAAGAGGCAATAAGAACATATTGCATACCCTCCTAAGAAGATAGCAATAGGTGCTACATATTTTGTAATCACAAGGTCCTTTTTTACAAGATTGATCAAATTTTTGTTCATTGTTTTTATATTCCAACATTTCAAGAAAATGCATAGTAACATATTTTTTAGTTTTGCAGGAAATTTACCATAACCTAATTTTATTAGGTTATTTTAAATAGAATTAACCAATCTGCCCCCTATAATATTAAGAAATAAAATAGGGGGAATACAAAAAATAAGAAGTAACAACCATTTGAATATCTCTTAACACAAACGCCAACGCTGCAAAATCAAACTGCTGGACCACCAAGTTTTAACGTACATAGAGCAGGTGCGTTACACACCAAGTACGCTGGCAGACCACCTACATATGCACCTGTTCCTAAAGCAATCCAGACATTATTTTTCGCAGCGGCGCATGCACCAGCATTAGCCATCATCTGAATACTAGGTTTTTCCATTTTTTTCATCATTTTTCACCTCCTTTCATATTGAATTTAAAGAAAGGAATTATCACAATTATTAAAAGAAAATATAGAAGTTTTTTTTTATACTTTTCTGCAACATCTTTTATATTTTTGCAATTTAAGGGTGGTTTTTTTTTAATTAAGGTCCAATTTACATTCCACAATCCTACAAAATTAGGGTGATTAAAAATTTTATTAGTGGATCACAGCAAATAACCCACCAAATCCCTCCTTCTTCAAGGCGCATTTGCTCGGTGCAAAGTACTTTCTCTAATTTTCAAAAAATCTACGTTGCTCGTTGACATCATGCACATCTCCTTCTTGTTTGTCAAATTATTTGACCTACCAATGATGAAACGGTACCATAACTAAAAATAATTTTCAAATAGTATTCTTTGGTCTAAAAACTGTCATTGAAAGATGATATAGCAATTTGCGAAAAGTTGGGCAGGATAATTTGAGTAAATTGTGTAAGCTTATCCAAAAATTTTATTCTTATCTTAGAACCTGTTAACTTGCCTCTCTATAGATGAACCCCGTTTATCAAGTTGTAATCAAGTAAGCTCAAAACAATTTCGTAGGAAAAATCATAGATAGAAAGATTGCGGACAGACTCATAGAGCCTGTTAACGATCTCCATAATTGCGCCTTTTTTGGTAATTTTTTGCCTTTTGTCGTCAAAAAGCCTCAAAATAGCACCACTATTTCTACGTTTTTTTCCTAAAAATGCACAAAAATTTCTCAAAAAGACCTGTCGGGTTATTACAAGTTGTTTCAAGCTTTGCTTGATTACAACTTGTATAACGGGATTCATCAATAGAGAGATCGTTAACAAGCTCTAAGATATTTTCGGAAATTTAAATGTTGACTATTTTATAGCTAGCTGTTAGCGATAATAAGAATAATAACTTTCAATTTTTTTCACTAACAAAGTTAATAGACCAATCAAAATTAAATAAATCACACCAACTGCTACCATCGGCAATAATGTCACATCTCGACTCATTGCAATCTTGCCAGCTTGCAGCAAGTCACCCAAGCCAATTACATAAATCAATGAACTATCTTTCACCAAATTCACAACTTCATTTCCAATGGATGGCAAAACAACCTTAAAAACTTGAGGTAAAATAATTTTTTGGATTGTTTGCATCTTGGATAGCCGTAATACTTTGGCTGCTTCATATTGACCAATCGGAATCGACTGAATACCGCCACGAAAAATCTCAGCAAAATATGCTGCATAATTTAAAATAAAAGCAAACAACGCTGCTTCATAACGATCAAAGGTAATGCCAATCATCGGCAAACCATAAAAAACAAAAATTAACTGCAAAAGTAATGGTGTTCCGCGCATTAACCAAACATAAATATTTAAAAGAAAATGCAGAGGAGCTACTTTTGAACGAAGACCAAATGAAACTAAAATTCCTAATGGCAGCGAACCTATCACCGTAAAAAAGAAAATCTTCAACGTCATCACTAGGCCGCTTAATAATGCAGGGGCAATCTCTAAAAAGTAATCCATAAAAATATTCCTCCTTAACAAAAAAGTCCTTTGCCAACCTTAAGGTCAACAAAGGACGAAAAATCGTGGTTCCACCTTTGCTCGCTTTATCTTCACAGACAAAGCCTCACTAAGTTTTTACAACTTAAGCTATAACGTAGCTAGCGATCTATTCTTAAAACGCAAAATATATCTTCAGAACAACAACTCATGGGTGTTGTTCATTATCCATCAGTATGTCAATGAAAAGTAAAAATGTCCCAAAAATGTCTTTTCAAAAATCAGCAACACAAAAAAATAGAGAGGATTTCTCCTTTCTAAAATGATGCAATATCTACATGGACACCTGGGCCGAAAGTTGTTGTTACAGATAAATTCTTAATATATGTACCTTTAGCAGAAGCTGGTTTTACTTTAATAATCATATCGTGAATTGTTTTAAAGTTTTCAACTAATTTGTCAACTTCAAAAGAAACTTTACCAATTGGAGTATGAACATTGCCAGTTTTATCAACACGATAAGTTATCTTACCTGCTTTAACTTCTTCAATAGCTTTGGTAACATCCATCGTAACTGTTCCGGTTTTAGGATTTGGCATCAAACCTTTAGGGCCTAAAACACGCCCTAAACGACCAACGACAGCCATCATATCTGGCGTTGCCACAACAACATCAAAGTCAAACCATCCTTGATTAATTTTTGCAACCAAGTCATCTTCACCCACAAAATCGGCACCAGCAGCTTTTGCTTCTTTTGCTTTCTCACCTTTAGCAAACACTAAAACTCTTTGTGTTTTTCCTGTCCCATTTGGCAACACAACTGCTCCGCGAATTTGCTGATCCGCTTTTTTAGGGTCAACATTAAGATGATAAGCCACTTCAACGGTGGCATCAAACTTAGCGATATTGCTCTCTTTTGCTAAAGCAACTGCTTCTTCAACTGAGTAATGTTTATTTTTATCCACTTTTGCAAGGGCTTTTTGCATTTTTTTACTATTTTTTGCCATTAATTTTTCTCCTTTAATGTGGTGCTAACGGTTTTCCTCCCACAAAACAGGGGCCTTTTTAACTAGGAAAATCTAAGAAATGGTACTGCAAATTGTGGCGCAGCAGGTTGTGGCACAGGATTTTGAAAAATTAAATTTGGATTAAAACGTTCTGAAAGTTGTGGAATCTCTTCTAAATTTAACCTAGTCCCATATAACGCACTTCTTCTAATCTGATTAATAGAATCTGGAAAGGTCATTATTGCTAACGAACTACAGTCTGCAAAAGCAGCAAAACCAACTTCATGTAATCCTTCCAGAAGAAAAACAGTAGTTAAACTAGAACAATATCTAAATGCACAATCTTCAATTTTAGTTACACTACCAGGGATATTAATTCCCGTCAAATTCATACATCCTAGGAAAGTAGCATCCCCAATATTAGTAACATTGTTTGGAATGTTAACCCTGCCAATAAACATACACTGACGAAAAGCTTCTGATGCAATACGAGTTACACGGTATGCATTACCAAAAGCAAACATTTGATCCGGAATATTAAGAGTAATAGTTGCTCCATGCTGTTGACATCTCAGCGATATTCCTTGAGGATCTGTAAATCCTTTAATAGCAACTTCTCCTATATCTCCAAACACTTGAGGATCTGCTACTTTGGTAATTACTCCCCATAAACCTGAATTTGGGTCTTGCACAGTATCTCCTACACCTGAAGCTGCATTTACTTGCTTGTTGCCAAGTAAAACAAAGGCTAATAATATTAAACAAAACGAAACGAAACGAACTTTAATAACTGACTTTTCCATAAAAAAACCCCCTAATATTTAAAATTTTTAATTACCTAAAGTAGTATATCATATTCTATCCTTCCACAGCAAAGCCCATTGAGTATGCCGTTCCTTCAATCATTCGCATTGCCGATTCAACATTTGCTGCATTTAAATCTGCCATTTTAGCTTCTGCAATTTCCTGCACTTGCGCTTTTGTAACGGTAGCAACTTTATTTGTATTGGGTTCACCACTGCCCTTTTCGACTTTCGCTGCTTTTTTTAACAAAACGGCAGCTGGTGGTGTTTTGGTTACAAAAGTAAATGAGCGATCTTCATAAACAGAAATAACTACGGGAATGATCAAGCCTGCCTGATCAGCTGTACGAGCATTAAATTCTTTTGTAAAACCCATAATATTTATTCCTGCTTGACCTAACGCTGGACCTACTGGTGGAGCTGGTGTTGCTTTTCCTGCAGGAATTTGTAATTTAACAATCTTTTCTATTTTTTTTGCCACAAGATCACCTCCTCGTAAAATATGTTTTGTAGAGGATTTATCCTCTTTCATAAATAAAATACTTTTACATCTTACAATAAATAATTACTTTTTTCAAATCACTAAAACCAATTTTTAGTTCTTTATAACCGCTGATTTAATTCTTTAGATAACTCTTCAAAGCCAGGTTTGCCAAGCAAAGCAAACATATTTTTCTTGTAAGCTTCAACGCCAGGTTGATCAAAGGGATTGATACCATTTAAATATCCAGATAAACCAATTGCAAGTTCAAAGAAATAGATTAAATAGCCAAGTGTATGCTCATCTTGACGAGGAATTGTTATAATCATATTTGGCACGCCGCCATCCATATGAGCCAACAATACTCCCTCATAAGCTTTTGTATTGATAAAATCGACATCTTTACCTTCTAGATAACTTAATCCATCTAAATCTTCTGCTTCTTTTGGAATCATAAGATTGTATTTTGGGTTCTCAATCTTAATAACCGTCTCAAACATAAGACGCGTACCTTCCTGGATAAACTGCCCCAAAGAATGCAAATCTGTTGAAAAATTCGCAGAAGACGGATAAATGCCTTTTTGATCCTTACCTTCAGATTCACCGGCTAACTGCTTCCACCATTCAGAAAAATATTGCAATGAAGGCTCATAATTAATCAAAAGTTCAACCGTTTTCCCTTTACGATAAAGAATATTACGCATGGCTGCATATTGATAAGCAATATTGTCTTCTAACCTTTCAGAAGAAAGCTCTGTGCGAGCAGCAGCAGCCCCTTTCATTAAAGCTTCAATATCAACACCACTAGTTGCAATAGGTAATAGTCCCACAGCTGTTAAAACAGAAAAACGTCCACCAATATCATCAGGCACCACAAAAATTTCCCAATTTTGGGTATCTGCTTGAGTTTTAACTGCTCCTTTTGCTTTATCTGTGGTAGCATAAATTCGTTTATTTGCTTCTTCCTTGCCATATTTTTTAATCAATAAATCTTTGAAAATACGAAAAGCAATCGCCGGCTCTGTTGTTGTTCCTGATTTTGAGATAACGTTTACAGAAAAGTCCTTATTTTTTACATATTCAACTAATTCATAAAGATAGCTTGAGGAAATTGAATTTCCAGCATATAAAATTTGCGGCGTTTTTCGCATTTTTTTATCTTGAAGGCTATAAAAATTGTTATTTAAAAAATCAATTGCTGCACGCGCTCCTAAATAAGAGCCGCCAATGCCAATCACAATCAACACTTCCGAGTCTTTTCGAATTTTCTGCGCTGCTTTTTGAATACGTGCAAATTCCTCTTTATCGTAATTTACAGGAAGATCGATCCAACCTAAAAAATCAGAACCTGCACCTGTTTTTTTACGTAATAATTTATCAGCAGCACTGACTTGCGTTTGCATCAGCTTAAGTTCATGTCCCCTAACAAATGAATCTGCCTTCGAATAATCAAATTTAATATATCCCATCTTTGCTCCTCTTAGATATCCGCGCCTTTGTAGCTTTAAATTTACGACTTTTTTCCACCTTTTTCAAATAAGAACGTGTTAACAAACAGCTTTGAAATACGCTATAACATATATCCCTTTAGTCTTGTCATTGCTTTTACTAATTTTTCCATATCTGCCGCATAGCTCACCCGCACATAACTTTCTCCAGCCTCACCAAAAGCAGAACCAGGAATCAAGGCCACTTTGCCTCTTACAGCTAAATCATGACAAAAAGCAAAAGAATTTTGAAGATGCCCTTGCGGAATTTTGGCAAAAATATAAAAAGCTCCTGCGGGTCTAGCAATTTCAAAGTTCAATTTTCCCATTTCTTGATAAACAAAATCACGGCGTTTTTGATATTCTTTGCGCATAGCAACTGCATCGTTCATTCCCTTAGTTAAGGCTTCAATAGCTGCTTTCTGGGATATAGAAGAAGTGGTTGTTACCAAATACTGATGCGCTTTAAGGATTTCTTGTGTGAATTTTTCTGGTGCAAAAGTAAAACCGATCCGCCAACCAGTCATTGCATGTGATTTTGATAAACCATTAATCACAATTGTCTGATTAAATAGATATTCACCAAAGGAAACATGGGTTTCTTCATAAGTTAATTCGGAATAAATTTCATCTGAAATCACAAAAATTTCGTATTTTTGAAGCGTATTAGCCAGTTTAAAGATCTCTTTACGTAAATAGGTAACTCCCGTGGGATTAGAGGGATAGTTTAAAATAATAGCTTTTACTTTTTTGCTATGCTTTTTCATCGCCTCATCAATATGTTCAGGCGTTAAAACGAAACCATTATTAGATGCATCTAAAAGAATCGGAGTTGCGCCTGCCATTGCAATCAAAGGTAAGTAACCCGGATAAATTGGCATAGGAACTAATACTTTATCTCCGGGCTCTAAAATTGTAAACAAGGTGGCGGAAAGCGCTTCTGTTGCTCCAACAGTTGCAATGATTTCTGTTTTTGGATTATAACTAATATTATACTTTTCTTTTATAAAATTAGCTGCCGCTTTTCGTAATTCAAAAAAACCATTCATTTCAGAATAACGTGTAACATTTTCATTAATAGCAGCGACTCCTGCCTGCTTTACATGCTCAGGTGTCGTAAAATCAGGCTCTCCAAGGGTTAATTTGATTATGTCAGGAATTTTTGAAACTTCCATATCAAATTTGCGAATATCTGAAATTTGAATCGTTTTTATATGCGGATTAATGCGATCAATTAGTGCCATTTAAAAATCACCTTTTTACTCCAATCCAACGCGCTCAAAAATGGTGTCGACATTTTTCAAATGCCAACGATAATCAAAAGCATCCTCCAACTCCTTCGGACTCAACACCGCCATCACTTGCTCATCCTCCAACAACAACGGCTTGAAATCCGTCTGATAATCCCATGCATACGCCGTCTTTGGCTGCACCAAATCATAGGCTTCTTCCCGCGTCATTCCCTTATCGATCAATTTTAACATCACTCGCTGTGAATAAATCAGCCCAAACGTGCAATCCATATTGCGCTTCATATTCTCAGGGAATACGGTCAAATTTTTAACAATCTTGCCAAAGCGGTTCAACATATAATTTAACAAAATCGTTGTATCAGGGACGATGATCCTCTCTGCTGATGAATGCGAAATATCCCGTTCATGCCACAGCGAAACATTTTCAAACGCGGTAACTAAATGCCCACGAATCACGCGCGCAAGACCGGTCATATTTTCTGAGCCAATCGGATTACGTTTATGCGGCATGGCAGATGAGCCCTTTTGTCCTTTTGCAAAAAACTCTTCCACTTCGCGTTGCTCCGACTTTTGCAACCCGCGAATTTCGGTCGCCATCCGCTCAATTGACGTTGCAATCAACGCCATCACTGAAAAATATTCTGCATGTAAATCACGTGGCAAGATTTGCGTTGAAATCTCCTGAGCGCGAATGCCAAGTTTTACGCAAACATACTCCTCTACAAAAAGGGGAATATTTGCAAATGTTCCCACCGCACCGGAAATTTTGCCCGCTTCAACCCCTTTTGCGGCACGTTCAAAGCGTTCCATATTGCGCTTCATTTCCGAATACCAATGTGCTAACTTCAACCCAAACGTTGTCGGTTCCGCATGGACGCCGTGCGTGCGCCCCATCATCACGGTGTATTTATGCTCTTTGGCTTTTGCAGCTACGATCGCCGTAAATTTCGCCAAATCCGCGCGCAACAAATCATTTGCCTGCTTCAACAAATACCCATACGCCGTATCCACTACGTCTGTTGACGTCAACCCATAATGAATCCACTTACGCTCCTTGCCAAGCGACTCCGAAACCGCGCGTGTAAACGCTACCACATCGTGCTTTGTCTCCTGTTCAATCTCTAAGATGCGCTCTACATCAAACGTCGCCTTCTCCCGAATCTTCACTACATCTTCTTTAGGAATTTCGCCTAACTTAGCCCATGCCTCATCCGCTAGAATCTCTACTTCCAGCCACGCTTGATAACGATTTTCATCCGTCCAAATGCGCCCCATCTCTTCACGCGTGTAACGCTTAATCATTCACTTGCCTCCAATTTTTTCTTTACATTGATCAACTTTTAATCCCACACGCCCGTCTGATAAATTTCCTCCAACGTTCCTAAAAGATCATCCGTCAAAATCGTAATATGCCCCATTTTTCGTCCATCCTTCACTTCACGCTTTCCATAATAATGAAAATTCCACTCCGCCTTTTTCGGAATAAGCGCCTGTGTTTCCACATACTCTTCCCCTAACACATTCACCATCACCGCACGCGAAAGCAACTTCACCTTGGGCAACGGGTAACCCACAATCCCTCGAATATGCGCGGCAAATTGACTGATTGAGCACGCCTCAATCGTATAATGCCCTGAATTATGCGGACGCGGAGCTAGTTCATTCACATAAATGCCTCCTTCTTTTGTTAGAAACATTTCAATACAAAGAACGCCCGCCAGATTTAAGGATTCTGCCATTACCAGTGCAATGCGTTTAGCTTCTTCAATCACTTCATCTAAAACATTAGCAGGAGCGATTGTCTCATGTAAAATATTGCGACGGTGAATATTCTCTACCACAGGAAAAACCGTGTAATCCCCACACCCGTTGCCCGCCACTTGAATCGAAATCTCCTTTACAAACGGAATCCATGCTTCAAGTACACAAGTTCCATGGCGCAATAAATTCATGGCTGGTGCTATATCAGCTACACTAACAATGACATGCTGTCCCTTTCCATCATAACCACCACGTGTCGTTTTTAAAACGCAAGGATAACCGATATCTTTAATTGCATCTTGAATCTCCTTCGGATGAACAATGGTTGCATAGGGCGCAATGATAATATTTTCTTCTTCCAAAAACGCTTTTTCCAGCAAGCGATCTTGGGTGATGGCGAGCAGATCTATTCCTTGCGGGATAGATACCTTATCTTGAATAGCAACAAGCGCATCAACATCGACATTTTCAAATTCATAAGTTAGCACATTGCAAGTTTTGGCAAGTCTTTCTAAAGCTCTTTTATCATCATAATTAGCAACAATTTGAAAATCAGCAACCTGAGCAGTCGGCGAATCATCCACCGGATCAAGCACGCCAACCCGAAAACCCATTTCTTTTGCAGCAAGCGCCATCATCTGTCCTAATTGACCGCCACCAACAATTCCGATGGTTTGTCCTGGCATAATTTTATTAGACAAGTTTTTCACTACTTTCTATAGCCGTTTGTTTAATTTCTAAACGATAATCTTCTAACTTTTTGGCCAATTTTTCATCAAAAGCTGCTAACATCTGCACCGCCAACAAACCGGCATTAATTGCTCCAGCTTTACCAATAGCAACTGTTGCTACAGGCACGCCTTTTGGCATCTGCACAATTGAAAGTAGAGAGTCTAAACCGTTTAAAGCTTGCGACTGCGCAGGCACGCCAATCACTGGCAAGGTCGTTTTAGCTGCAAGCATTCCTGGCAAATGAGCTGCGCCTCCTGCTCCAGCAATAATGACTTTAAGCCCACGGTCTCGCGCCTTTTCAGCAAACTCAAACATCAAATCTGGTGTACGATGAGCAGACACAACCTTTTTTTTATAGTTAACCCCAAGCTTCTCTAAGGACTCACAAGCATATTTCATCGTCTCCCAATCAGAAATACTACCCATAACAACAGCTACTATAGGTTTTAGCATTGCTTTCTCCCTTCAATCCAAATTTCTTTGAGTAAAAACTTAGTAACTTCATTTTAACCGAAAAATTTTTGAAACCAAGAAAATTACTGACATTTATTGAAAAGCTGTATAAAAAGTTCGGGAATGTTTAGAACCCGTTAAACCTCGTATAGCAAAAAATTCGCTGAAGAATCAGTTACGAAAGTTTCAGCGAATTTAACTATTTTAAAAGGCATACAGCTTACTTACTTTATTTAAATTTCCCATCAAGCCATTCTAAAATATGATTTCCCCATACTTTTAAGAAAAATTGACGTTTTACATCCTCATTAGTAACCATTTGATAATGATGTTGCTGTTGGGATGGAAGTAGATAACCCAATTTATCATCTTTTAGCTGAATGGTAACTTTACCTACATTTTCATCTTTTTTCACAGGAGCGGTAAGTGCTTTCTTATGGCTTTTGTCCCAAGACATCTGAAGATTATCCTTGTTCATATCATCGCAAACCCAATCTTTAACGTCTTCACCCAGTACAAGTGCAACGTTATCCTTCTTTCCATCCTTCACAGATAAAGTTTTTACTTGTTTTAATGTTTTACCTTTAGAAGTGATTTGCTCGTATTTCCAATTGTCGTGAACAAAATCCATTAAATCAGCAGTTTCAGTATAGCGGGCACCATTATTTTCCTCAGCACCGTTGGCATGCAAAACAACAGTTACAATGCGTTGATTTTTCTTTAAACAAGTTCCGACAAAACATTGCCCTGCTAGCTCACTTGTTCCTGTTTTTAAGCCATCAATACCTTCATACTCCCAGTTCATCCCAGGCAGCATGCCATTTAAATTTTTCATTTCAAATTCTGAAAAAGTACCAACTCCAAACTGTTCTTTTGTTTTCTTACTAACTTCTAAAATTTCTGGATAATCATTAAGCAAATGATAAGCAACCACTGCAACACTGCGAGCACTCATCATATTCTCCTGATCCTTTTTACTACCTGGTATGTGATATTTTTCAGGAACAAAAGAATTGTTTATTCCTGTTGAATTGACAAGTTGAACATCAGCTTCCTTAATACCCCATTCTTTCAGTTTTTTCTTCATCATCTCAACAAATTTAGCTTCAGTACCGGCAACTTTTTCTGCTAAAGCGATAACACCAGAGCTAGCAGAAGCAATCATACCACTATCAAAAAGTTCTTTAACCGAATAACTTGTTCCCTTTTCAAGAGGCACGTTAGATAATTCTGTATTTAAAGTTAATTCATAAGGATATTCTTTGATAGGAATTTTATCAGTCCAATTTAATTTTTTTTGGTGAATTTTTTCCAGAACAATATAGGATGATAAAATTTTTGTAATCGAAGCAATACCCAATGGTTTATCGGCATTTTTAGCATAAAATATTTTTCCTGTTTTTTGATCAAAAGCAAACGCTGCTTTAGCATCAACTTTAAAAGCTTGTTGTTTAGCGTAAGTAAGGGTAGCGCGTGTGGATAAACTTAACGCACTAACTAAGACAATTGTAGCTGTTATTATTAATTTTTTTATTTTCATCAATTTATTTCTCCTGAGATTATTATTTTTTCGGAATATTAATTGAAAATATTGTTCCTTGATTGATTTTGCTTTCGACTGAAATTTTTCCATGATAATTTTCAATTAATTGTTGAGCAATAGACAATCCCAGGCCATTTCCCCCTTTTTGGCGGGTACGTGCTTTGTCTATGCGATAAAAACGGTGAAAAATTTTATCTAAATCTTCTTTGCCAATTCCTTCACCATAATCACGAATTGCAATTATTACTTCCTGTTCATTTGCTTGTGCAGTTATATCTATTTGCTGTTGATTTGTAGAATATTTGACGGCATTATCAAGCAAAATGATCATTACTTGCTCTAAATGATTGCGATAAATTGCAGCTTTGGTGCTTTCTGTTAATTTATCGATTAAATTTAACTTAAATTTTGGATAGAGTATACGAAAATTATTAATGATTTGCAGCAGGGTAGCTTTAATCTTCGTTGTCTCTTTGTAATAGCGAGGAACCGGTTGCTCTGCACGCGTTAACTCCAGCATATCTTGAATAAGATTTTGCATGCGTTTACTTTCTTTTAAGCTTGCTTGTAAAGCTTCAGTTAAAATTTTAGGATCATCTTTCCCCCAACGCTCAAGCATATTTAATTGCCCTTGAATAATAGCAACAGGGGTTCTTAATTCATGAGAAACATCAGCAACAAATTGTTCTTGTTGCTTAGTGTACGAACGCATGCGCTCTAGCATTTTATTAAAAATTTCAGCTAAATCTTCGAGCTCATCATTTGTTTTGATCTTCTCCATTTGCAAATCTGACTTTGGATTATGACTAATAGCTTCCATGGTATCTCGTAGTGTCCGAATAGGTTTTAAAAAGCGAACAGCTAAAATATACCCTAAAAGGCTACTTAAAAACAAAGCAATAAGTTCTAAGACTACTAAAGCAATAAGCAAGCCATTACGAATATCATAAAAACTTGAAAGTTCGTTAAATACTTGAAAATAGCCGATGAGTTTTTTGGTTTGATTAGAAGTTAAGCTCTTTGTCATCAACAAACCATCCTGATTAAAAGGCCAAAAAGGTGAACCTTTTCGCTCTTTTTGCCAAGCTTTATTTTTATCAGAAGTGTATAGAATTTTTTTCTTTATATTGAAAATACTTACAGCAATTGAAGGTTGCTCTGAAATTGAAGCAAAACGATTGAAACTGGTTTGTTTCTTAGTGATCAACCCTTTAGCACTTAGTAATTTCATAACTGTATCACTTGTTAGTTCAGCATCTGCTTTAGTCAGACAACTTTGAACTTTGGTAATTGTTCGTTCCATTTTTTGCTGCTCTTCAATAATAACGAAACTCAAAGCTGCTCTGTAAGTAATTACAGCAAAAATGCTTAAAATGATAAAAATAAAGATTGAACTAGCAAAAGCCCACTTTATAGCTAAAGATAGGCCTTTTTTATTATCTACTCTTTGTTTCATGAACGCATAACATATCCTAAGCCACGCACAGTTTGGATATAACTTTCCTCTCCTGGAAAGTCAATTTTATTTCTTAAGTAACGAACATACACATCAACGACATTGGTTTCAATGTCATTATTTTCATAACCCCAAACTTTTTCTAAAAGTTTGTCACGTTCTAGCACAGTATTGATATTTTCCATTAATGTTAACAATAATTCATATTCACGCTTGGTTAAATCGATAACTTCATTTCTACGGCGCACCAAACGATTTTCTTTTTCAACGACAATATCGCGATAGCCTAAAGTTGTTTGTTTAGTAACATTTTTATCACTTTCAATATCAATACGGCGTAACAAGGCACGTAAACGAGCCAAGAGTTCTTCAATGGCAAATGGTTTAATAATATAATCATCTGCTCCATGGTCTAAACCAGACACGCGATCCATAATATCATCGCGGGCCGTCATCATAATAATAGGTGTATTTTTCACTTGACGAATTCTACGCGTTACCTCTAAACCATTTAACTCAGGTAACATTAAATCTAGTAAAATTGCATCCCAATTCTCATTTAGCGCATCCTCTAAACCTGTTCGCCCATTATTATGAACCTTGGTATCATATCCTTCGTGTTGTAATTCCAGTGAGACAAAATTTGCTAATTCTTTTTCATCTTCAACAATTAATATTTTATTCATTTTGATACAACCTCCTTTTAATTATTTTTTGTTTTATCATACCATGGATAATGAAAATCTCCATCTTTATCTACACGTTTATAAGTGTGAGCACCAAAGTAATCTCGTTGAGCCTGGATCAGATTGGCTGGTAATTTTTCTGTGCGGTAACTGTCGTAATAAGCAATAGCGCTAGAAAATGCTGGCACAGCAATACCGACTTTAACAGCTTCCATAACAACTTCGCGAGTTGCTTGTTGGTAATTTTTAGTTACTTCTGTGAAGTAATCGTCCAGCAAAAGATTTTCAAGCTCTGGATTAGTTTGATAGGCATCTGTAATTTTTTGTAAAAACTCAGCGCGAATAATACAACCAGCACGCCAAATTTGAGCAATCTCTCCAAATGGTAATTGCCAACCGTATTCTTTTGAGGCTGCCCTTAACTGAGCAAATCCTTGAGTATAACTCATAATTTTAGCAAAGTAGAGAGCTTTGCGGATTTTTTCAATAAATTTTGTTCTTCCGCCTTCAACTTTATAATATGGATCTAATTCTGCTTTTGCTAAAATTTTACTTGCTTTTACTCTTTCTTCCTTGTAAGCAGAAATATAGCGAGCAAAGACTGATTCTGTAATTAATGGCAATGGTACTCCCAAATCAAGTGCGCTTTGTGACGTCCATTTACCTGTTCCTTTATTAGCGGCAACATCTAAAATAACATCAACTATTGATTCATTAGTTCCTTCATCATCGATACGTTCTAAAATATCGGCGGTAATTTCAATTAAATAAGATTTTAGTTCGCCATGATTCCATTGATAAAAAAAATCACCAATCATTTCAGAACTAAAACGAAGAAGTTGCTTTAGTAAAGCAAAACTTTCAGCAATCAGCTGCATATCACCGTATTCAATGCCGTTATGAACCATTTTGACATAATGGCCAGCTCCTCCTTCACCAATATACGTTACACAAGGGGTACCGTCCTTTGCTTTTGCGGCAATTTCTTTTAAGATTGGCTCAACTAACTTATAAGCTCCTTTTTGTCCGCCGGGCATGATAGAAGGTCCATTTAAAGCTCCTTCTTCACCGCCAGATATACCAGCGCCGATAAAGTTGATACCTGCAGAGCTTAGCTCTTTATTACGTCTGATCGTATCCTTAAAGAACGTATTTCCACCGTCGATTAAAATATCTCCCTTATCTAAGTGTGGAAGTAATTGTTGAATGGTGGCATCAGTTGCATCTCCAGCTTTGACCATTAATAAAATTTTTCTGGGTTTTTCAATTGCATTTACAAATTCTTTGATATCGTATGTTGGTACAAACTTTTTTGTAGAATATTGATTTGCTACTTTTTCTGTAACAGAACTCGTGCGATTAAATATCGCAACACGATAACCACGACTTTCAATATTTAAGGCCAAATTTTTCCCCATAACAGCTAATCCTACAATGCCAAAATTAGCTTTTGTCATTAAACTTCCTCCTAGCATAACTATTAGTAAACTTTAAAATTTATTAAATAAACACCCTTATGCAACTTAAGCATTGAAAAAATTTAATTTTAATTAACAACTTCGTTCAATTACATATCTAAGAGCTCGTATATTAATAATATACGAGCCCTTAGATATGATTGTAAAACAACACAAGCTCCCTCGCCCCTTTCTCAGGGGGAAGATTTTGAGCCTAGATGTTAATCCAGCAAGCTGGACGGAGCGCGAAAATATTGTGGTCGACATTGCCGCCGATATGACCATCATAATCGATGTTCGCAGCGTAATAAGGATCGA
>JAIRWP010000087.1 GCA_031268845.1 Lactobacillales bacterium | reverse complement strand
TTTCTTGTAGAATTCGTTTTCTGAGATCTAGTGATATTGGTTTGGGCATAAGATTACTTCCTTTGGTTTGTTTTTATAATATCTTAATATTTAATTAACCTTTTTGCAAAGTGCTATATACACATATTCTAACAAATGTAAGAAAATTCTGTGCAAAATAACCTTTTAAAAAGCATATATCAACGTGTTAGAATAAAGAAAATTTAGAATTTATTTTCTATTTAAAATATTTAAGGAGTTTATGTATGTTAATGACAATTGACGGAAATACAGCAGCAGCATATATTGCCTATGCTTTTTCCGAGATAGCTTGTATTTATCCGATAACACCATCTTCAACAATGGCGGAGATAGTGGATGAATACTCAGCACATAATAAAAAAAATCTTTTTGATCAAGTGGTTGAAGTGGTGGAGTTGCAATCAGAAGCAGGGGCTGCGGGCTCTCTTCATGGTGCGCTTAAAGCAGGAGTATTTGCTTCAACGTTTACTGCTTCCCAAGGCTTGCTTTTAATGATCCCCAATATGTATAAAATTGCTGGAGAACTGCTTCCCACCGTATTTCATGTAGCTGCACGAGCTCTTACGACTAATGCTTTAAATATTTTTGGCGATCATTCAGATGTAATGGCGACAAGGCAAACTGGCTTTGCTATGTTAGCTGAAGGTTCTGTTCAAGAGGTCATGGATTTATCGGCGGTGACACATCTTGCCACAATTACATCCAGTGTTCCTTTTTTAAACTTTTTTGATGGCTTTCGAACTTCGCATGAGATTCAAAAAATTGAAGCTCTTGAATATAAAGATTTGGAAAAATTAGTTGATAGAACAGCAATACAGAAATTTCGCGCACGACAAATGAGTCCCAATCATCCAAATGTTTCGGGAACTAATCAAAACACTGATCTTTATTTTCAACAAAGAGAAGTTGTTAATCAGTCTTATGAAAAGGTATTTGATATTGTTCGGGAATATATGGAAGAAATTAATAAGTTGCGTGGAACCGATTATGATTTGGTAAATTATTATGGCGATCCTGAGGCAGTAGAAGTAGTGATTGCTATGGGATCAGTTACACAGACTATTAAGCAAACGGTGGATTATTTAAAACAAAAGGGGCGCAAAGTAGGCTTTATTAATATCCGTTTATATCGTCCATTTCCTAAAGTGGTTTTATTAGCTGCTTTGCCGAAGACAGTGAAAAAAATTGCGGTCTTGGATCGAACAAAAGAACCAGGTTCTATTGGAGAACCTTTATTGTTAGATGTTCAGTCTGCTTTTTATGGTAAGAAGAATGCGCCTTTTATTATTGGTGGGCGTTATGGGATCGGCTCAAAAGATGTGCAACCAAAATCGATTTTTGCTGTTTTTGAAGAGCTTAAAAAACCTATTCTTAAGCAAAAAGAACGTTTTACTTTAGGAATTATTGATGATTTAAGCTACACTAATCTTGAAGAAAAAGATGTTATTGATTTAACACCAGCTGATGCATCTCAAGCCAAATTTTGGGGCATTGGATCCGATGGAACGGTAGGTGCTAATAAATCTTCGATTAAAATTATTGGTGAGAATACGGAAAAATATTGTCAAGCATATTTTGATTATGACTCCAAAAAATCCGGTGGGCGCACGACTTCGCATTTGCGTTTTGGTAATACGCCAATTCACTCAGCTTATTTAATTGAATCATGTGATTATGTGGCATGCTCGGTAGCTTCTTATGTGAAACGATATGATTTACTTGAAGGTTTAAAAAGGCGCGGTATTTTTGTTTTAAATACTGTATGGACAGATGAAGAGTTAGAGCAAAAATTACCAGAAAATTTTAAAAGAATTATTGCTGAAAATAAAATTCAGTTTTACACTATTGATGCTAATAAATTAGCTAGAGAAGTAGGTCTTGGTCATCGTACAAATACAATTTTACAAACAGTTTTTTTTAAGTTAACAGAAATTTTACCAATTGAAAAAGCAATTCAAAAAATGAAGGAGGCAGCGCATAAAGCTTACGCCAAAAAATCACAAGCTATTATTGAGAAAAATTGGGCAGCGATTGATCAAGCTTTAGAGAATTTACATAAGGTAAATGTGCCTGATGCGTGGTTGCAAGCAAAATCAGGGGATTTATCGATTCTTTCTAAAAAAGCCAAAGAAAATTCTTATCTTAGAGAAATTTTTGAACCTGCTACACGTTTAAAAGGTGACAGTATTACAACAAAAACGTTATTTACCCTAGATATGACAGATGGGTCCATTCCAACGGGGACAACTAAATATGAAAAACGCGGTGTGGCAACTCATGTTCCTAAATGGTTATCTGAGAATTGTAAGATGTGTAATGAATGTTCATTTGTTTGCCCGCATGCAGCACTTCGCCCCTTTTTAGCTGATGAAGAAGAGATGTTAAAAGCGCCAGACGCTTTTGTAACACGAGAGTTTCGTGGAGCAAAGGGTTGGAGCTATCGGATTCAAGTAGATGTTGAAGATTGTACTGGTTGTAAGCTATGTATTAAAGTTTGTCCAGCCAAAGAAAAAGCTTTGAAGTTTCAACCTTATGAAACGCAAAAAGAGCAGATTCAAAATTGGGATTTTGCCTTAAGTCTAAAAGAAAAAGCTAATCCAATAAAGCATTTATCTGTTTTAGGCTCGCAGTTTAATCAACCTTTGCTAGAGTTTTCGGGTGCTTGCGCAGGTTGCGGGGAAACGCCGTATGTTAAATTATTGACGCAACTTTTTGGCGATCGGATGATAATTGCCAATGCTACGGGCTGCTCATCAATCTGGGGCGCTTCAAGTCCAGCAACGCCGTATACAACTAATGCAAAAGGCAATGGTCCAGCTTGGTCAAATTCACTGCTTGAAGATAATGCTGAATTTGGTTTTGGGATGGCTTTAGCAAAGAAGAAAAAACGCCAAGAAGCGTACCAAAAAGCAGAGAAATTACTTGACATTAGAGATTTGCCTGAAAGTGTGCAAAACGCACTGAAACAATGGTTGGAACACTTTGCAGATTCTGATCAAACGCGAGAATTTGCTGAAAAATTAGAAGTGGAGCTAGCCAAAATTACCACTCAAAATTCTTTAGCTAACGAGCTTTATCAAATGAGAGATCATTTTGTTAAAACATCGCAGTGGATTATTGGCGGTGACGGTTGGGCTTATGATATTGGTTACGGTGGCTTAGATCATGTCATTGCTAGCGGTGAAGATGTCAATATCTTGGTGATGGATAATGAAGTGTATTCCAACACTGGTGGGCAAAAATCTAAAGCAACACCGGCCGCGGCTATTACTAAATTTGCCTCTGGTGGAAAATATCAAGCTAAAAAAGATTTAGGAATGCTTGCTATTACTTATGGCAATGTTTACGTTGCGCAAATTGCTAGTGGAGCAAATGCAGCGCAGACACTGAAAGCATTTCAAGAAGCGGAAAAATTTCCGGGACCATCGTTGATTATTGGTTATACGCCATGTATTACGCATGGTTTAAAAAGTGGCATGAGCGGCGCTTTAGATGAAGCAAAAGAAGCTGTTTCATCTGGTTATTGGTCTTTATATCGCTATCATCCTAAGGCAGCTAAGACTGGAAAAAATCCGATGACACTTGATTTTAAAAAACCAGATTTTACGCAAATGGAAGAGTTTATGCATAGCCAGGTTCGTTTTTCTTCTTTAGCGGCGCACTATCCAGAAAAAGCTAAAGATCTGTTCCAAAAATTAACTAACGATGCAAAGCGTAGGTTTATTAACTATGCAAAACTTTCGGGAGATTTTGAAAAAATCAAAGATGAGAACTCGGCATTTTAACCGCTTTAATTGTTAAAAAACACCGCGAAAGAGTAAAAATCAAAAGAAAAATCACAACACTTATATTGCCAAAAAAGGCACTTTCAGAAACAATCATACTTGCAATCAATTGTGCGATTGGTATAACTGCTGAAAAAACTCCAGAGTAGGTGCCAATCTTTTTAGGATTCATTAATTGCGCTCGGATGCTTTGAGCAGCAGGGATATTTATCATTTCTCCTATCGTAAATACAACAGAAAAGATAACAATTGGCAGCATTTTATCACTTAACATCACTAGCATAAAACCTAGTCCATGGAAAAATGCGCCAAAAACATATCTTTTTAAAATAGTCCAATTTTTCGTTATTTGCTTAAGCAAGAATACCAATAAAACAATTGATACCGCATTTACCATCACAACGATTGATAGCATTCGTTGCCCATAAATCTCAATGCCCAAAAACGATATTGTTTTAAAATCCTGTACTAAATGTGTGGCCAAAGAATAATCCGGTTGTATAAAAATAATTGTTGAACACACAGCACCTATAATAAATGTAACATAACGCCTATCTTTTAAAACTTCTTTATAACCTTTAATAACATCTAAAATGCGGACGTTAGAAAACTTTTCAGAAATGGGCTTTGTCTCATCCATATAAACTACAGATAGAATCCAGCCAACAATAGTACCTAGCAAAACAATCAACAATAGCTGAAATAGATAATCACGAAAAAGCCAAGCACCAATTGCTGCTCCAAGCGTAATGCTGATATTCTGGATCCAATAAACCAAACTATAGACAAACTCCCTGTTTTTCAAAGTTGTTATATCAATAATCACTGCTTCAAACGCTGGCATTGCAAAGTTAAAGCCAACTCCTCCCAATAAAAACATTAAAAAAGTTAAGCGAGGAAAATTTCCAAAAGGCGAATTAAAGACTGCAGCAAATAAATCACCAAACACTGCCAGCGTTAACCCAAGCTTTATCGCACTTTTTCTGCCCTTTTCATCAGAAAAATGCCCACCATATAAGCTGGATAAAAAATTGCTGATCGATGCAATCATTAATAAAATACCAGCCGTAAATTTGTCAAAATAATGGATATAATAAACAACTAAATTACCTGCTATTGCATAACCAGTTAATTCGGTAATTAACAAAACCAAAAGACGTAATTTAATATTACGATCTAAATTCATAATTTCTTTCATTCAAAAACTTCTTCCATAATTTAGTTTTTTTAACAAATTTTTACCTTTTCTTAAATTTATCAAAGAAGCCTTCACTTTTATTTTCATTTGAATGTTCATAGCCAGAAGCTTCAGCAAAACTACGCAATGCCTCTTTTTGCTTTTGGTTTAAGTTTTTCGGCGTCATAACTTTGACAACCACATGCTCATCGCCATTACCACTACCACGCAATTTTGGAGCACCCTTACCACGCAGACGGAAATTCGTCCCTGTTTGCGTTCCGGCATGAATTTTTAATTTTACATCCCCATGCACTGTTGGCACTGCCACTTCGTCTCCTAAAGCAACTTGAGCAAAGTTTAGCGGTAGTTCATAAAAAATTTCTGAGCCATCGCGTTCAAAGATATCACTTTCAGCAACACGAAAAATCACATATAAATCTCCATACGGACCACCGTTACTGCCAGCTTCTCCTTGATTTTGCAAACGCATTTGCTGAGCACTTTCAACTCCAGCTGGAACATTTACTTTCACTTTATGTTGCCTTGATTCATGTCCTGTTCCATGACAGGTTGAACATTTTTCTCTAATTTCTTTTCCGGTGCCGTGACAGATATCACAAACTTGTTGAGAAACCATTCTCCCCAGTGGTGTTTGACGCTCTACATTGATTTGTCCTGAGCCATGACATTTCGAGCAAGTCACAGGACTTGTGCCAGGCTTAGCTCCTGAGCCATGACATGTATGACACTCATCTTCACGTGTGTATTTAATTTCTTTTTCAATTCCAAAAATTGCTTCCTCAAAAGTCAAATTGATCGAATACTGTAAATCAGCTCCGGCTCGTGCAGCATTAGGACTTGAATCGCGTCTACCACCGCCACCAAAGAAACTTTCAAAAATATCTTCAAAACCGCCAAAACCACTGCTTGAAAAGCTGCTAAATCCTTGGCTGCCAAAACCAGAAAAGCCGCCACCACCACCATAATTTGGATCCGTTCCAGCAAAACCATACTGATCATAGGCAGCACGTTTTTGTGGATCGCTTAAAATTTCATAAGCTTCAGAAATTTCTTTAAACTTCTCTTCAGCGCCAGCTTTTTGATTAATATCTGGATGATATTGTTTTGATAATTTACGATAAGCCTTTTTAATTTCTTGCTCGCTGGCCCCTTTAGAAAGCCCCAAGACTTCGTAGTAATCGCGCTTACTTGCCACGAACATCCCCTCCGTTAAATTTTAATATTTAAAACTACATGAGTGAAACAGAGTATTTTTCCCTAAGAGCTTGTTAACGATCTCGCTATTGATGAAATCCCGTTATACAAATTGTAATCAAGCAAAGCTTGAAACAACTTGTAATAACCCGACAGGTTTTTTGATTAATTTTTAGGCAATTTGCGGAAAA
>JAIRWP010000086.1 GCA_031268845.1 Lactobacillales bacterium | reverse complement strand
CTCAACCCCATTGAACATCTTTGGGCAAATATGAAAAAATGGCTTAAAAAACATAGCTGTGAATTTGAAGAAATCAGTAAAGCTATCTTAAATTTTCTAGTTTGATTTTTAAGTTGATTGACTATACAATATGTGGATGACGATTTAGAATTTTTAGATGCCAAGGAATACCCTATTTTTAGGAGGATGCCAAATAAGATGGAAAAGGAATTATTTACTAAATTTAATGAATATAAAAAAATTATGACTAAAAATCCGGGGGGGGGGTACTATTCAAGAATCTCAAAGATCTTTGTTCACGAAAGTAGTTACATTGATGAAGATGTGTCTATTGGTTGGTTTTCGAAAATTTGGCACTTTTGTCATGTTCAGAGCGGAGCGAAAATAGGAAATCACTGTTCTTTGGGGCAAAATGTTAATATTGCTGCGAATGTAAGAATTGGCAATAATGTTAAGATACAAAATAATGTTTCTGTTTATGAAGGTGTGGAAATAGAGGATGGAGTTTTTTGTGGACCATCCTGTGTCTTTACAAATGATTTAACTCCTAGAGCAAAGCTTCCAAAAAGTTCCTGGAATTATAAAAAAACATTAATAAAACAGGGAGCTTCTATTGGAGCAAATGCAACAATTATTTGTGGAAACACAATAGGTAAGTATGCAATGATAGCAGCTGGAGCAGTAGTTACAAAAGATGTATCAGATTATGCTTTAATGGTAGGAGTTCCTGCTAAGCAGTTAGGAATTGTAGATGAACATGGAAAAGTTGTTGAGAGGACAAAATAGGAAGAATATGCAATTTAGAGATCTAAAAAAACAATATCAAATATTGAAAAAAGATATTGACCAGGCTATAGTATCTGTTTTAAATGAAGGAAATTATATTTTAGGAAAACAGGTGGAAGAATTAGAGGAATCTTTAGCTGAGTACGTTGGTGTGAAGCATTGTATTACTTGTGGGAACGGGACAGATGCGCTAACAATGGCTTTGATGACTTTAGATATAAAAGAAGGAGACGCCATTTTCGTTCCTAATTTTACCTTTTTTGCTACAGCAGAAGCAGTATCTTTTAGTGGAGCAACGCCTATTTTTGTAGATGTTGATGAAGAAACATTCAATCTTGATCCGAAGAAATTAGAAATTGTTATAAAAAATGTATTATCGGAAAGAAGATTTATTCCAAAGGCGATTATTGCGGTTGACTTGTTTGGATTGCCTGCTGATTATGTTAATATTAAAAAAGTAGCAGATAGATATAACTTGAAGATTATTGAAGATGGAGCTCAGGGATTTGGCGGGAGTATCAATGGCAAGAGAGCGTGTAGCTTTGGTGATATCTCTACGACGTCATTTTTTCCTGCGAAACCACTAGGCTGTTATGGAGACGGAGGTGCAATTTTTACAGATAATGACGCTTATGCGGAATATTTAAAATCTATTCAAGTTCATGGCAAGAACGGTGCAGATAAATACGATAATGTTCGAATAGGTATGAATTCTAGGTTAGATACGCTTCAAGCGGCAATTTTACAAGTGAAATTGAAAGCTTTTATAGATTATGAGCTTGAAGCGGTAAATAAAGTTGCTAGTTGGTATGATCAACGATTGAGAGAAATTGTTGATGTTCCAACTATTCCAGAAGGATTTTATTCAAGTTGGGCACAGTATACGATTAAGTTAAAAAGTAAAAAACAAAGAGATGAACTACAAGCAAAACTAAAAGATACTGAAATTCCCACGATGATTTATTATCCAAAAACAATGTCTGAACAAACAGCATATAAAGATTTAGATGTAAAAAATGCAAATTTATCAATTTCTGAAAAATTAAGTAAAACTGTTTTATCATTGCCCATGCATCCGTATTTTATGGGGGAAGAGATTGAGATTGTTTGCGCGAAAATAAAGAAATGTGATTTAACATAGATAAGATATTTTGTGTAAATAACAAAGAAGTGATCCTTTTTATAATCTGCATGTTAATTATCATCTTTTTTACACGAAATATTTGATAGTTTTTTAATGGTGAGGATAGAAATTATGGTTTATGTTTTAGCTTTTTTACAATTATTTATGATTACTTCGATTGCCGTATATGAATGTAAATTAAAATCTCCTGTTGTTTTTTTATGGGCTACACTTTTATTAATGTTTGGAATTACACATTTTTTCACCACTTTTTTTGATAGGTCATTTAGTTTAACTATTTTTTTTAAAGCTTCTATATTTAGTGTTTTATTTTGTATTTTTTATTTATCGACGAGATTGTTTTTAAATTTAAAATATGAAAACAACTTAAATCAAAAACTTAGCAATATTTCTTATTTGGAAGATGATAAAAAATACTATTTGTTGAAATTTTCATTTTTCATATCAGTATTTTATTTGTTTTATTTTATTAAAAAATCATCGAATTCTTTTCTTGATATTACTTGGAGTGATGTAATTAATATTGGTGCAAGTCAAAAGTATGTTAGTCTTTTTCAGGCATTTATGTTAAGTTATTTTTCGCTTTGTGGATTATTGTTATATTATTTTGTTAAACGTGATAAAAGAAGTATTGTTTATTTTTTTGTTATTTTATTTATTGGTTTTTTATTTAGGAAAAGAATATCATTTATTCCGATATTTGTTGCTTTTATTGCTATTTACTTATTTAATATGAAAAAAATTAGAATTAGCACTATAATAGTGTATATCCTTTTTGCGTTTTTTGTTATATATATTGTTTACGCTATTAGAGCGTTTCGTTGGTATGGAAGTTACAATAGTTATTTAAAGGAAGGTAGTATTCACGCTATAAATGATCAAATAATTTTGTTTCTTAAAAGCGATAACGGAGAATTAGGATTAAAAAAATGGTTTTATTATTTTATTAAAAATAATAATAATTTTGTTAATTTTGGGAAAGGTCATACATATATTAGGATGTTGCTTGTTTACTTTCCAACTGAATTTACATGGAATATAAAGCCTCCTGATTTTGCTATATCAATGGGTCAAGCTATAGGAATGACTGCTGCAAGAGGAAGTATGCATCCAACGTTATTTGCAGATTGTTATGCCAATTTAGGGTGGTTTGGAATATTTTTGGGTATTCTTTGGGCATTTTTAGCTAATATTTCTGACAGAATATTATTAAAACAAAATTCTAAAATTTTTATTTGTCTAATGTATGCTTTATTTTCATATTCGTTTATAGTAATAGGTAGGGGATCAGTATACAATGGTTTTCATCAGAGTGCAATCGGATTGCCGATATTATTATTTTTTGAGTGGTTTAGTAGAAAAATTAAATTAAATAGAAAGAAGATTTATTAATATGAAAAAAGCAATTAAGTTTATAACTCCATATGGATTCATTTTTTTGTACAGAATAATTAAAAAAAGAAAAGTAGAAATGTCTGAAGGATTTGCATGGGCAATGACTAAAAATGAAAGAAAACTTTTTATTAAATATATTAAAGGATCGAAAATATATCTTGAATTTGGATCAGGAGGTTCCACTATTTCTTCAATAAAAAACAAAGTAACAAAAATATATTCTGTAGAATCTAGCAAAGATTGGATAAATGCAATGAAAAATAGATATAATTTAATAAATATAGCACAAAATAATAATCAATTGAAATATATATATGCAGATATTGGTCCTTGTGGAGCTTGGGGAATGCCATTGGAAAAGTCAGATAAAATGTTAAATTATTCAGAAAAAATATTTGAAAAATATAATGATGTAAAATTTGCAGATGTTATATTAATTGATGGAAGGTTTCGTGTTACATGTTGTTTATGCGCATTAAAAAATGTAAGTGATGATACCGTAATAATGATTCATGATTTTTGGAATAGACCTTATTATCATATCATAAAAAAGTATGTAAATATAATGGATGGAGTTGACTCTCTTATGATTTGTAAGAAGAAATTTGATATTAATTTCAAAGAATTAGAAAATGATTTAAAGCATTATAATTATAATGCTTTATAGTTTAGGTAGGTGGAATGCCAATTATGTTCTGAATAAAAATGATAATGGTTATACAGGACAATCGTTTGTAGATAAAATTAGAAAGATTTTAAATTGTTCCGTTTAGTCCTGGGGTAATTAAGATTCTCTATTAAACCCTTTGCTAAGCGCGGGAAGGTACTTTTACGTAGAGTGATAAATTAAAACCCTTATCTTGATGTAATGATCAAGTTTTCGCAAATCAAGATCACAATTAAATGGTGGTACTAGCATTTTTGGCAATTCTTATGAAAAGATGAGACAGTAGACAGGTTCTAAGTATTCGTTATCTTTGAGTTTTGCGATTCGTTTTTTATTATTCATGGGTTTGTTTATACTACTTGAGTAAATTAATTGCAAGGTTTTGGAACAAGTCTATTGTTGTTTATATGAAATAAATGTGGAAGTTGTGTTGTTTTTGTGTTTAAATATAAAAAATTTATTAAATCATCTATTGCTTATTTTGCTGGTTCAATTTTATCTAAAATATTAGTTATTTTTTTATTGCCAATATATACAAAAAATATATCACCGTCTGATATGGGATATTATGATTATTGTAATAATATGTTAAATTTAATATTGCCGTTATTTTTTTTGAATATATGGATTACTATTTTAAAGTTTATTTGTGATGAACAGTCTGATTCAGAAAGAAAAAATAGGTATATATTTAATGGATTTATAATATTTTTAATTTCAACTTTTTTATATACGGTTATGATGATAATTTGGGGGACTTTTTGGCATATAAGGTATATTGTATTTATATATTTTTTGGGAATTGCATCATCTGTACACTATATTGTGGGAAATATAGTTCGAGGACTTGGATATTCAAAATTCTTTGCACTAATAGGATCTTTAACAAGTTTTTTAATGGGGATATTAAATATAATTTTGATTACATATTTTAATATAGGAGTTGAATCAATTTATATTTCAACTTTAATATTATTGTTTTTAGAAGATATAGTTTTGATCTTAAAAGCACGGATTTTTGGAATAATTAAACCTTTATATTATGATAAATCTTTAATTATAGAAATGTTTAAATTTTCATTACCTTTAGGGATTAGTGAAGTTTTTAATTATTTCTCAACGTATTATGTTGTTGTAATGATAAAAAACAAATTAAGCCTATATTCTAATGGTATTTATGCAATTGCAACAAAATTTACTATTGTACTAATAATGATTTCTACATGTTTTTTGTTTTCTTGGCAAGAACTTATTTTTAATAATGTTAAAAATGTAAATCGATGGAGAATGTATACTAAAGCAGTGAATTTGTATATTAAAGTCTTAATGGTTGGACTTTTATTGTATGTGCCATTAATTTATTGTATATTCTCATTTGTTATAGGAATTAATTATCATGATTCTTTTTATTTGATCCCTTTATATTTGTTTATAACTTGTGAGAATATTTTATCTAATTTTATTGGAAGTATTCTATCTGCAGAAAATGAAAACAATAAATTATTATTTTCAAATATAATATCATCAATTACATTGATCGTGATATTACATTTATTTATAAGTAAATATGGAATTCAATTATCGAATATAGCATTATTGTTTGAATACAGTATGTGTATACTGCTCAGATCGTATTTTCTGAATAAATGCAGAAATAATACAATACAATTAGAAAAAAAAAATGTCAGTATATTAATTTGTTTATATGTTGTTACATGTTTAATATATTTTTATTCAAATTTTTGTGTTAATATTGCTATATTTTTCGTAAATTTAATATTTGCTTTTATCTTTTTTGGAAAATATTTTATATTAATAATTAAAAAAAGTAAGGAACGGTAGTGTTATGTTAAAAATTTGCCATTTTACAACTGCACATGAGGTTGATGATATTAGAATATTTATAAAAGAATGTACATCACTTGCAAAAAAGTTAGATTATCAAGTTTATTTAGTTGGAAGAGGTAAATCAGAAAGAAAAAATGGTGTTAGCATAGTTGGTTTAGAATATAATTCAAAAAATCGACTAGATAGAATGTTTAATTTTTCAAGAAAAGTGTATAAAGAAGCTTTAAAAATTGACGCTGATGTTTATCATTTTCATGATCCTGAATTATTGCGTTATGCATTAAAGTTAAAAAGATTAGGAAAAAAAGTTATATATGATTCACATGAAGATGTACCAAAGCAAATATTATCGAAAGAATGGCTACCTTTTAGTTTAAGAAATATAATTTCAAAGATATTGGAGAAATATGAGAAGAGAGTAATAAAAAAAATCGACATAACAATAACTGCTTCACTAATTGTTACAGAAAGATTTAGTAGAATAAATGATAAAAATTGTACTATTAATAATTTTGCTTTGTTGACAAAGGATAAGGAATTTAATAGTGACAATTTTGATAAAAAAAGATCCATAATTTGTTATGCTGGTGGATTAACAAAAGTAAGAAATATACATAATATTGTTAAAGCGATGGATAATGTTGAAGGTAAGCTTATTCTAGCAGGACCTTGTGATGGAAGTTATAAAAATTATTTAGAGAAACTTTCGGGTTGGGAGAAAACAAGGTATATTGGAAAAGTTAGGAGAAAACAAGTCGATAAACTGTATTATATAAGTTATATAGGGATATTTATATATTCAGCAGAACCAAATCATAAAAATTCATTTCCCAATAAATTATTTGAATATATGTATGCTGGAATACCTGTAATATGCTCTAATTTTGATCATTATAAAAAAATTGTAGAAGTAAATAATTGTGGATTATGTGTTGATCCAGAAAATGTTCCTGAAATTTCAAAAGCTATTAATTATTTACTTGAAAATAGAAATATAGCAAAGCAAATGGGACTAAATGGACATAAAGTAGTAGTGGAAAAATATAATTGGAATATAGAAGAGAGAAAATTAATGGAAGTTTATAAAAATTTGGAGAATTAAAATGATAAATATTATAGGTTTAGGTTACATAGGTTTGCCAACTGCTTTAATATTGGCAGCAAATGGAGAAAAAGTGACAGGAACTGATTATAGTAATGAAATTATAGATAAACTTAATAATGATCAATTAACTTTTAAAGAAAAAGGACTAGAGGAATTATTTTTTAGAGCTAAAGAACAAGGTATCTTATTTACAAATAACTATAAAAAAAGTGATATATACATTATTGCAGTTCCAACACCTTATAGAAAAGATGATAAAAAAATTGATACTACTTGTATAGTTTCTGCTGTAAAATCTGTGATGAAAGTATGTGAAGAGGGTGCAATTATTATTATTGAGTCAACTGTTTCTCCAGGAACAATAGATCGTGTAATTCGCCCTTTATTTAATGACTATAAATATGAGTTAGGAAAATCTATCCACCTAGTTCATGCTCCAGAACGAATTCTTCCTGGAAATATGATTCATGAACTTGAAAATAATTCACGAACTATTGGTGCAGATAATATAAAAATTGCAGAAATAGTAAAAAAAATTTACTCAACTTTTTGCAAAGGAGAGATTACTTTAACAGATATTCGTTCAGCAGAGATGTCAAAAGTAATTGAAAATACTTTTCGTGATATTAATATTGCTTTTGCAAATGAATTAGTAAATATTTGTAGGAAAGATAGTTTAGATGTATATGAAATTATATATGTTGCTAATAAACATCCTAGAGTTAATATTTTATCTCCTGGTCCTGGAGTAGGTGGTCATTGTATTCCAGTTGATCCTTGGTTTCTAGTTGGGGATTTTCCTCGTTATACTAAATTGATAACTTCAGCTCGTGAAATTAATGATTCAATGCCTGAATACGTGTTGAATCGCATTTACGATATTATGGAGGAAAAAGGGATTTCTGATACAAAACGTGTTGGATTGTATGGACTAACTTATAAAGCAAATGTAGATGATATTCGTGAAAGTCCAACATTACAATTGATTGATATAATGAAACGTCATTTGGCTAAGCCGTTAAAAGTTTATGATCCAATGGTTACGAAAAAATTGATTGATTCTCAGATTATGGAGTTTAATGAATTTATTAAAGATATTGACATGGTTGTAATTATGGTTTCTCATAAACATATTAAAAATTCCATAAATTCTTTTAAAGAGAAAATAGTATTTGACACACAAAATGTTATTGAAGGTGCTTATAGATTATAGTTGTAAAGGTGAAATTATGCAGAAAATTAAAGTAATGACAATTTTTGGTACTAGACCTGAAGCGATAAAAATTGCTCCTTTGATAAAAGCATTAGAAAATGATAATCGCTTTGAATCTATAATTACAATTACAGCTCAACATCGTGAAATGCTTGATCAGGTGTTAGATGTTTTTGAAATTAATCCTGATTTTGATTTAAATATTATGGAAAAAAATCAGACGTTGGCTGATATAACTTCAAATACATTGTTAGGATTAAATGAAGTACTTAGTAAGGTGAAATCAGATATTATTCTAGTACATGGTGATACGACTACAACTTTTTCAGCTTCTTTAGCTGGTTTTTATCATCAAATTAAAATTGGTCATGTTGAAGCTGGATTAAGATCGTGGAATAAATTTTCACCATTTCCTGAAGAGATTAATCGACAAATAACAGATATGTTAACTGATTTATATTTTGTTCCCACTTTGACTAGCAAAAAAAATCTTCTTTTAGAAAATCGCAATAGAAATAAAATTTATATTACTGGAAATACAGCTATTGATGCAATGAAATATACGGTAAATGCTAATTATAAAAATGATCTTATACGAAAAATTGGAAATCATCGTATGATTTTGGTTACTATGCACAGACGTGAAAATTTTGGTCAATCCATGATTAATGTTTTTCGTGCAATCAATCGTTTAGTCAAGAAACATAAAGATGTTGAAATTGTCTTTCCAATTCATAAAAGCCCGAAAGTGCGTGAATTGGCAAAATTACATTTAATTATTTCAGAGAGAGCTCATATTATAGAACCATTGAATGTTATAGATTTTCAAAATTTTATGAGTAAAAGTTATTTTATTATGAGTGATTCAGGAGGTGTACAAGAAGAAGCTTCGTCTTTAGGAAAACCTGTTTTGGTGTTAAGAAATACAACTGAACGTCCTGAGGGAGTTTCTGCAGGAGTATTGAAACTTGTAGGAACTGAGGAAGAAAAAGTATTTCATTTAGCTGATGTTCTATTAACTGACAAAAAAGAATACATCAAAATGTCCAAAATTTCTAATTTATATGGAGATGGGAATGCTAGCAAAAGAATTATTAATAGTATAGCATTTGAATTTGGTATGATGGATAGCCGTCCGAAAGATTGGTGTATTAATTAAAATGTTCTATCAATCACTGTGTTAAGCGTTGTTTTTGAGCAAAAGGCTGGCATTATGTAAATACGGTTGATCGTAGTAAAGAACAAATACGCAGGAAGAATTTGTATAATAGACTTCGCATAGTAAAGTTTCCCATTTCTATTATTTTAAAAATACAAAAACAGTTTTACTATAACTATACAAAGATAAGACCAATCCTAAAACGTAAATTAAGGTTTTGTCAAATAAAGCGTGTAAGTAATTTTTTCTTTTTTGTCTTGTATCGCTACAATAGATGTGAGACCTTGAAAAGAAAAATAAAAAAAGACTTCCTGTAAACTGTAATTAAAAAAATAACAGAACAGGAGCCTTAACACATGGCTAATATAACACAAACGCAGCGCTATTTACCACACATCCTTAACACTCGCTTTTATAGCGTCAAACTCTACCGTCGAGGTCACTCCATTGCTTTCGTCTGTCGTCGTTACAAAATATCCAAAGCCTCACTTATGCACTTAAATTAGCGATTTGACGGAACTAAAGAATCTCTCAGGGTCGTCCCCAAAATGCGCACCCGAGCATCCACACAAAGGAAGAGATTGGCTGGATTCGCGACTATCTGCGTCGAAATCCTCGCTTCTAGGTGATTGAACTTTACGGAAAATTAAAACGAAACAAAGATTACAAACGGCATCCTAACTCACTTTTTCGAGTCCTGCGACGCTTAGAATTTTTCAAAAAACAAAAGAAAAAAAGCAAAAAATACCAACCAAAAATTGTGCGACACTTCTCGAAAAATCGGCGAAAAATGGCAACTCGATGTGAAATACGTTCCCAAAAATTGTTACGTAGGGAAGCTGCCAGATAAATTTTACCAGTACACAATGATTGACGAAGCCTCAAGAGAGCGATTTATCTACCGTTACAAGAAGCAAGCGTCGTTCAACCGTCGATTTTGTACAGCGAGCTATCCGCTACTTCCGTTATCAATCAAAAATTATTCAAACCGATAACGGCGCTGAATTTACATACATCGTCAAAACGGAAAAAGTACATCCTTTTGACATGTTTTGTAAAAAGAAGCAGATTCGACATCAGTTGATTCGACTTCGAACGCCGCAACATAACGGCAAAGTTAAGTGAAGTCATCGTACCGATGGTGAGCGGTTTTATGCGTTTCTTAAATTTTTTTCTTAGAGCCTGTCTACTGTCTCATCTTTTCATAAGAATTGCCAAAAACGCCAATACTACCATCTGCTTACTCGTTGGAATCTTTCGCTCCACAGTCTAGCTTTCTCAAGCCAAGCAAAACACCGCTCCACCACACAGCGCTTTGGAATTACTTTAAACATGTGTTCATCTGAGCGTTTAACAATTTCTACAGAACAATCCAAAATTTTCTTAATCTTATCCGCAAACGGTTGTCCTTTATAGCCACCATCTAAAAGAATATTTTCTACTTTAGGCAAAGAAGCGCGATCTCGAGATCTTTCGAACATTTTTATTGCTCCGGCTTTATCAGAAATATTCGCAGTTGTTACATGAATCGCATGAGGAAAACCATTGGTGTCTACGGCAATATGTCACTTGATTCCGGAAATTTTTTTACCGCCATCATACCCTTTTTCCTCGGCAGTATCAGCATTTTTCCCGACTTTATCACTTCTCGTTGTTCAAAAGAAGGTATACACGGCTGTGTGAAGCCAATCGTATGCGCTTCCTGAAAGAGTGGGAAGTGATAAAGTCGGGAGTATAACAGATTTATTAGATAGTAGACAGGTTCTAAGAAAACAAGCAAAGGATTATTTGGGAAGATACAATAACACGCCAATGCAAATTCTTGGGTTTTTAACTCCTAAAGAGAAAAGAAAAATATCTGCTTAAAAGTGAATTTTTAAAAAATAGTTTACAGGATAATTTATTTAGAGATTTAAAATTTGGTCTCACATCGTTGACTTTTGTACAGTAAGTAATTTTTTCTTTTTTGTATCGATACATACTTATATTCATCGTCAAAGTAAATGTTGTCAATGAAATTTAAAAATGTCCCAAAAAATCAAGAAACATTTTTGAATTTTTTTGATGATTCTGCTCAAAGAGCAAGGACCGTCTCCCTCAAAAAAAGTATGAGTCAGGCGTCTACTTTTTCATCAGTCTTCGACCATTTCTAACACGCTTGTCTTGTTCTCCATTCACCGTCGACCAGACGAAAAAAGTGTGAATCAGGCAGACGATTCTCCCTGCATCAAATTCCTCTTGCGTCTTTTATATCTGATAAAATTAGCTTGTTTCTACGGGTGATTCATCGGTGGTAAACGTCGTATCATTTAGTATCTCTTCCAGACCTGCACATCAAACAAGCTGCCTCCCCAAAGTTAGACAAAAAATCTAACTTTTGGAAATCAACACATTCCACTTAGTCTATTTATAACCTCCAACACTTTTTCTGCACCAAACTACTCCACGGCAGAAGAAGTTCCTTAAGCGAAGTCTCGTCAACCACCTTTAAATTTGGAATAACCTTAAACAAATACTCCAAGTATTTATCCACATCAAGCTGACTGATTCCCGCCGTCTTCACAATACTCAAAATAATCCCTGAACTCTTGGCGCCCCTTAAACTCGTTGAAAACAGCCAATTCTTGCGACTCATCACCAGCTCCTTGATAAATCCGTTCTGCTCGATTATTATCCAACTCAAATCTGCCATCTGTAAGTCCCTCTCGGTGATTGACAAGATAATTCAATGCTTTTTCTAGCCTAGAACTAGGAACTGCTGCAATCGTTAGCACCCACTGATAAAGATCATCCAAAATTGGTTGAATTTTCTCTTTCCGCAACCTTTTTCGCTCTTCAAAATCATCTCAATCGGATTTAAATCTGGACTATACGGTGGTAATTAAAGGATCTCCCGTCAAACGGATCCCCCTCTCCTTACAATACTTGATGTTTTCACGAGTTCGATAGATTTTATCTACTAACACTCGTTTAAGGAAAATGCCCCTCCCGGTCATAAAAGCGACGGATAGCATTAATAAGCACGGTTGACTCATTATACGCATCAAAGCTCGTCTTCTCTAATCGAGCTAAACCATTGTGATCAATACTCATATCAAGTTTCACGCCAAATTCAACATTCGTTTTCGACTTACCTCGCACGATAGGGCGAAGCCAAGGTTGAGAAAAACTGACAATTCGGTTTTCAACGCAGTGCGTACGGTTATCATACATATACTGCTGTTGAGTAAAAAGTGCTTGTATGGTTTCCCACCATTGTAAACGATGAGAAGAGATTTTATATCCTTGTTCAAGATAGTCGTTGACGAAACCAATATCACGCTTAACATAATTCAGCATTTTCCGAATTTTAGGGCGAAGCCAAGCTTGGCATTTACGCTTGCGACAAACGATGTTCAAATAATCTTTTCGTGCTCTCAGGCGATGAACTCGAGGTTTCAATAGACTATGCTCCTCACATATCTCGTCAATAATCTTTTCAGCGTGTGTCCGAATCATTCAACATTTCAGTGTCTGTTGGGTATTTGATGTTTTGAGGTGCACAAGTGGCGTCCACAATAAGCGTGCCTGAGTTGGGCGTATTATCATCGTTATTATCGTTGTTTAAAATTTTTTCCGTTTCGTTGTGACGAAGGATTTTCTCGTTAATTTCGGCAAGAGTCACTTCATCAAGGCGTTTACGAAAATAGACCATAGTAGAGGCATCAAATGGCTTTTTATCCTGATAGCCAGGCAAGCCAATAAAGAACTGAAGATAAGGATTCTCTTGAATTTGAAGAACTGTTTCTTCATCCGAATACTGGTATTCAGCTTGTATCAATAAGGGGCCAAGTGCCATACGCAAGAGTTTTGCGATGTTCCAAGTATTATTATTATTTTTGAAGTTCTTCGCATACTCTATTTCGAGTTCTGACCAAGGAATTAGCTCTGCTTTATGAATCCAACAATTATTAGGGTTCATTTTAAGTCCCATTGGTTGATCAAAGTCTTCAAAGGATATTTGAGTATATAGCTGAGATTTATACATGGATTACTCCTCGTTTCGATAAAAGTGCACAATTTTTGGCGTTTTTGCCTCAAAAACCTTGCACTTATTATAACAAAATTTGAGATAAAACGCTGATATTAGTGAGGTTTGGGATTATTCAGGAGACATTATTTAGAACTGAGCATCAATTCCTTAAGAATTGTGTAGAGAATGTATTTGTCGCAGCCGTTTTGAATGCGTACTTCAGTGTGTCCAATTTTTATACTGGCAGCTGTTTTCGGTTTGGTGCGAAAATCATTTTGTCCCCGATTGTTGTCGAACAATTGAATGGGGACTATGTCTGGTGCCTTATTCATAAAATCACCCCAATCTTTTTGATGATTTTAGAATAAATAATACAACTAAGTGCCCAGGCATAAGTACCGAATTATACGACGCTTACTTTAATCCAAATTCATTAAAAATTGCTTCCGCTGCTTTTTTAACTTCTTGATCTGTACGTATTATTTTAATCACTACCACCACTTGAATTGGTGGTAGTGATTAAGAAAAGGCAAAAGATCCCTAAAATGGGAGGCGATGCACTAGAATAATATCTGATTTCACCTTACTAAGTACTTCATTGCCCCTTTCTCAGGAGGCGAGATCATTGAGCCTAGATGTTAATCCAGCAAGCTGGACGGAGCGCGAGAGATTTATAGTGGACAGCGCTACTGTAGGTAGCACCATCATCACTGATGACCGCAGCGTTAAGATGAATGCGGAGCGGCGAACGCAGCCATGTAATATTTGGATATTGACCACCACTGCGAGAAAAGCCAGACACAAAACTCGTCCAAGCAACTTCTCCAGCATCTACATAGTAGTTTTTTGGGTTTGAGTTAACATCTATCAGCGATGGAACAAAAGCTTTTGTGATGTTTTGTGGATTTGGGTCGACGGTTGTTTCGTATTTGCTTTGATCAGCTATGCAAAACTTAAATGGATTGCATTGGTTTTCTCCGTTTAGTTTTACCGGTAGTGCATAATTTTGTGCTGGTATGCCGTCTATTCTTTGGGAGCAGGCTACACTCCACCAACTGCTTATAGTTTGCTTTATATCAGAGTTCGCATATATTGCAAATCTCTCGCCAGCTTTGTTGTACATTTGCACTGCTATGGGGTTTTGCTTAATAATAATCGCTTGTCTACCCTTTATTTTCATGACTATCCAGGTGTCTGTTTGATCTTGTTGGTGCTCAGGTGGTGTTCCTATACCTTGATAGCCGCACGTTCCTACGAAATTAACTAATTGACCTATTGCCATAATTGGTTGGCCGTTTTTTTGTTTAAGAGTTACTGCGCTGGCTACTTGTTTAACTTGAGTTAAACAAACGCACAAAAACACAGTTAAAAATAAAGCTAATATTTTTTTACCTTCTAACCTAAACATTTTTTGATTCATGATGATACCCTCCATTAATTTTCAATAAATAATTTGATTATTTTTTGAAAACGAAATGAAATAATAATTACTAAATAATATATAGCAAAAAAGCTTTGAGAAGTGAAGTAAAGAGCTGAATTGCGTCACTAAAAACACCCACAAAACTGTTGTCAAATCCCAAATACAAGAAAAGTAAGCGTCGTATAATTCTTTTTAACTCAAGGTTGATTTGTGTGATTTTTAATGAATTTGTAAAGGATATATTGTATAATCGCTTTATAAAATATAAGGATGGTGTCAATTATGACAACAACAGCAATTAATTTTAGAGTAGATGAACAATTAAAAAAAGATGCTGATATTATTTTAAATGAAATGGGCATGAATTTAAGTACAGCTTTAACGATGACTTTGAAGCGAATTGTTGATGATGGTGCTCTGCCATTTACTCCTAGAGTAAGTGATCCGTTTTATTCTAAAGAAAATTTAGATTATTTAAGAAAAGCTAAAGAATCGTTTGAAAAGGGAAATCATTCGGAACATGAACTTTTCGAGGTAGAATAAGTGAAGAAGCTGTGGGAAGATAGCGCATGGTCTGAATATGAAAACTTGCAAACCAAGGATAAAACTTACTTAAAAAAGCTTAATGCAAAAATTAAACAAATTGAAAGAAATGGCTATGATGGTGCTGAGCCATTAAAACATGATTTAAGTGGATTATATAGTATTTCGGTAATGAAAAAAGATCGATTAGTTTTTCGAATTGAAAATGAAGTTTTGGAGATTTATTCAATACGTGGTCATTATAGTGATAGATAAGTCATGTTAAATGTGCAGGGGTAAAGCAAATGAATCAAAAAATAGCAGATTACTTGGTATGGATAATTGATTTAACGGCTAATTGTTTGTTTAACGGAAATATTACTAAAGACATATAAAATCATTTGAAAAAAATAAATGGCTTTCTTCTCGTTCAAATGAGTTATATAATGTAACTATAAGATAACAGAAAGGGAGTATTTGTTATGAAAACTTTGCAAATTGCAACTCGTGTAGATGAAGATATAAAGTTAGAGGCACAAAAAGTGGCCAAAGATTATGGACTAGATTTGTCTACCGCTATGCGTATGTTTGTTACAAGAATTGCCAAAACACATACAATTCCATTGCGTTTAGATGAACCAACAATTGTTGCAGAGCCTTTTAAAAGCGAAAAGGAAGCGACGGATTTTGCAACAGATCTATCTTTAGGAGTATTGAAAAGTGAAACGTGGTGAAATTTGGACATTACGGAATTCTAATTATGCAAGTAAAGCAAGACCTGTTGTTATTATTCAATCAGATAAATATTTGTTTGATTCTGTCATTCTTTCCTTGTTTACCAGTTATAAATCAGAAAATATCGTTACGAGATTGAAAATTAAACCAACAGATAAAAATGGCTTAAACAAAACAAGCTATGTGATGACAGATAAAATTATTTCTTTCAATAAAAAATTACTAAACGAAAAAATTGGAGAATTATTAAGTGAAGAAATGAAATTATTATCTGAAAAATTGAAACAAATTCTTGATATTTAGTAAATTTTTAGCAGGAAAAGTAAAAATTAGATTTATCCTAATAATGATAGATAATCATATTAAATGTGCAGGAGTAAAAGCAGATGAATCAAAAGATAGCAGATTACTTGGTATGGATAATTGATTTAACGGCTAACCGTTTATTTAGCGGAAATATTACCAAGACATATAAAATCCTTGAAAAGGAAAATTTGCTAGATTTTTATGCTACTCACTATGATACATCGCATACTCTTGGGCAAGAATATATTTTAGAAGAAATACAAGAAAGGTTAAATAAAAAATGATGATTGTATATCATGGTGGAACAACAGTCATTCAAAAACCTGATTTAGTGCATTCAAGAATAAAATTGGATTTTGGAAAAGGGTTTTATTATGTCTAAAGACGCAAAATAGTCTTTCAGAGCTTACGTTTTTAAAATCATGTGAGGTAAAAGGAAACGAGTAGTTCTGTATCCTTAGTAAGATTGGTTATTCATGATTTAATTGCTCAATACCAATTAAGTCCAAAAAAGGCAATGGATATTTTCTATTCTTCTGAAACTGCAAAAGAGTTTAATAATAAAAATTCTTGGATTTTTACTTACGCACCTGAGGATATTGCAGCAATGATTATGGATGAAAATAAATCAATTAGATAAGATTTAAAAATTTATATGATAATTATCATATTTCAGATATTTATAAAAATAATTAAATGTTTTCCGAAGATGCACAAGTTTGTTTAAATATTTAAATTTAAACAAACTATGGATATCATTTGTTTAAGTTAAAATAATTATAATGATGTTGGGACACTCTCAGGAATACCAGTGGTGCATATTTTGAATTTTTTGCTAGAAGGATATTCAGAGAAGGAAAATTTGGTTTAACAAAAGTTTGGAGGTAAATGATATGATTACAAAAACACGACGTCAAGGCAATTCGATTATGTTGACTGTTCCTTCAGATTTTAAATTACCAGAAGGAGTTTCTGTTGAGCCAGAACTGCAGAGTGATGGAATTTTTTATCGTTTTGTTAGAAAAACAGATAATTTTTTTGATTTTGATAGTGAGATTCTCAGTGACGTTTTAAATGAAGGCTTGACAGATAAAGAGCAAATACTTGCGGCTTTTAAAAAACGTAAACAAGAAATTTCTTCAGCATGGCAAGTAATCGCAGAGGATGCTAGGGAAAATATACGAACCGGCAAGACTGTTTTGATGACTAGAGAGGAGCTTGAAGAAGAGATTGGCTTATAAAGTAGCTCCTGAAAAAAGAGTTTTGAAATATCTTAAAAAGTTGAAAGAAAAGAAGCTAAAAGAACAATTTATAAATGTTATTTATAATGATATTGCAAAAAATCCTGACAAAGGTATCCAAAAACAAGGTAATTTATCTGAAATTTATATTTGGGAGCTCAGATATGATAAAACAGATTACCGTATTGCATACATTATTGAAGAAAAAAATATTGTACCGATCTTGCTTGTTGGAAGTCATGAAAATTTCTATCGCGAGTTAAAGCGAATCACACGTTATAGATAAGTTAAAAATAGATGATATAAGTTGCTTGAAACTATAAAAGAGGTAAATTATGTATATCCATCGAACATTAGAAAAAAAATTTATAGAGATGAATGATTTTTTTAAAGTGCTGCTTGTCAACGGTCCAAGACAGGTTGGAAAAACCACAATGTTAAGAAAGCTTGCTAGTAATCAAAAACGGACTTACGTTACTTTAGATAATTTAGAAATTCGAAAAATGGCTAAGGAAGAGCCTGCACATTTTTTCCAAATTTACGATTTACCAATCATAATTGATGAGGTGCAGTATGCACCAGAGTTATTTCCATATATAAAATTATTAGTTGACCAAAGTAATAAAACAGGCCAAATTTGGCTAACCGGCTCACAACAATATAATTTAATGAAAAATATTCAAGAATCACTTGCTGGACGTGTGGGAATTTTAAATTTATATCCATTTTCAAATTCGGAAATAAATGGAATTCAATTTGACTCCGAGTTATTTTTTGATTTGGAATCGCTAAAGAAAAGACAAGAAATGGTGCAAAGTAATTCTTTAAAAGAAATTTTCCATAGAATTTGGGCTGGAGGAATGCCTCAAGTATTAAATGCTACTGATTTACAAAAAGAAACTTATTTTGAAGGGTATATTAATACTTATTTAATGCGTGATGTGGTTGAACTTGGTGGTGTACGAGATGTTATTAAATTTCGGACATTTTTAAGTGCATGCGCTGCTTTAATTGGTGAACAACTTAGCTTTAAAAATTTATCTGATGTTGTAGGAATTGATCAAGAAACAGCAAAGCGCTGGCTAAATTTGCTAGAGAGCTTAGGCATTATTTATTTACTTCATCCATATTATAATAATCAACTAAAGCGCTTAAATAAAACGCCAAAATTATATTTTATTGATACTGGCTTAGCATCACATTTGTCTATGTGGCTGACTGCGGAAACGTTAATAATGGGGGCAAGTAATGGTCATTATTTCGAAAACTATATTGTTATTGAATTGTTAAAATCATATGAATATGGTCAACATAAAGCAAATTTGACATATATAAGAGATTCAAATGATAAAGAAATCGATGTAATCGTTGAATATGGTAGGCAGATATACACGCTTGAAATAAAAATGTCTGCATCGCCTAATCGTCGAGATGTGAAAAAATTTAAAATGTTAGAAAAAACGGAAGTGAAAATAGCTGGAGGAGGAATCATTTGCAATATAGAAAGGCTATTACCAGTTGACGGTATATATAATTTGATTCCGGCTAATTTGATTTAATAAAAGTTTAAATGATCAATCGTATATTTTTTTGATTTCTCTTTTTTTCTACGCTAGAATGTAGAAAAAGAAGGTGAAATCTTGAATAAACATTGGAAAATATAATGATTTTGAAATTGATTTTGTGGCAAGACGCGGCAAAGATGTTGTTTACTATCAAGTTGCGCAGCAATTGCCTATAAATAGCAATAGAGAAATCGATAATTTAAAACATTTACCTGATAATTATAAAAAAGTTGTATTGACGGCAAATCGCATGGATGTTGGAAGAATTGCTGGGATTGAGCTTGTACATGTGGTTAATTGGTTGTTGGATGCAGAGAAAGTATAAAATAAACGTTGAAAAATAAAGTAAGGAACTTTTTTTGGAGGTGCTTATTTACTTTATTTTTATCTTTCCGGAAAACCATCATTTTTATGAAATATAATCATAACAAAATACCTTCAAATATTTCTCTTGATCCCAAGTACCCCCAACTTTGCTTCTTCATTCAGCTAAAAGCCAATCTATCAAATTGAGAGATTTTATTCCTTCATATGAATTAATAAAATTTCTATCCATTGATAAAACAATTTTTTCATAATTATCAGAGATACTTTGAAGCGGTCTAAATTCACGTGCTCGCACCTCTTCACTATTCATTGATTCTGTTACTTGAATATAAACTTTTTCATCAGGCTTTTCCGCTAAAAAATCAATCTCCGTTTCATTAACTTTTCCAATATATATTTTATAATCTCTACGCAATAATTCTAAAAAGACAACATTTTCTAATATATGTCCTCGATCAACATCTCGATATCCTAATAACAAACTACGAAAACCTAGATCAGCTATATAATGTTTGCCAAGCGTTTTAAGTAATTGCCTACCTTTAATATCATATCGGCCTACAGTGTAAAAGATAAAAGCTTTTTCAAGCATTTTGATGTATTTGGCAACTTTTCGTCCAGCTATTGCTTGCCTGCCTGTGATATCGCCTTCATGTGAAAGAACATTGCCGATATTATTTGGCGAAGTGATACTGCCAATGTTTGAACATAAAAATTTAACAATTTTTTCAAGAGTAAGCTGGCTAGCTGATTCATTACGTTCTAAAATATCTCGTAAAACGACTGTTGAATAAATACCTTCAAGTGCTTCTAAACTTCTTTTTTCATTAAAGTTGTATTGTTTTAAAATTGGCAGGCCGCCAAATTGAAGATATTTGTCAAATTTTTTCTCATTTGTAGTTCCTTTTTGAAAATCATAAAATGTTAAAAATTCCTTAAAAGATAGAGGTAACATTTTAATTTCCACATATCTTCCTGATAGTAAAGTTGAAAACTCGGAAGATAGTAGATAAGCGTTTGATCCAGTAATGTATATGTCAACATCAAAGTCGATACGAAAAGATTCTATAGCTTTTTCAAAGCCTTTTACTGCTTGCAATTCGTCAAATATTAAATAAGTCTTCTTTTCTATAACGATTTGCTTGCTAATATAATTGTAAAATGTTAGATAATCCGTGAGATTTCTATACTTTAACGACTCCATATTCATATGAATAATTCTTTCATCTTCTACTCCAGAGTCAAGAAGATATTTATGGAATAAATCTAATAATGTTGATTTTCCACATCTGCGGATACCAGTGACAATTTTGACAAGGTCAACATCGATGTTTTCTATTAGTCTGTTTAAGTATTCTGGACGATTTATAAGTTCACTATTCACCTTTCAATCTCCTATAATTTCTTACAATTATAGCACAAACTGCTTTTAAATTTGACTTTTTGGTCAAAAATAACGGAAACTTTGTTGGAAATTATAAAAAAGAATGATTGGAAATAATTGGAGTTTCTGAAATTTCCTCAGAAACTCCTAGCAGCCGGCATAAACGTGAAACATATAGGGGGAATTGCTATATCATCGGTAAGATGAATAAAAGATTATAGCTTCATGTTTATGTCGACCCTTAGGAATTTCGGAGAAAATTAAGTTGAAAATTTACTCCTTATTTTCTAGTTCTTTAAGCTTTTCAGCTTGAAGTAGTGCTACTTCGTAGTAAGTTTTATAACGTTCTGCGGCACTTGAAGTTTCTGTATCTTCGAAAAGTTCAATTGCTTTTTCCATCAATTTTTTGCCTTTATCATCATCTCCATTAAGTAAATGATAATAACCTTTCATAAATTTAAAAATAATTCTTTCTAAAACTGTTTTTTCTAGCATTTGTTTAGCTATTAACTCACTAATAACATCAAAAAAATAAACAGCATCATCTAAACGATAATTTTTTATACAAGCATATGAAGTATTAAGCAACATTCCTAAAAAGTCTCTTCTTTTCATGCTATCAAAATACATTTCTTCTTTTTTCTTTGCCAACTCTCCAGCTATAGTTATTGTTAAATTAATATTTAAAACATGAGCTGTATTACTAAATAAATTTAATTCGGCATAACCCCATTGCTCGACGCCAAAAAAATAATCACTGGCTTTTTCTAGAATCTCTTGTGAAATTTGAAAGTTTGGCTCCATTTCATAAAGAAAGACATAGATCATCAGAATATAAGCATGTTTTTCCAAATTTTTTGACTTATCAGCTTGTTTGTCTGCTAAAATTTTTTTTAGGGCTTCAGTATTATTTTGATGACAATAGTCTATTATTTTTCTCATAAGCTTTTCGCTAGCACTGACTCGATAATTAAAAACAGCGGCAAAATAATCTGCAATAGAAGTATTAATATTGGGCAATATTCTAACTAAACTAAGGATACTAAGACAATTTTTACCGCTTTCAAAATTATATAAAGTTTTGCGATTGCATGCATTATTTTTTGAACAAACTTCTTCGATTGTAAATTCTTTATCTTTTCTTATTTTCCTAAATGTTTTTCCAAAAATATGGGGATTTTGATATAAGTAATCTAAATAGGCAAATTCGTCCATGTCAAACTCCTTTAATTTATAATATTAATTGTTCTCTTATTGTGTAGCTATTATAAAACAAAAAAATAGGCAAAGAGAAAATGTGACATTTTTTTCCTATTTGTTTAAAAAATAAAATTTATTTTACTATAAAAAGTAGTTTTGTTAAACTTTAATTACTAATAAGGGGAATAAAATATAAATGGAAAGAAGGTTATGATTATGAAGAAATTTGTGGCTAAACATTATAAATTGATTCTTACAATTTTAAGTATAGCAACGTTAATTCTTCCGCCTACTCTCACTGGTTAAATATTTAAAATGAGAAGAAGATTATATTTATGAAAAAATTTGTGGCTAGACATTACAAGTTAATTCTTACAATTTTAGGTATAGCAGCATTACTTGTTCCGCCTACTTCTACTGGTTAAGTACTTTATAATATAATAAGTTAAAACCGTTGAAAGTTTTCTAATTTAATTTTCAGCGGATTTTTTATTAAGAATGCTTATAATTTCTTAATGATGAAGAGTTTGGGGATACGTTACTAAAATAATACCAACACGCCAAACTCAGCCGCAATATGAGCAAAAGTGCGATACTTTCGCAGATATTCAAAAGTGGCAAGCAACATGTCTTCGAGACTTAGCTTAGGCGGCCTGCCCCCACGCTTGTGTTTGGCGGCAAAAGCTTTCGCGCAAAACATCGACTATCAATTTTCAAAAGTCTCGACTTTAACGCTTGTCAAGCATCGAAAAGCTTCTGGTTTATATGTTTTTATCTTGTTATATTTCATTCTTACAATTTAGCATTAAAAAATGTTTCGCAAAAAGTCTATAAAATTAAAATTTGAAAATATTTTCCATGTTTAATTTTTTTAAATTTTTTGTATACTTACATAAAGTACTAGTACAAAAAATTTAAAATTAAGGTAGGAGTAACTGACAAAAATGAAAATGGGGAAAATGGGAAAGAAATTTATTATGGGGATGACGATAATTGTTGGTTTGTTCTATAACAATTTAGTTTTAGCCGTTCCAACAAATACTGCCTTTAATCCTTGGATAGCTCATAATCAACATCATGATCCGTTTGTGCTTCAGAGACAGACATCATGGTGTCGAATTATATGTGCTGATATTGTTCTAAAAGATATATCTATTAAATATTCTAATCCTGCTGCTGCTGTACCAGGTCATATTCATCTTGGCAACTTAAATACATTCCTAAATCAACAGGTCATATTCGGACATGATTTTCACGAATTTTTTCTCGAGAAATTATTTAATAGTGGACGTGCAATAATTGATATGGATATCTTTTATGAAGCTACTCCTGGGGCCCAAGGTGCTTTAACAGGAACAATTGATAATTTTTTCAATGGAAATTATGGGCATTTTACTAATTGTAATGCAGCACCAGGTGTAAATGGTACTCAATGCGCAAATTGTATGCATAATAACTTAAGAACTCAATTAACCAATATAGCAAATATAGAAAAAAAAGCAGGTGTTTTTACAGGCTTAATAGAAGGAGCGCCACTTGTTACACGACAAAATACATGGAGTGCTTTAGCTCCAGTAGCTAGAAAAATGTTTTACGGAGAAGAAGATCAGTATGTTAATACTGAAATACAAAATATTTGTGGGGTAACTGCTCAAACTCATAATATAAATGCAGGAAATTTACAAAACTCTTTAACAAATATCAGAAACGAGATCGTGAATCACGGACGCATGGTAATTGTCGGATTTAAAAATCCTGCAAATTCAACTCAAGCTCATGCTTGTGTCGCTTATAGGGCTAATAACGATGGTGGATATGAAAATTTGTGGATATATGACCCTATGGGAAGTTTTATTTATATGAACGGAAGGAATCCCGGTTTAAATCACAATATAAATATTGGTAGGAATAGAAATCCTGTACATTGGGATATTTATCAATATACAACTTTTAATTATTAAAGGAGGATGTTTATGATGAAAAAATATTTATTTTTAATTGCATGTGTCTTTACGTTTTTAGGTAGTTTTGATACCTTGGTAAGCGCTATGAGTGAAGAAACAAAAAATAGTATATATATAAAGTTGCCAGAGAACAGTTGGATAATAGAAAAAATAGTTTCTGCAAATTTTGGAACATTCTACAGACTTTCTGGTGATTGGACTGAAAAAATAATCATTAGTTGGAAATGTATAGATGATGAAGAAGTAATTAATGAAACAGATGCAAGGGCAAATTTTATGGCTGCCGACTCAATTAGTTTAAATGTTCCTATCATAAGTCAAGATGAAGAGGACAGGGGAGCATCGATAATTGCATCATTTAACTTAAAAGCAAATAGTCCTATGTACATCCATAATATTAGCGAAATATTGAACTCAGAAGAACAACCAAATGTTGTTAGCGAGCTTAGATTTATGAATGTTGGTTCTTCATATAACTACAATGAAGAGTTTGCCCTTATGAATAGGGAAAAAGAAGAAAATAGAGAAATGAATTTTGAAGAGGCAAAGATAATTCCTATCAGTATGGGGTTATACACAGGGGGTTATGTTTTTATTCCAAATGGCTTTGTATCGTTAAATGATGCATGGTTTTGGTGTAGCTATGAATTTAGTGAATATGAAAAAAATAGATTTTATAAATTATCCGAAGTTTTAAGATCCCATTGCTCGATTACCAAAAAAATAAATGAAAGGCGAACAAGGTAGGTGTAATTTATTTACAAGCTCTCAATTTAGCTAGTTGAGGGCCTTTTGCCGCTCTCGAGTGACGCTATTAACATTATTTGTATTACTGAATTAAAGCAATTTTGTATTCAAAATTGCTTACAAACTGCGAAGAAAATCGAAGCGTCACGTAAAATCTGATTAATTTCACGCTCTCGTTGGAGTTCTTTTTCAAGCCGTTTGATATGTTCGTCTGTACTTTCAACTGGTGCTGACAGATCTGCTTGATATCCCTTGACTCATCGACGCAACGTCTGAGGGCCTGTTAACTTGTCTCTCTATAGATGAAATTTTTGGAAAATTGTTATTAAACCAATCAGAGGTATGTGATGAGCTTGCAGTTTTTTTTAGGAAAAGGCGAGAAAAATCATGAATTGGCTTTGTTAAAAAAAGCTAAGAGTTGGCTTTTAGAAGATCCAAAGCATCGTGTTTTTTATATTGTTCCTAATTCAGTAAAGTTTGAGTTAGAGATTTCTTTGTTAACAGAGTTTGGAAAATTGTTAAATCAAACAGAAGTAACTGCTCAATCAAGACTGCAAGTTTTTAGTTTTTCACGTTTAGCTTGGTATTATTTTAAGCACACTTTTGATCGAGTTGATGATCGCTTAAGCGAAGTGGGCGCTTTGATGGTAATGCGAAAATCATTGCGAGATGTTGAGCAAAAGCTATCACTTTATAAAGGTGAAGTTGGAAAAAGTGGTTTTATTGAGCAGTTATTAAGCTTATACAAAGAGTTTGCAGCTGGTGGAATTGAGTGCGAGTTATTAGTAGAAAAGCTTAAAGATGAAGAGGGAGCACGTCGTAAATTACAGGAGTTGCAATTTATTTTTGCTGAATATGAACAAAACTTATTACGCTATGGAAAGCAAAAGGAAAGCATTCTTGAAAGTTTAGTTACTTTTTTAGCGACAGAAGATTTATCAGATGTCCTTTTTTTGATTTCTGGCTACTCACACTTTGATGCTTGCGAGTTAAAGTTGGTTGAACAATTATTGATCAAGGCCGCTCAAGTAAATGTAGCATTGATTACTGATTCAGTTAATCTTCAAGGCTTAAATACCAACGATCTTTTTTATGACTCCAAACTTTTATATCGGCAGTGTATAAATTTAGCGAAAGCTCATCAGGTGCCGGTTTATTTTGACTATTTTGTGAAAGAAGAGTATGAAATTTCAACTGATTTTAAACAACTAGCTGCTTATTGGGAAGATGTCGTTAATTTTTCTAAAAATGCTCCTAAAATAGATACAACAATAGACAATGTCACTATTGTTAAGGCAGTTGCTCCTATTATGGAAGTAAAGTGGGTGACCACTGAGATTCGTCGTTTGGTGGCGGAAAATCATGCGCGGTATAAAGATATTGTCATTTTAACACGAGATTTAAATGCTTATTCGCGTTTATTAGAGCCTATTTTTAAAATTAATGAAATTCCTTTTGCCAGCGGCAAAGACAAAAAAATGAAACATCACCCGTTAGTTGAATTTTTTCAAAGTTTGTTTGCCGTAAAACAATCTTTTTTTCGCTATGAGGATGTTTTTCGTCTGCTTCGAACAGAGCTTTTAATGCCTAAACAAACAAGTAAGAGAAAAAATAAAGCAAAACGTATACAACAGTGGCAAAAAGAAATTCATCAATTTCGTGATGCTGTTGATATAACCGAGAATGTGGTTTTAAGATATGGTTATGATCATCAAGATTGGACGCAAGAAGCAAGCTGGTCTTTTGTAACTTATGACTACAAAAACGAAAAAGACACAGTTTATGACTATGACCAAGTAACAGAAGATACAAGCAATCAAATTCGTCAATTTCTTAAAAAGACTTTATGTTCTTTTTTTCAACAATTGGATGATTGTTCTGGGCAAAAAAAATGTAAAGAGGCAGCACAGATTTTTTATGAATTTTTAATAAAAGCTCAAGTTGATCAGCAATTGCTTTTGCATCGCGATCTTGCTTTAGATAAGGGTGAGCTAGAGCGAGCAGGACATTTTGAGCAAGTATGGAGTGCTTTTATTAATTTGTTGGATGAGTATGTAGAAATTTTTGGTGAGGAAGTTTTTGATTTAGCGGAATTTATTGAATTATTTTCCACAGGTTTAGAGGAGATGGATTTTGGAGTGGTGCCAGCTGTTCTTGATCAAGTTGAGGTGACGACACTGGAACTTGCGCGACCAGCACAGGCTAAGTATGTGTTTGTTTTAGGCGTTTGCGAGGGCAACTTGCCGCGCGTTTTAGAGAATAATAGTCTTCTTTCGCAAGAAGAGCGAACTTTGTTAAAAGAGCATCTGCCTTTGCTTGCTGCCAGTAGTTTAAAGGATACCGCGCGGGTAAATGCTAATGAAGTTTATCTTGCTTATCGGTTATTTTTATCTGCAAAAGTTAAGCTTTATTTTTCTTACCCGGAAAACTTGGATGATAAGACAGGCATATATTTATCGCCTTATTTAAAACGCATAAGTCAAGATTTAAAAATTTCAGTTCAAGCTTTTGATGCACCTTCTATTTATGAAAAGCAAGGACAAAAGATTTTATCATATCTTTCTACCTATCGTGCATTGCTACCCGATTTAGTTGTTATCTTGCAACAACAACGTGATTTAAATCAAACACCTGCTAGATTTTGGCATCATTTGCAAACTTTGCTTTTAAAAAGTAAGTTAGGTGAGATCGGTCAAAGTGTTTTTGCCAATTTGTCATTAAAAAATGTGCCGGAAAATTTATCCGGTGAGCTTTCTGAAAAATTATATGGCAAGCATTTGCAAGCGTCAGTATCTCGCTTTGAAACGTTTTATCAGTGTGAATATCGTTATTTTCTGGAAAGTGGCCTGCAATTAAGAAAACGAGAGGTTTTAGAGTTAACTCCAGCTTTTGCCGGGAGTTTTTATCATGAAGTGTTGGATGTTTTTTTTAAAGTTTTGGCGCGCAAAAATATTTTGCTGTCAGATTTATCTGAGAATCAGCTAGAAAAATATACTCAAGAAGTGTTGGCAAATGTTTTAGAGGAAGGTCAGTTTGCCCTTTTTAGGCGTAGTTACCGGATGCAATTTACTGCTTATGAATTGTCTCAAACTTTAAAGCGTGTATTATGGGCAATGCATCAGCAAAGTAAACGGATGAGAATGCATTCTGCTTTTACGGAGCTTATTTTCGGCCAACTAGGAAGTAATTTAGATATTTCTGGTATGAATTTTTCTTTAATGAATGATGCGAAACTTTCGATTCGTGGCAAGATCGATCGTTTGGATTGCGATGAAAAATGTTTGGCGGTAGTGGATTATAAATCAAGTCAGAAGTCATTTGACTTGGCGAGTGTTTATTACGGCACGGCAATGCAGATGATAACGTATTTAGATGTGGCTGTGCAAAATAGTGAAAAGCTTTTTGGGAAAGTACTTCAGCCAGCAGGCAGTTTTTATCTGCATGTTCATCATCCAAAAATAAAATATGAAGGGCAGCGAAAAGACGAGTTTTCGGATTTTCTTTTGCAAAAATTTCGTTTAAAAGGCTTATTAAATCAAAAAGAAAGTTTATATGAACTTGATAAAACACTTGATGCGACGGCTAAATCTTTGGTTTATCCAGTAAAGTTAAAAAAAGATGGAACGCTTGATCAAGCAACGCTAGCTAACGCTTACATGGATGCTGAGTTTGAGCTTATTCGTCAATTTAATAGAAAAAAATTTATCAGTGCCGCCGAAAAAATGTTAAGTGGTAAGCTGATTTTAAACCCGCTAATGGAAAGTAAACAAAAAAGAGCTTGTCAGTATTGCTCATTTTGCAGTATTTGTAAGTTTGATGTAACACTGGCGGAAAACAATTACAAACGGATGGAAAAATTTGGCAGTAATAAGAAGGAAATAATATTGCAAAAAATGAAGAAAGTATTAGGACTTAAAGATGCCAGCATTGAAAATTAAAAAAATTATGGAGATTTATTTTTAAAAACTCCATAATTTATAATTAAAAATTTAATAGGTAGCAAAATTTTCTAATTGGTAGCTTCGCCACTTTCTATAACAGAGCTTTCATATGCTCCAAAATTTTGAATTCTAAATTCTTCATCTATTGTTGCTATACATTTTACTAGAATTTTGATGATCTGTCTTTTTTCTATACAGTGGACGGTTTTATGTTACAACTTGCCACCTTATTAATACGGCACTTACCATTCTTCTTACTATTTAGCTAGCGCCTTTCGAAATTCATTTTATCTCCATCAAAAATGTTAAAATGAAGGAAATAAAACATAAATGAAGGAGATGAAAATGAGGCAATACGATTATATAAACAAGCCATATGAATATTTAACATCTGAAATAGTTATTTTAATCGCAAGCATTCATGAACATAAAGGACGACAAGATTTATTTATTGAAACTAATGCTGATAAATTAAACACACTGCTTGATGTAGCAAAAGTCCAAAGTACAGGAGCTTCAAATCGAATTGAAGGGATATTTACATCAGATAAACGTCTTAAAGAATTGGTTCATGAAAAATCTAAGCCGCAAAACCGTTCTGAACAGGAAATTGCCGGTTATAGAGAAATTTTGCAAACAATCCATGAAAATTATGAGCATATCACTCCAACACCAAATATTATCTTGCAGATGCATCGTGATTTATATTCTTATTCGGATATTTCTATAGGAGGAAGTTATAAAAATTTTAACAACGTCATTGCTGAAACTGATGAAAAAGGCAAGCAAAAAGAAAGATTTATCCCTGTGCCCGCATATCAAACAAAAAATGCTGTTGAAGCATTATGCCAAGAATTTGCTATAGCAATTAACAAACATGAAATTGATCCGCTAATTCTTATCCCAATGTTTATTTTAGATTTTTTAAGTATTCATCCTTTTAATGATGGAAACGGGAGAATGAGTAGGCTGTTGACATTATTGCTTTACTATCGAAGTGGATATATTGTTGGTAAATATATTAGTTTGGAAATGTTAGTTGAAAAAAGCAAAGAAACTTATTACGAAGTGCTACAAGCAAGTTCACTCCTTTGGCATGAAGAAAAAAATAATTATGCACCTTTTATTAAGTATTATCTTGGAATTTTACTAAAAGCTTATAACGAATTTGAAAAAAGAGCAGAGCATCTAAAAAAGAAAAAAATATCTAAACCAGAACGTATCCGAGCAATCATTGACCAGACACTCGGCAAAATAACTAAAAAAGAAATTATGGATCAAGCGCCTGATATTAGTAAAGTTACAGTAGAACGAACTTTAACTGATTTGGTAAAAAATGGTTATATAGATAAAGTTAATAATGGCCCCACTACTGGATATGTAAAAGCTAATAAGTGAGAGTGTAAAGTAAATTGTGTTGCTGTAAAAGCAAGCGTCGATAAGGTAGGAGTCAGTCCCAAAGTTTTTTTATTTACACTACCTTAAAAAAGTAGCCTAATGCTTCTCTTTCTTTTCTACTTAGCTTACGATATTCACCCGGTTTTAGTCCCGTAAGATCTAACGTTCCATAGCGTTCACGTTTTAATTTTTGTACAGACAAATTAACAGCATCAAACATTTTTTTCACTTGATGATTACGCCCTTCGTGAATCGTTAACTTTATGATAGATGTTTTTTTATCAGCGTTTATATGAATAATTTCATAACGAGCTGGACTGGTTTTTTGACCATCAACTTTAACGCCATATATTAAAGGCCTAAGATTTTTTTTATTGGCAAGACCTTGAATTTTAACTAGATATACTTTTTCAATTTTATGTTTTGGGTGCATCATCTGATTAGCAAAATCTCCATCATTTGTCATAAGCAATACTCCCGATGTATTTAAGTCCAGTCTACCAACAGGATAGATTCTTTCTTTCACATGTTTAAAATAATCCATTACGGTTTTACGTTTATGCTCGTCTTTAACAGAGGTTATCACACCTTTTGGTTTGTAGAATAAAAAATAAATTTTCTCTTCTTTAAAAATAGGAATGCCATCTACTTCTACACTATCGTTATCACTCACTTTAACACCTTGGGTAATAACCACTTTTCCATTAACTTTCACATGTCCTGTGGCAATTAATTCATCTGCTTTACGTCTAGAAGCAATATCAGCATGTGCAAGTACTTTATTTAATCGTTTCAACTTTTCCTCTTTTCTTGCTTTTATATCTAGCAGTGCAATTAACGTCTACTATTGTATAATATTTTTTGAAATCAAAAAAGAAGAGCAGAGGTCAATATGGATATAGAAAAACATTTAGAAGATTTACGAAGTGAGCTAAAAAAATATGCATATGAGTACTATGTGCTTGATCAACCAAATGTTGAAGATGCTTACTACGATCAACTTTACAAAGAATTAGTTATTTTAGAACAAGATCATCCTGAACTAACAATCCCGGATGACTCACCCACTCAGCGTGTAGGCGGTGTAGTGTTAGACAGTTTTGAAAAAGTAGTACATAAAATTCCTTTATACAGTCTAGCCGATGTGTTTAATGAAGAAGAGATTGCTGCTTTTGATAAGCGCATACGCAAAACATTAGGAGATAAGGTCGAATATCTTTGCGAACTAAAAATTGATGGCTTGTCTATATCACTTAAATATGTGGACGGAAAATTAGCGCAAGCAGCAACACGCGGGGATGGGACAATTGGTGAAAATATTACAGAAAATGTAAAAACGATTAAGTCTGTGCCAGTAACTCTTTCTGAGCAGGTAACAGTTGAAGTACGCGGAGAAGCTTATATACCAAAGAACGCATTTGCTAAATTAAATGAACAGCGCCTTGAGGAAGGTGAGGATGTTTTTGCCAATCCTCGTAATGCTGCAGCCGGATCCTTGCGACAACTGGATACAAAGGCAACAGCAAAGCGTAATTTAAGTACATTTCTTTATAATATCGCTGATACAGCTTCTTTTTCTATCTCTTCGCAAGAAGAGGCATTAGATGTTCTTAAAAAATGGCATTTAAAGGTAAATCAACAATTTCGTAAGTGTCAGACAGTAAAAGAAATTTGGAATTATATCAAAGAAGTTCAAGATTTACGAGATTTGCTTTCTTATGAAATTGATGGCATCGTGATCAAAGTAAATTCCTTTGTTCAACAAAAAAAACTTGGTTTTACAGTTAAAGCACCGCGCTGGGCAGTAGCATATAAATTTCCACCAGAAAAAGTTGAAACAGTAATTAAGTCAGTGGAATGGCCGATTGGACGTACAGGTGTTGTAACACCAACAGCAAACCTACAGCCTGTAAAAGTTTCAGGCAGCAATGTTTCGCGCGCAACTTTGCATAATGTTGACTACATTGCAGCAAAAGATATTCGCCTTAATGATACAGTCATTTTATATAAGGCAGGAGATATTATTCCCAGAGTTGCAAGAGTCTTGCTGGGGAAACGTCCTAAAGACTCACAGTCGCTGATTATTCCTAAAGTTTGTCCAGCTTGTGGTAGTAAGTTAGTTCACTTAGAGGAAGAGGTAGCGCTTCGTTGTATTAATCCTCAGTGTCCTGCGCAAATTCAAACAGGATTAACTCATTTTGTTTCAAGAGATGCGATGAACATCGCGGGTTTGGGGCCACGAGTAGTTGAACAACTATTTGAGAAAGAATTAGTAAAAGATGTTGCTGATTTGTATGAGTTAGATATAGAACGTTTATTGACTTTAGATAATGTTAAGGAAAAATCAGCAACAAATTTATATCAGGCTATTCAAGCCTCAAAAACGAACTCACTAGAGCGCCTACTTTATGGTTTAGGAATCCGTCATGTAGGAGCTAAAGTTGCAAAAATTTTAGCAGAACATTTTGAAAATATGGACGAGATTAACGAAGCTTCTTTAGAAGAAATTGCTGAAATTGATAATCTAGGAGAAGCTGTTGCAAATAGTTTGAAATCATACTTTGCTAAAAAAGAAGTACAAGAGTTAATTGCTAAGTTAAAGAAGCAAAATGTGAACATGCATTATCTTGTACCTAAAAAACAAGATCCTGCTTTAAGCAATTCGTTATTTGCTGGCAAAACAGTAGTGGTTACAGGAAAACTAACGCTAGATCGTAGATCTGTAAAAGAGCAGCTCGAAGCACTAGGAGCTAAAGTAACAAGCAGCGTTTCGAAAAAAACAGATCTCGTGATTGCTGGTAATGATGCTGGCAGTAAATTAACTAAAGCTAAGCAGTTGAGCGTTGAAGTCTGGGATGAGGAAAGATTACTGAAAAACTTAGATCCCGCAAAATAGCCAAATGAGTTCCTTTGCTTTTTTGACAAGCACAGTTATCATAGATAATTTTTGGTTTTAAAGTAGGTTTACCACGTTGTCTGTTAATTAGTGAAGCATGGACACGCATATCATAATTTGTCGCAAAGATCTCCCTTTTTATGACCTAATTGTAAAACAACACAAGCCCCCTCGCCCCTTTTTCAGGGAGAAGATTTTGAGCCTAGATGTTAATCCAGCAAGCTGGACGGAGCGCGAGAGCATAGTAGCGGATGACAGAACCATCACCACCGACGCGCGCAGCGCCATAAGGATCGTGGAGCGGCGAACGCAGCCATGTATAATTTGGATATTGAGTACCACTGTTAGAAAAGCCAGTCACAAAATTTGTCCAAAGATCTCCTCCAACAGCTACATAATTTAAATTCTAAAATATTAATACAAATCGTTTTGCGCAAGAGGTCATACGATTCCCCCTTGTCCAGCTGTTTGTAAAACACTTCCGACCAATAAAATAACGAACGCTCACACATGTTTATATCATTTTGTTTTTGCAGCTCAACATTGTAAAGCCGCCCTTTTTCATCAGTCGCAAGCACGTCAAGGCGCGACTCTTTTCCGCCGATAAACTCTGGGGTCATCTCTGTTTTGCGAATGTCAACTTCGGAAATCTGAAAACCAACAACACTATTTAATAAGTGGATCAGAGCATTCTTATTCCGCTCATCCCCAAATACCAGTTTAAACAACAAATCATCCGTTACTGAATTCATGTATAAAAGCTCCTAATAAAATTTTTCCTTCATTTCTAAGAAAATTGTAACATGAACAGGTAAAGACGTAAAATTGATGCAAATTATTGCGAAAATTAATTTTTGATTTTTATAACACCTAGGATTATACCTTAAAACAAAAAACCAGAAGAGATATCTCTTCTGGTTTTAAAATTAGCCTTTTTTCGGCGGCGGCGGCGGCGGCGGCGGAGGAGGAGGTGGTGGTGGTGGTATATTTGCTCCTGCATCAGTAGAAGTTTCTTCCGGAGTTTCTTCCGCAACCAATAATTTAAATCCTTTATCCTTCAATTCCTGAGATAAATCACCACTCAATAACTGTGATTGAAAATTTTGCAATAATTTTATAAAATCATCTGTTTTTGTTACTTCAAATCCTTTATCTCGTAAAGCTATTCTAAGGGTAGAAGTATCATAATCACCGTCTAATTTTTTAATAATTGGTTCAGAATATGAATTAAGACTCATTCGTTTAGCTAAAGTTAATTTTTCAAAACCATTTTCATCTAATTGAATATCTGGTGTTTTTGATTTTACTGGCGTTAGGCTTGAAAGGTATGCCTTTAAATCTTTCATAGATTCTGCCTTTCTTCCTGTACCAATCTTATCAGGAATAGCTGACACTGTTGATACATTTGTATTGCTTTCAAGCCATTGGTTCAAAACCATTAATGAATTAACAAAATTTTGCATATTATATATTTTAGACAAATTATTAGAAATATCTAACCCGAAACGTTTTTTTACATTTAAAGCAGCTTTTAAATTATCTGGATGATTGTAACTACTATTTCCAAAGATTAAAGCAGCAAATTCACCACGCGCTTTCACATTATTTAAATTATTAGCAGGGCTAGCTAAAAAAGCTTCTAATTGCTCAACACCACTTTTTCTTGACAATGCACTAACAAGAGGTTTTTTCTTCCATACATCCGCATCTGTAAGAGTCCCATCCTCCAAGGCTTGATTCCATTCTATTAACTGCTTATACCAAGTTATTTCAGTATAAATTTTATTATTTTTATCTTTAGAATTACCAACTCTACTTTTTAATGGTAATTTAAAACGCTCACTAATAGCTTCTTCCATTTGAAGCATTTGTTTTTTTAATTCTTCTCTATCTTCCTCTTTTTTAATAATTTTTACTGCATCTAGATTAGGCACACCTACAAACTGTTTACTACTTAATTTTGTTTTGATATCTGCAGGATTTCGAAAAGGTTTTTTTCCAGCATCATCAACAGTTAATAACTCCCAAACACTAATATATGGTGGAGGGTTTTCTAGATCAGCAGTAGCTATCATATCTTTATTTCTATCATCAAGTGCATTATAAGCAGCAACAATTAAATCTACTTTATCTTCAGGAAAGCGTTTTGGTATAACACTTCTTAATTTTATTCCAGCTTCTTTTCTTGCGTTCTCATATGCTTCTTGGTCTGCTTTTATTTTGTCTTCTTTACTTGAAGCAGCATCTCCAGTTGTTTCAGTTGCAGTTGAAGATTCAGAAACTAATGCCTGTTCTACTGCCGTTAATCTAGCTTTTACCGTTGGATTACTGCTAAACATACCTTTTAATGCATTTACTTGTTCTATCGCTTTATCTGCTCTTGTTTTAAAAGTATCTGATAAATCTTTTCTAGCTTGCTCAACTTGCTCGCTGCTTCTTTTTTCATATTCTGTTCTAATAGTATCTGATAAATCTTTTCTAGCTTGCTCAACTTGTTCGCTGCTTCTTTTTTCGTATTCTGTTCTAATAGCATCTTCATTTATACCAGGTGGTGTTTCTGCGCTACTATTTAAAGCTTTGCTTTTTTCTTCTAGCTCAGCAATTTTCTTTTGTTGTTCAATTAATTTTTGTTCTAAATCACTTAATTTTTCCTTGCGTTCTTCTAAAATAACTGTTCTTCTAGAGATTTTTTCAGTAACTTTGTTTTTCTTCTCATTATTTTTCTGAATTCTTTTCTCAAGTTTTGCTTTTCTATTCTCAAGTTTAACTCTTGCATCTTCAGTGAAAGGATTGCCTTCTGAATCTTTATCATTGGCTAATTGATCGTTAATTTTATCTAATTCATCTTTATAATCATTTATATTTTCATCAAGAAATTCTACATCTTCATTATGCTCTTCAATCCGCTCTTTTAGTTCTCCTACAACACTTTGAAGATCAGTCTTTTGTAGTTCTAAATTATCTACTTCACTTTTTTCTTTTATTAAAAGTTGTTGTAATTCTTGTTCTTTTGTTAAAAGTTGTTGTAATTCTTGTTCTTCTTTTAATAATTTAGAAAGGTCAGTTTTAGGTGGTTCCATCAATTCTGGTGCAACTTTTTCCACATGCTCGACTACTTTTTGGATAACAGGTGATACTACGGGTTCAGGTTCTGATTCCTCTAAAACTACTTCCGCGGCCGATTGGAATAATTGTTGCGGGGTAGCATCATGATTATCTCTTGAGGTTATAACATCAAAAATACTTTCAATTTGTTGTCTACCTAAATTTATTCTTGGAGTCCCATCAGGAACTTGCTCAGCAAAAACAGTTTTTACTGCTTCATTTAATTGTTGAACAACACTATCATTTAACTTTATTGATTGCCCAGTCTGATCTTTTATCTGCTCACCTAAAATTCCAGATAATATTGATTGAGCATTTGGGTCAGCATTTAGCTTTTCTAACGTTGAGCTAGGAATAAACTGTCTTATTGACTCAGGAATAAGCTCTGGATTTGTAGCTGCAACGATTGTGGATAATAACCCTACCCATATACCTGCGCTGACGACAATCCATTTTTTCTTTACTTTACGTAATTTTTTTTGTTCTTTCTTTTCACTCATATTTTTTCTCTTTTCATATTAATTTTAAAAATCTTGATAGATATATGATTTACAATCATTTTAAAACAAAATAATTATAAATCAACAAAAACGCACTTAGATCATTAACACGTTTTTAATAAGTAAACAGTTAGTTTTTAGTTTTAAAAAAGAAGTTTATATGCTTTAATAGCCTTTGCGATAAGTTTTGCAAAGGGGTACCTTAGATGAATTTAGCAAAAATGATTGATCACACGCTTTTAAAACCAAATTTAAATCAAGTAGAGGTTCAAAAAGCAATAGAAGAAGCTAAATATTATGGATTTTATGCTCTTTGTGTCGCGCCGATGTGGGTAGCTTATGCTGCTGAAAATTTAAGAAATTCCAAGGTGAAGGTATGCACAGTTATTGGCTTTCCCTTGGGAGCAAATACTTCTGAAACTAAGGCATATGAAGCAAAAGAAGCTATTTTAAACGGTGCAGACGAAGTCGATATGGTGATTAATATTGCTGCGCTAAAATCGGGTCATTATAAAAAAGTGGTAACCGATATTCAAGTTGTTGTTGAAGCTGTAAAAGGTACAGCTAAAGTGAAAGTAATCATTGAAACAGGATTGTTAACGGATAAAGAAAAAATAAAAACCTGTGAGCTAGTTAAACAAGCAAAGGCCGATTTTATTAAAACTTCAACTGGTTTTGTAAATGGTGGTGCCAATGCAAAAGATATTACTTTAATACGTAAAGTTGTTGGAGTTGATATGGGCATAAAAGCTAGTGGTAAAATTTTTACAGCAGATAGAGCGCTAGCGATGATTAAAGCCGGTGCAAACCGAATTGGAACTTCAGCAGGTGTTGCTATTTTGAAAAATTTAGAAAGTGTTAAATTTAACGATGAAGAAGATTTTAAAAGATATTAAAGAAACTGAGCGATTAGCCAAAAAAATTGGTAAAATTGCACTGCCGCAAGATATATTAATTTTAACTGGAGATTTAGGTGCTGGTAAAACAACCTTTACCAAAGGGATTGCGCAGGGTTTAGGGATTAAGCAGATGATTAAAAGTCCTACTTATACAATTATGCGTGAATATAGAGATGGACGAATCCCGCTTTTTCATATGGATCTATATCGTGTTGAAATGGATGCAGATGAATTAGGACTGGAAGAATATTTTGCAAGTAATGGTTTATCTGTAGTAGAGTGGGGCAAGATGCTTGCAGAATTACCTGAAAGTTATATTGAAATTATTTTAAAAAAAGGTGCAAAAGAAAGTCAGCGAATTGTAGATTTTCAAGCTTTTGGTTTAAGGGGAAAAAAATTCTATCAACGAATTGTTGAAAGCTCTAAGAACCTGTCTACCATCTTCTAGCGGCGAAAGTTTTTGCTAATTTTTTGCACTTTGTCGTTAAAAAACCTGTCGGGTTCCTTACGATTTGTTCAAGCTTTGCTTGATTACAAATCGTTGGAACGGGAGCCTCGATTTAGCACCACTAAACCTGCGTTTTTTGCCTAAAATTGCACAAAATTATTCAAAAAACCTGGCAGGTTTACAAATTGTTTCAAGCTTTGCTTGATTACAATTTGTATAACGGGATTTCATCCACTGAAAGATGGTAGACAGATTCTAAAGCTTACATGCTCTCCTTAAATACTTTTTTGTTTTTAACAAAATAATCCACACCGGAATAAATCGTAAAGACCAATGCACTATATAATAACAATTTTCCTAAAGGAAAGTTGATCATCAAAGCAAATGGTAGGTTGTGCAACAATAAAAAGATAATCGCAAACATTTGCGTTGCTGTTTTAATTTTCCCTGGCCATGCAGCACCTAAAACTTCTCCTTCTTCCACTAAAAGCAAACGCAGACCAGTAACTGCTAGCTCGCGCATCACAATAATAGCCACAACCCATGCTGGCGCCTGTTTAAGTTGCACTAAAATAATAAAAGCTGCCATAACCAATATTTTATCTGCTAAAGGATCGGCGAATTTCCCAAAATTTGTCACCAAATGCCATTTTCTGGCTAAGTATCCATCCAACCAATCCGTAATGGACGCTAGTGTAAAAATAATTGCTGCAATAATATGAGTTATAGGAACAGCAGCCACACTTCCCCAATCAAATGGAAAGGAAAGGACAAATAAGAATAAAGGAATCATCAAAATTCGTAATACCGTTAACTTATTAGGTAAGTTCATTTAAAATTTCCTTCCCTTTCAATAAAAATTACTGATATCCGTATGTTTGCTGCGTTTTTGAACTGCTTGAACTACTGCTATTTGTTGTACTTGTACTTCCTCCAACATATTCCAAAGAAACTGTAAGGTTAAGAACCATCCCCGAATTGTAAGATGCCATATCTAATTTTTCTCCATTAATGGTCAATTCTGTATTAGCAGGAGCGCCAATCGTAATTGAAAATTTTTGCATTCCTTCTACTAATTTTTGACGATATGAATTAGATGCTTGTATTGTTCCAGAATATAATGCTGTTTGATTTGCGTCATTAATCTGAACCCACGTTCCTTTTGCTGGATCGGTTGACTTCACCTGTATTTCCGCTTGTCCAGAAATATTTTTGACGGCTAATTGGATATTATTTCCAGTTTCTGAAATTTTAGTTATTTCAATTTTTTTACTCTTATCTGCACTACTACTAGAAGTTGTCTTACTGTCTTTTGTTTTTGAACTGTTTGAATTTAACGACGAATCTTTTTTGCTTTTTGAAGTTGATGATTCAAACATTCGATCAACTTTGATAGAGTTGTCGGTATCAATCATCGGCTTAATGCCTTGATATGCAAACATAAAATAAAGTACAATTGCCAAAATTGCCAAAGCAAAAATCCCCAAAACAATAAACGGCAGTGAACTTTTCACTCGATTATCATGGCGTGTAATTCTTTGCTTTTCGACTTTTTTGACCTTAGGAATTTTAGGTAATTCCTCTGGATCAGGAGCATATGGTTCAATCTTTCCATCATAAATATCAATCAGCTCATCTGCATTTTCACCCACAGCATGCGCATACTGACGAATAAACGCTCGCACATAAAAAGTTCCAGGTAAGTTTGCATATTGATCCTGTTCAATTGCTTCTAAATAACGAATTTGTATTTTAGTAATTTGTTGAATTTCATTTATCGTCAACCCACTTTCAAGACGCGCAGCGGTTAAACGCTCTCCAACGGTTCCTTTCTTTCTAACCACTCTTTAAGTCACTCTTTCTTAAAAAGAAATTTAATATTTCTTTTATTTCTTAGAGCCTGTTAACGATTTCTCTATTGATGGATCCCGTTATACAAGTTGTAATCCAGCAAAGCTTGAAACAACTTGTAATAACCCGACAGGTCTTTTTGAGAAATTTTTATGCAATTCTAGGCTAAAAGCACAGCTTTTAGGTAATGGATAAAAGAAAACGAAGTTTTCTATCACCGGTAAACGTAGGTTTAGCGGTGATAAATCGAGGCTCCCGTTCCAACGATTTGTAATCAAGTAAAACTTGAACAAATCGTAAGGAACCCGACAGGTCTTTTGACGAAGAAAGGCAAAAAATTGCCAAAAAAGTCGCAATTATGGAGATCGTTAACAGGCTCTTAGACCAGAGTGAAAAAACAAACTCAATTTTTAAAAATTTAAAACCCTTGATTACTATTTTTGATAATAGCATCAAGGGTTTTTAATCTATTTTTTTATCTTATTTCACTTCATCAAGCACTTTACTTTTAGCAAAATTTTTAGCAAAATTTTGCTGCGCTTTTTTATATTGTTCTGCTGTGACGATATCATCTTGTAATTCAACATACTTCCATTCTGGATATCGTAAATTGGCAAAACTACCTATTCCAGTTGAAGAAGATGACCAACTAAATGGTTTTATTTTCAACATGCAAGGAAAAATATCATATTTTGTTGGTATAATGCATGCACTATTAAGCAAGTAGGCTTCTGCTTCAGTCAAAGCTTCATATCTATCTGTTTGTTTATCAACTGCTCTGATTTCTTCTGCTTTACTTAATAATTCATCAAATTTATCTAAACCAATAGACTTAATAATTTCTCCATCGATATCTGTATATGTATTTTCAGTAGGAGCTGATAAGCCAAAATTTTTAAGTTCGCTACCATGTTGACCATATACTTCTAAGTAAGATATAGGATCGCTAAAATCCGGATTCCAACCCGTATAATAAGCAAAATCATAATCTTTTTCTTTGGATGTTTCTGCTTGATAAGTTACAGCTAGCATTTTATCTTTGCTTATTTTATGAACGTCATACACCACATTATCTGAGCCTAAAGTGTTTTCAATTGATTGTTTGAAAGACTTATCAGTATTTAATTTTGTGACATCACTTTCATTTTCTACTGTATCCAAATGAATTGGGAATTTAACACCTTTTGCACTTAGTTCAGCTTTTGCTTTTGCAAAATACTGCTTTGCAAGTTTTACATTATGTGAGGTATTATTTCCATCTTTAGCAAAGTCAACACTTTTCCAATTGGGATCTAAAGCATTCATTTTTTTCTGTAAAATAGCACCATAACTCTTTTTACCTACGCTGACAAAATTTGGTGGAATTAACGAATGTCTATTACTTAAGGCTCCGGCTTGCTCGCCAAGACTTTGAGAATTTATATTTGTTAAATTAAGCGAGAATAAAATAGCTTTACGGAAGTTTAGATTCATTATAGCTTTATGCGTACCTTCTTTATCTTTGTTTGAAATTGTATAATTGTAAGACTGACGATTGAAGTTAAACATTGCAAAATAAGTTCCTGCTTTTTCACCCATATAACAGATTTTACTTTTATTTTTCTTATATATTTTTTTATATGCAGCATCTGATGGTTTTAAAATAGCTGAGGAAAATTCTCCCTTAGCAAGTCCTCTATATTGTTGAGATGGATCTTTGCCGCTATCAAAAGTTAAATTGATGTTTTTTACGTGAACATTTTTCTTATCCCAATATGCATCATTTGCTTTCATGCGAATAACAGATTTTGAAGTATATTCTGCCAAAACATAAGGTCCATTATAAAGAATAGAATCAGCCGCTAGCTTACCAAAGCTCTTACCTTTTACTTTTAAAAATCTGGCATTAACTGGAAAAAAAACACTTAAAACAAGTTTTGAATTCCAATAAGGCTCAGATTCCTTTAATGTATATGTTAGTGTTCCTTTTTTATCATCTGCTTTAATCCCTACATGGGAAAAATCCTTATCTTCACCTTTGATATACTCATTTAATCCTTCGATACTATTTTGTGCAACGTACATCATTTGCGATTTTGAATCCGCTGCATATTTTAGTCCTATCACCCAATCAGAAGGCTTAACCTCACCATACTCGCTGCCATCTGCTTGCATCCATCTAGCATCTTTACGGATTTGATAAGTATAAATTCGATTGTCTTTAGATACTTTCCAAGATTCAGCCATCGCTCCTCTAAGATTGCCATTTCGATCGTATCCAAGCAACCCTTCGACAAAATTATTAAAATGAGTGCTATTGGTCATTAGATAAGTAACCAAGTAATCAAAAGAATTTGGGTCAGTATGATAAAAAGAATTTAATGTTTCGTTATTACGATTTGAACTTAAATCTTTTTTAGAATTGCAACCACTTAAACACCCTAAAAGAACTGCGCTCGTTAAAAGCATTAATAAAAAACGTTTTTTATTCAAAAAAAGTCCCCCTCATCCTTTGTTTTATAAAAATTAAATCCCCCGAAAACTATATGCATTAAGCTTTAGAACTTCTTTTTTCCTTGATACATATAGCTTTTAGAGGAAATTTATTAATAAGCCTCTTGCAAAAGCACAATTGTGATGCCACTCGATGATTTGAATGGCGGTTTTATCTCTAACGACAAGTGTCATTTCGATTGAAACCTAGTTTTGACAAGAGGTTTAATAGATCCTACATTTCTCAATCAGGTTAACAAACAATAAATTATACTACAACGCGTAGTGAAAGACATCACAACAAAATAAATTAACGACGAATTAAAAACTCTGCTTTTTTCACAATAAAAAGTAAAACAAAACTTAGCATCATTGCATTAAAGAAACAGCTTATACCATTCATTAACAAACTATAACTCCATGGACTGACACCTTTTGGAGCATAGCTTCCCCAAAAAAGCACGCCTGCAACGAAATGCCAAAACCACCGCGCTAAAGATCCTGTAAATGATGCTAAAAAAATCCAAAAAGTAAATTGACGTTTGGTTTTTATTTGAAAAGAAAAAATTCCAACAAGACCACTAAAAGCAAAGGCAACTGGATAATCCATCAAGATTTGTACAACTGTTAAAAACTCTGCTTTGCCCGTTAATATAGATAACATTCCGCAAATAGCGCCTGCTAACATTGCTGGCAGCATTCCTCTACGTATAGCTAAAATTGCAATTGCAATAAAGCTAAGCGATAGATCAAGCGCTGCATGAAACAATTGCAAAGGAATATAAGAAAGAGCAAAAGCTACCGCGCTCACCATTGCTATTTCTAAATAAACCATCATTTTATGATTCTTATCTAACATTAATAAAATTCCTCCTTATGAAAGATTATTCACAAAGAGGAGGTATCTTTACACATCCCTACGCTCGTATTAACGAGATCAGGTTATGAGGGTCCCAAAATGGTCTCAGCTAAAAGCTCCCCTTGTGAAAATCAATTTATTATGATGTTCCATGTCTTTTCTTGAACATCATATACAAGATGTGCCAGTAACTCAACGGTAGCTTTTTGTTCTAAATTTCTAATGCTCCAAAGAGCATCTTCTTCGGCATAAATTGGAATACTAAACTTATTACGTTTTAAAGTAGCGAGTGTAAAACAAATAACGATCCCTTCTTCAAAAAAAGGTGGTTCAGATTTTTTTCCACAACCTTTAATTCATCACTTTCCTCCTACTAGCATTTATAAATATTTAAGTTCAGTGACTATGCTTTTTAATTTTCCACCAATAAGCAATAGCAACACCTATAAACCACAGTGGTGTAAAAAATAAAGCAATTCTTGTGTCTGGAATAAAAAACATAATCATCAGTACAAAAGCCATAAAAAGATAAACAAGATAGTTACTAATGGGGAAAAATGGCATTTTAAATTCTGAATTTGTTTGCTGACCAACACGTTTGCGATATCTTGTATGCGCCCAAACCAACATTGTCCAAATATATAAAAAACAAATAGTGGAAATGCTAGAAATAATTTCAAAAACATGGCTTGGAATAGAGTAGTTTAATAAGATAACCACACAAATAATGGCGCTGGAGAAGAAAATAGAGTAACAAGGAACTTGCTTTTTATTTAACTGAGTATGGCGTTTTGAAGCAATTCCCTCTTCAGCTAGTGAGTAAGTCATTCGACTGGTACTGTAAATCGCACTATTACATGAAGACGCTGCAGCGGTTAAGACCACAAAATTGATAATTGATGCGGCCATAACAATTCCAAAATCAGAAAAAATTTCAACAAAGGGACTTTGCGTGGTATTAATATTATTCCATGGATAAACTGTTATAATGACAAGTAAAGCTAAGATATAAAATAAAATAATACGAAAGGGAATATTATTGATTGCTTTAGGGATAACTTTTCGTGGATCCTTGGTTTCACCAGAGATTAAGCCTACAACTTCAATCCCTGCAAAGGAAAAAGTAACCAACTGAAAAGAGAGTAAGAAACCTTTAAAACCTCTAGGAAAGAGACCACCATGTTCCCAAAGATTAGAAACACTGGCAACATTGTCATGAATTTTAAAATGAGTGATTAACATAAAAATGCCAAAGCCAATTAAGGATAAAATAGCGATAACTTTGATTAAAGCAAACCAAAATTCTAATTCACCAAAAATTTGCACAGCTGTTAAATTTAAACAAATCAAAAGAACTAAAGTTATCAATGGTGGTATCCAGTGCGGAATGTTAGGCGCCCAGTGTCTAACATACACACCTGTTGCTGTTAAATCCGTCATCGCTACGCAAATCCAGCAAAACCAATATGTCCAACCAAAAAAGAAGGCATGCTTATCACCGAAGTATTCCTTAATAAAGTCCAAAAACGAGCCGTATTTTAAATTGGACAATAATAGCTCTCCTAAAGCTCGCATAATGAAAAAGCAGATAATCCCAGTAATAAGATAAGCCAATAAAATCGACGGTCCAGCTAGTTGGATGGTTTTCCCTGAGCCTAAGAAAAGTCCTGTCCCAATTGCTCCGCCAAGTGAGATTAACTGCACATGTCGATTCTTTAAACCACGTTTTAACTCCTGTTGATTTCTTTCTTCCATAACTCCTCTTTTCTTTCTGATATGGAAAGCTTTATGAAAAAGGCACAAAAGTCTCAACTTGCTATTCCAATAAATTTTCCTAATATTTCAATAGATCTCCTTAAGAAATAAGGATATCATATTCTTAAGAACGTGTTAATGATCTTTCTATGGATGAATATTAGTGTAATAACTTGACGAAAATGATCTTGAATATGACGCAGTTATTCCAATAACACTTGCATCAAATTCTTAAAAAGGTCTAGTTTTTGTAATTAATAGAGCTTCTGATTGGTAAAGTGTTTTTTGCTATAATAAAAATAAACATGCTTTTTTTAATTTAAAGGAGATCTTTATGATCCCATATGAAGAACAGTTAATTAATGAGAAAATTTTTCGTGATCCTATTCATAATTATATAAAAGTTGATCATCAATTAATTTTAGATTTGATTAATGCAAAAGAAATGCAGCGTTTGCGCCATATTAAGCAGTTAGGGACTTCAAATTTTACTTTTCATGGGAGTGAGCATAGTCGTTTTACGCATTCACTTGGTGTTTATGAAATTGCTCGTAAAATTTGTAAGATTTTTAGTCGTCATTGTTCTCAAAATAGCGTAAATGGTGGCTGGGATGATTCTAAGCGTTTACTGACTTTGGTTGCAGCATTATTGCATGATATTGGGCATGGTGCGTATTCTCATACTTTTGAGAATATCTTTCATACTAATCACGAGCAATTTACAATAGATATTATCACTTCTGAGCAAACAGAAGTTTTTCAAATTTTGCATAATTTTGCAGCGGATTTTCCGGAAAAAGTAGCTCAAGTAATTCAAAAAACATATAAAGATCAGCAAGTTGTTCAAATTATTTCTTCACAAATTGATGCTGATCGAATGGATTATCTTTTGCGTGATGCTTACTATACAGGCACAAAGTATGGTACCTTTGATCTAACAAGAATTTTACGTACTATCTGCCCTGTAAAAGATGGCATTGCCTTTAAGTTAAGCGGGATGCATGCAGTGGAAGACTACATCATTAGTCGCTATCAGATGTATATGCAAGTCTATTTTCATCCTACGAGTAGAGCTATGGAAGTGATTTTAAAACATTTGCTAAAGTTGGCGTATGATTTATATCAAAAAGATCCGGAATATTTTAAACAAACTTCTCCTCGCTTGTTGCCTTTTTTCAAAGAAGAATACAAATTAGAAGACTATCTTCATCTAAATGATGATGTCTTAAACACTTACTTTGCGGAATGGAAGCAGGCAAAGCATCCGATCTTAAGCGATTTAGCTAAACGTTTTTTGGATCGCAAGCCGCTAAAATCCTGTTCTTATACCGATAAGAGCAAAGCTATCATCGATGAAATGAAAAAATTAGTATCTGCAGTAGGTTTTGATGCCAATTACTATACAGCATTAAGTTCTAGTTATGATTTGCCATATGATTTTTATCATCCTAAAACCAAACATACACAAATTGAAATTATGCTTACCGATGGTCAATTAAAGGAGTTATAGCTGTTCCGATTTAAAACAATCTGTAGTATAATTAAACAATGGCATATTCTAAAGACACGCGAGAAATGGTCTTAAAATACCTCGCAAAGGGACATACTTATGAAGAAGCGCG
>JAIRWP010000085.1 GCA_031268845.1 Lactobacillales bacterium | reverse complement strand
CGCGCTTCTTCATAAGTATGTCCCTTTGCGAGGTATTTTAAGACCATTTCTCGCGTGTCTTTAGAATATGCCATTGTTTAATTATACTACAGATTGTTTTAAATCGGAACAGCTATACCATATTTCTGTGCTACCATATTATAGAGGCTCTATTGCTGAATTTTGGCAATTTTATAATAATGAGCTCGAAAAAGTTGGTGTTACATTGCATCTTATAGATAACAAAATAGATACTGGCCCCATAATCTGCCAAAAGAGAACCGAACTCACTCCGAAGGATAACTACATAACAGCTAGATATAAGAACATTATATCTGCGGAAAATTTGATTAAAGATAACTTAGAAGGTATACTAAACAAAAAATTCAGGGCTACTGTGCAAGACAGTACCGTCAGCGATACTCCTTATAAATTTTCTATGATAACGGAAGAATTGAGATATAATTATTGGCATAAAGCAAGAAAACTATGAATGCAAAAAAAAGATTAGCAATATGGAATGCTGATATAATTTGGTGTCATGCTAAAAATATCCTAACTAATTATTCTGTGGTAACGGCTGATGATAAAATTATCGACGTTTTGCCAACTGATGCCGCTAAAAACAAGTATTCAAAATCAATTGTATATGAATTTGAAAAAAGTATTATTGTTCCTGGTTTTATTGATTGTCACTCCCATTTTGAACTAACAAGTTTACATGAATTTTACCGGTATTCAAACTTGTTTGAACTGATGATAGCAAGCGGGCAATGGCACAGAAACTCCTCTCTGGACGACATTGTGAAAAGTTGTCGAGTAGGCCAGCAAAAAAGTATTAATAACGGCATTGTTTATTCTGTAGACTGGGTAAGCTGTTTGTTTAAAAAAGAACGTTATGTAAATTCAAAAATTGTTTTACCTATGTTGGAGATAATTGATCCTCTCGGGATAAAATACAGTTCACAAAAATTATATTGTGATTTTGATGAGTATGGTTTAGCGCCCCACTCACTTTATATGGTTGATATGAAAACTTTAAGCAAAGCGTTTGCTTATGCCAATAAACTTATTTCCATGCACATTGCAGAAGATTCTAGTGAAACCTTGTGGATAAACAAACATTGTGGTTCTTTGTTTGAGCATTGCAAGAAAGAAAGCTCAATATCATGTATAAATAAATATTATACAAATTTTTTTGATTTGTTGTCAGATAGTTTTTGTGCTTCTCCAGGAGTTATTTATGTTCATGGCGTAAATTTAACAGATTGTGACCTTGATACTATTAAAGCGCAAAAATCCTATTTATGCCTTTGCCCTGAAAGCAATCTTGCTCTTACAGGAGAAACTGTAGATTTCAATAAAATAATTAAAAAACACATTGATTTTTTGTTGGGTACAGATAGTTACGGGGCAAACTATGACATAATATCAAATGCACAAATATTGTTATCTCGTACAGATTGCGATAAATATTTTTTGGCAAATAAAATACTAAATGCGTTAACTAAAACAGCAGCCAAAGCTATAGGATTAGAAAATTGTCTTGGCAGCGTTGAAATAGGTAAAAATGCAACTTTTTTGATAATGTCTTATAATAATCCATCAAAATCTAAAGATGTGGTAGCTTATAATATAATAACTAGTGGAAAGATAAAGAAAATTATAATTGATGGAGAGGTAATATATTGAAAACACATCAAGTAAATAATAAAAAAGCATTAGTTTTATTTTCTGGGCAGTTGGATTCAATTAAAACTTTATACAATTTTTCGATTGGATATCCAAGTTACCATGTCGATTTGCTATATATAAAAAATATAAGTTTTAGAAATGATGAAATAATTCCAATTGAAGCAGCAAAAAAAGTTAAGAAAATTTTCAAAATAATATAGATGGATTTTATGTTGTTGATGGAAAAGAAGTTCAACTGAAACTTATACAATACATTTCAAAAAAGCTTGAGAGAACAGCTATAGTGGAGGACTGTTGTGTTGTATGTCAGTTTGGCATTCAACTAATTTATGCTCTTATGTGTAACAATAGAAAAATAATAAAAAACACACGAGTTTTGAGTGAAAATTTTGAAAAAATAATTGAAATTCCCTTTCAATTTAAAAGATCACTCATAATAAAAAATAATCATGATTTACCATTAAATATAATCCTTGATTTTAAGGATTTATTACCTACTAGCAAATGTCAATTATCTTATTTCCATAATTATAAATTCAAAGGAGAAATTAATTTTGACCACCTCAAAGATATCTTTGAGTCTTTTGTTAAAGAAAATATAGGCTTAAATCTTAGAAATCTCCTTAAACCCGAAAAACTCATTTAAAAAGAATGGTGATTGTAATGTTACTTGAAAAACTTTCTTGGAATAATGTAAAAAAGTATCTAGAAGCAAATAAAAGAGTGATTTTAGTTTTAGGTGCAACTGAAGAACACTCTGATTTGAGTTTATGCACAGATACGTTGATTCCATTCGAAATTGCAAAAAAATCTTGCGAAAGAGAAAATGTGATACTATTGCCACCATTAAATTACGGGATATCAACATGGGCACTTGAATATCCCGGAACTGTTACATTAAAAACTTCAACTTATATACATGTGATTGAAGACATTTTTGATTCTTTGATCTATTCAGGATTTAGGAAGTTTTTCATATTAAATGGACACGGTTTTAATCGTTCTGTTGCACCCGTTATAGGAGAAAAAGTTGCTCACGTTGAAGGTGCGTTCGCTCAAATGTATAATTGGTACGATCTTAAATGTATTAAAGATTTTGCTCTTAAAAACAATTTAACCCTTTCTCATGCAAATTGGGCAGAAAACTTTAGCTTTACAAGGTTAGAAGATACTAACAGGGGTTTAGCCAGCTCCAATGTTACCGTCCCCAATTTAATACAAAACATAAAGCAAATTAAAAAAGAGTTTAAAGATGGTCATGGTTTTGGATCTTTAGAAATCGACGAAAATCAAATTAATATTCTACTAAATAATCTTGTTAATGAATTTTCAGAAATATTAAACAAAGGTGGCTATATTGAAAAAAGTAGTACTTATTAATCCGCCACATCAGGGGAGCTATAGATCAAAAATTATGCTCGGAGACTCGCTGGCACTTGCTGCGGTTTCGGGAGAGATAATAAAAAATGGTTGGGACGCCATAACATTGGACTGTTTGGTACATAATTGGAAATTAGAAGAATTAAAATGTAAAATAATCGAAAACATACCATTTGATGCTGTGGGCATTACAGTAATGTCCAACTCATCTTACGACATATTAAAAAAGATTATTAAAATTATTTTAGAAATTTTACCCAAAGCATATATTTTTATTGGTGGGAATGCTCCAACACTAAATCATAAAGAGTTTTTAAATTTAAAACTAAATGCTATATATTTGGGAGATAATCTTGAGAAAATCCCAGAAATTTTATCTGATTGCAATAATTACAAATTAAATTCAACTAAAATATTATCTAACAATAATAAGTTGCCTCCTAAAAAGATTGAAATTATAAATGCCAATTTGAAATCTGAATATAAATATAATATTTTAGCACGTAAAGATATAAAAGAGTCATACTTATCAGATAGCATAGTATCAATAGATACCAGCAAAGGATGTCATGGCTCTTGCAGCTTTTGTACAATTAATTTTCAGTATTGTTCAAATTGGATCCCACGTGAGATAGATAATATAAAAGAGGAATTGTTATATATTAGAGAGCAATTACCTAACGCAAAACAAATTAGAGTTGTGGATGCTAATTTTTTAGGCGGAAGGAAAAAGCATGAGCGGAGAGCAATTAAAATTTCAGAAATTATGAGAAGCTTAGGTTTTAAATTCCGAATGGAATGTCGAATTGATGATATTGAGGCAGAGCTGTTTTCAAAACTAAGACACAATGGACTTGTAGGTATATTCACAGGCATCGAAAACGGTTCGCAAAAAGTTCTTAATTTGCTAAAAAAAGGAACAACCCCCCAAGAAATTTTAAATGCTATAGAAATCTTGCAAAAAAATACAATTTCATATTCATATGGATATATGACTATTTCGCCTATAACAAACCTTGATATCATATATGAAAATATAGATTTTTTAAAAAAGATAAAATATGGAATTAGATTAAAACATTTTTTAAATTCGCTAATCATACAGAAAGAAAATGTTTTTAAAGTACAACCTCCAATCGAATCATTTGAAAAAAAAGTTGGATTTAAGCCTAATTTTGATATTTGCTCAAAAATTTTAAGTTTTAATCAGATATGCATAGAAAGTTTTTTGGGAATCTATGAGCTCGAACACGCGGTTGGAATTTGGATAGAAAGAGGTAAGGAGTCGGAGGATAATTTTTTTTGGTCGAAAGACGAACAATTATAGCACTTTGCAAAAAGGTTAATTAAATATTAAGATATTATAAAAACAAACCAAAGGAAGTAATCTTATGCCCAAACCAATATCACTAGATCTCAGAAAACGAATTCTACAAGAAA
>JAIRWP010000084.1 GCA_031268845.1 Lactobacillales bacterium | reverse complement strand
CGCGCTTCTTCATAAGTATGTCCCTTTGCGAGGTATTTTAAGACCATTTCTCGCGTGTCTTTAGAATATGCCATTGTTTAATTATACTACAGATTGTTTTAAATCGGAACAGCTATATTGTAATTATTTTTGCTAGTAGTCTCTTGCTATCTCAAGATTATTTTGTTTTAATGCAAAGGCGTCAATTTTATATATACCTCTTTAATGAATGGTCAAGAAGAATTAATTTATAGCTAATCTTTTCTTGAAATATATTTTTTAAAGGTAAAAATTAAGAAAATTTTTATCCTATGAACGCGTTGGTGAAATAAGATGAAAAGTGTGGGATTAATTGTTGAGTATAATCCTTTTCATAACGGACATAAGTATCATGCTCAAAAGGCTCGAGAAAAAACAAATGCAGATGTTGTGATTGCCGTTATGAGTGGAAATTTTTTGCAGCGCGGAGAACCTGCTATCATCGATAAATGGCAAAGAGCAAACGCTGCTCTTTTAAATGGTGTTGATTTGGTAATTGAATTACCAGTCGAATTTGCTGTGCAATCAGCTGATTATTTTGCTCAAGGTAGCATTTACTTTTTACAAAAACTTGGAATAGATACTTTGGTATTTGGCACAGATATCATCTCAGAAAAAGCAATTGATTATGAGGCCTTCGGATGTCAAGTAATTGTCAAACAAAAAGAAATAGATAAATATTTTCAACAATCAAAAAAGAAAGATCAAGGATTTTCCACACAAATGACTGCTGTATATCGCCATTTTTTCCCCGAAATGCCACTGGATTTTACATCTCCTAATCACCTTTTGGGCCTTGCCTATGCGCGTGAAAATGCAAAGTACCAAACGCCAATGAAGATTATTGCTATTTCGCGTATTGGCAGTAATTTTCATGAAGAAAATTTAGCTAAAAAGTTTGCTAGTGCTACAGCTATTCGCCAAAATTTATTAGCAGGTAAAAAGGAAAAAATAAAAAATTTTGTTCCTGATGCTACTTTTACTTCTTTGCAAAATTTAGTTTGTTGGGAAGATTACTTTTCACTATTAAAATATCGTGTGCTTAGTGCAAAAACCTCGGAACTTTCGCAGATTTACCAAATGAACGAGGGCTTTGAATACCGTTTACAAGAAAAAATAAAAAAAGTGAAAAATTTTGCTGACTTAGTTAATCAATTAAAAACCAAGCGCTACACCTATGCGCGTATCCGGCGCTTATTAACTTATGTTCTTTTAAATATTCAAAAAGAAGAAAAGATCGAAAAATCTGAAATACCTTTTCGTATTCTAGGATTTACAGATCAAGGGCGAGCGTTTTTAAAAGAAAAGAAAGATACGGTTTCGTTAATCTCAAAAGTGGGGCATTTGCAAAGTAATATGAAAACTGTCATAAAAGCAGATGCTATTTACCAAATGGCTACTAATAAAATTCCTGAGCAAAATTATGGACGAATTCCCATCTATAATTCTCAAAATTGCGAATGAAAGATCCTTCTTCTATAATAAATTCAGTTTTGTTTAAGCTAGTTTATTATAATTAGTTATGAATTTTAAAGATGAAAGGAGCGGATTAAATGATAAAAAAAGGAATTACGCTTTTAATGATCATATTAGGCGCAAGTTTTGGAAATTTTTTCTTACCATTTTTTTGGGATCTTTCCAAACAAACAAAAAATAGTTTATTAAACAATTCCTTTACCAACGGCTGTATTGGAGCAATTATCTTTTTTTTATTTTCTTTATTTTTTGCTGGTTTGATCGAACGCATTGTCAAAACAATAGATAATTATTTATCAAAAATTAGTTTGAAAGTAATTTTACCAATCACGATTAGTATGGGATTAGGTCTTCTTGTAGGAGGGTTGATCTCGATACCACTCTTTCTACTAAAAATTCCTATTTTAGACAGCGCCCTTCCTCTTATTATTATGGTAGGAACTAGCTATACTGGGTTTCAGATTGGTTTAACGCATCGTGAAGAATTTTTCAAAATTTTTAACAAAAAAGAAGAGGAGGAGGAGGTTGAGGAAAAGCATCCAGAAAAAGGAGAAATTCTAGAGCGAAAAGTTGGCGAAAATTATCATAAATTTAAAATTTTAGATACAAGTACGATTATTGATGGTCGTATTTATGATATAGTCAAAACTGGATTTCTTGAAGGGACAATTTTAGTTCCGAATTTTGTTTTATTTGAATTGCAATATATTGCAGATAGCGCAGATAGTTTAAAGCGAGTGCGCGGACGTCGTGGACTTGATATTTTAAACTCTTTACAGCAAGAAGATGATATAACGCTTGAAATGTATGAAGGAGATTTTGAAAATACCAAAGAAGTTGATACAAAATTACTAAAATTGGCCAAAATATTAGATGGCGTTGTTGTCACTAATGATTATAACCTCAATAAAGTAGCTGAATTTCAAAATATTCCTATCTTAAATGTTAATGAACTGGCAAATGCTGTAAAATCAGTGGTCATCCCTGGCGAAACAATGAAGGTTGCCGTGGTTAAAGAAGGCTCAGAACGTGAACAAGGCGTAGCTTATCTTGATGATGGAACGATGATTGTGGTCGAAGATGGCAAACATTTTATAAATGAAGATATTAAAATTGTGGTAACCAGCGTACTGCAGACAGTTGCTGGTCGTATGATCTTTGCTCGCCCTAATCATGCTCGTCGAGGAATTCCCGATATCAAAAAATCAAGGAGTAACTAAATGAAATACACATTAATTCTTTTGGCGGCAGGCAAAGGTACTCGTATGGGTACAGATAAAAATAAAATTTTTATTAAGTTTCGTGGAGTTCCCATTATTAAAAGTGTTGTGAAAATTTTTTTAAAAGATCCAGATTGTAAACGCATATTGGTCGTAATTAAAAAAAATGAACAAAAGAGAATTCAATTATTATTGAATGACTTAAAGAATTATAAAATTGATTTTGTTATAGGTGGCAAAGAGCGGCAAGATTCTGTTTACAATGCAACCAAAATGCTAGAAGAGGAAAAATTTGTAATGATTCATGACACTGCTCGCGCTTTTGTCACTCAAGAAGAAATAAAAAAGTTAAAGCTAGCCTTAGAAAATTCTAAAGTTGCATTTTTAGGAGTTCCTGTTAAAGACACCATTAAGCAAATTGACACTAGCGAAAATGTTGTAACAACTATTCCGCGAAAAAATTTATATCAAGCACAGACTCCACAAATGTTTCACGCTGACGTTTTAAAAGAAGTGCAAAACAAAGCTCATCAAGAAGGCTTTGTTGGAACAGATGATGTTTCCTTAGTGGAAAAATTTTTGCCAAATGAGTCGATTAAAATGGTGATGGGAAGTTATGAAAATATTAAAATAACAACTCCTTTTGATCTAGAGATAGGCAAAGAAATTTTAAGGAGACGTTTTCGAAGTGATGTATGAAAAATAAAATAATATCAACTCAATATATTGCCAAAATTGCAATGTTGATAGCAATAAACGTCGTATTGCGTCAAGTTTTTTTATGGATTCCAAACGTTCAACCCATAACAGCTCTTTTTCTTGTTTTTACTATCTATTCAGGTGTGAAAGATACTTTATTGATCATGACACTTTCATTATTCATTACAGGGATGTTTGATGGTTTTGGTCTTTGGATCGGCGCCCAAATTTTAATTTATGCAATCTTAATCATTTGTTGGGCGTTTCTGCACAAAAAAATAACTAATTTTTTTATGCAATTAGTTATCGTGGGAGGACTAACTCTTTTTTATGGCTTTGGTGTTAGCTTCTTAACAGCTCCTTTTTTTGGAGCCAAAAACTTCTGGGCTTTTTACTTACAAGGAATTAACTTTGACCTTATGCATGTAGTAGCAACGATCATCAGTTATCCGCTGATTTTAGAAGCCTTTAAACTTAAACCTATAAATAAATTCCAAAAAATAGGAAGAGGCAATTTTTAATTGTCAATCCCTATTTTTAAAATAAATCAAGGAGAGTTGATTTTTTTATGAATTTTAGAGTTGGGCATGGTTTTGATGTGCATAGGCTAGTAGTAGAAAGAAAATTAATTCTTGGTGGTGTCGAGCTTGATTTTGAAAAAGGTCTTTTAGGGCATAGTGATGCGGATGTATTGTTGCATGCGATTGCTGATGCTTTGCTTGGAGCTGCGGGGTTGGGTGATATTGGTCATGCTTTTTCGCCAGATGATTCTGAGGTTGAAGGGATTTCATCAATGGAGATTTTGCGTAAATCTTTTTTGCGTGTACGTGATTTGAAATATTATCTTTCTAATATTGATGCGACGATTTTGGCAGAGCAACCAAAAATGAAACCGCATCTTCAGCAAATGATTAAAAATATCGCCACTGTTTGTGAAATTAAAGAGAGTCAAGTAAACTTGAAAGCGACGACAACTGAGAAATTAGGTTTTATTGGTCGCAAAGAAGGAATAGCAGCAGAGGCTGTAGTTCTTATTTTTATGGAGAAATAGGAGAGTTAAAAATGGATGTGAAAATGCGCGTGCGCTATGCACCATCGCCAACAGGTTTACTTCATATTGGCAATGCCAGGACGGCTTTGTTTAACTATTTATATGCAAGGCATAATGGTGGGGACTTTATTCTGCGGATTGAAGATACAGATCAAAAGCGTCATGTTGAAGATGGAGAGACTTCACAACTTGAAAATTTGAAATGGCTAGGAATTAACTGGGATGAAGCGCCGCAAAAGCCTGGAAAGTTTGGACCGTATCGTCAGTCCGAGCGTTTAGAGATTTATCAAAAATATGTACAAGATTTGCTTCAACGGGGTCTTGCGTATGAATCATATAAAACGGAAGAAGAGTTGGCACTTGAACGTGAGAGACAAGAAGTAAATGGCAAGGCACCTAAGTATCTTTATGAATATGCAAAAATGACGCAAGCTGAAATTGCAAGTGCGCAAGCTGCTGCTAAAGCCAAAGGTCTTACGCCGGTTGTCCGTTTAAAAGTTAAAGAAGATAACATTTATAAATGGCAGGATATTGTAAAAGGCGAGATTAAGTTTATTGGAAGCAACGTTGGTGGTGATTGGGTCATTCAAAAGCGTGATGGCTATCCAACATATAATTTTGCGGTTGCCGTTGATGACCATTTAATGGAGATTACACATGTCTTGCGTGGGGATGATCATATTGCTAATACACCAAAGCAGTTGATGGTTTATGAAGCTTTTGGTTGGCGTGCGCCAAAATTTGGTCATATGACTTTGATTATCAATAGTGAAACGGGCAAGAAACTTTCCAAGCGTGATGTAAATACTTTGCAGTTTATTGAAGATTATCGTAAAAAAGGTTTTTTGCCAGAGGCTATTTTTAATTTTATTGCATTGTTAGGCTGGAATCCTGGTGGAGAAGAAGAAGTTTTTTCTCCGGATCAATTGATTGAATTATTTGATGAAAAGCGTTTATCAAAAGCGCCCGCAGCATTTGATCAGAAAAAATTAGAGTGGATGAACAATCAGTACATCAAAACAGCTGATTTTGAGCGTGTATTTGAGTTGGTGCGTCCATTTTTGTTGAAAGTTGGTCGATTGTCTAAGACTCCAAGTAAAAAAGAGCTGGCACGTATAAAAAAAATAGTGGCGCTGTATCAGCCGCAGTTAAATTATGGAGAAGAGATTGTTCGATTGACGAATTTATTTTTCAAAGAAGAGTTTGTGGTGAATAACGAAGCTAAAGAAGTTTTAAATGGCAAGACAGTGCCGCTTATTTTAACAATTTTTTGCGATAAATTAAAAGCCACTCCTAAGGATGAATGGGTGCGAGATAATATCTTTCTCAAAATTAAAGAAGTACAAAAAGAAACAGGCGTTAAAGGTAAAAATCTTTTTATGCCGATTCGGATCGCAGTATCAGGAAAAATGCATGGACCAGAGCTGCCTGATACGATCGAGCTGTTAGGTAAAGAAGTTGTAATCGCGCATATTGAGCAGGTATTATCTGAATTAAGTTAATAGATACAGAAGAAAAGAGATTTTCGAAAAATATTCATGTTTAGTACGCCTTAAAAAGGAATATAAAAAGAGAGTGTAAACTAAACTGTGTAAGTGATAATTCTAGATAAAGTCACTACACAGTTTAGTTTACACTCTCATTTTTTTTATTTTCTGCCCCTCGCGTTTTCTGTTTTTTTGGACGTTCAGTTGGCGTTTCTGTGATATTAATTAAAATAACTTCGTATTCTACATCGCTTTTTTGCAGCGCTTTACGACCAGGAAGTGCAAAAGTTCCGTCTAACTTTTCTAATCCAACATCTGCAACATTGTCATTCTTTCCTTTACAGCTGCCTGTTTTTCCAGAAGCTCTTTTTCTTTGGCACGCTCTGCTTCAACAACCTTTTCAGGCGCTTGACTCACAAAACGCTCATTAGCCAGTTTAGCTTGTAAACGCTGAATTTCTTGCGTCAATTTAACTAGATCTTTTTGCAAACGAGTCATTTCTTCTTCCAAATTCAGCAAACCTTTTAGCGGCAAATAAAGCTTAGCACCTGTAAGTACTGCTGATTTAGCCATTTCCGGTGCTTTGATGTCTTTTGAGATTGTTAAGGTTTCTGGATTGGTAAAACGCTCAATATAATTTTGATTTTCCAAAAGAAACTTCTCAACTTGTGAATCCGCTGTTTTTACCACTATCGGTACCTTCTTCGACAAAGGCGTGTTTACCTCCAAACGAATAGTGCGCACCGCACGAATCAACTCTTTTAAAACTTCAACTCCTGCTACGGCTTTTTCATCAGAAAAAGCCGCATTCACTTTTGGATAAGCCGCCGTTATTAACGTTTTTTCCGCACACGGCAACTGCTCAAAAATTTTCTCCGTCACAAAAGGCATAATTGGATGAAGCAGTCGTAAGACTTGATCCAAAACATAAGTTAGTACTGAGCGCGTTATTTTTTTCTTTGCTTCATTTTCGCCGTAAAGCACTTCTTTGGTTAGCTCAAGATACCAATCCGCAAACTCATCCCAAATGAAATTATAAAGAACACGCCCTGCTTCGCCGAACTCAAAGCGCTCAAAATTATCATCTACTTTTTCAATCGTTTCATTCAAGCGCGTTAAAATCCAACGATCCGTCACATTACCAGCACTACGCCCTGCAACTTTCGCTAAATTTTTTGCAACCATATCTTCTGTTAACTCTTGATTATTCATCAAAATATAACGCGAAACATTCCAAATTTTATTAATAAAATTCCAAGCTGCATCCATCTTTTCATAACTAAAACGCATATCCTTACCCGGTGTTGAACCATTTGACAAAAACCAACGCAGTGCATCCGCCCCGTACTTGTCAATCACATCCATTGGATCAATGCCATTCCCCAAAGACTTGCTCATCTTGCGTCCATCTTCTGCGCGAATAAGTCCGTGGATTAACACATTTTCAAATGGTCGCCGCTTTGTAAATTCAAGCGATTGAAAAATCATGCGACTCACCCAGAAGAAAATGATATCATAACCTGTTACCAAGGTATCTGTCGGGAAATAACGCTTAAAATCTACTGCATCCACATCCGGCCAACCCATGGTTGAAAACGGCCACAACGCGGAACTAAACCAAGTATCCAACACATCAGTGTCTTGCATCCAATTTTCAAGATCAACAGGCGCATTCTCGCCCACAAACACTTCGCCCGTTTCGTTATGATACCAAGCTGGAATCTGATGGCCCCACCAAAGTTGCCTGGAAATAACCCAATCATGAACATTTTCCATCCATTGAATGAAGGTATTCTCAAATCGTTCTGGATAAAAATTCACTTTGTCATCCGTACTTTGATTGGCAATGGCCTTTTTCGCCAGTTCGTCCATTTTAACAAACCATTGTGTCGATAACATCGGCTCAACCACCACGTCGCTGCGCTCTGAGTGACCAACTGAATGAGTCACAGGTTCCATTTTAATTAAAAGCCCTGCGATTTCAGCGTCTTTGATAAATTGTTTGCGAGCTTCAAAACGATCTAAACCTTGATATTTTTCCGGCACACGGCTTGACTTAGCCATTTTCCCTTCAAAATCCATAATAATATCTTGCTTGATATTGTGGCGAAGTCCGACTTCATAATCATTTGGGTCATGGGCCGGTGTAATTTTCACTGCACCACTTCCCTTAGCTGGATCTGGATATTCATCGGCAATAATTGGAATTTTGTAGCCAGTCAGTGGGACAATGACTTCTTTTCCGATTAAATCTTTGTATCTTTCGTCACTTGGATGAACAGCGATCGCACCATCTCCAAATATCGTTTCAGGTCGTGTTGTCATAATCGTCAAGTAATTACCGCTACCGTCAGCATACAGATATTTAAAATAATACTCAGCACCTTGAACCTCTTTATGAATTACTTCAATATCGGATAAAGCCGTTTTAGCAACTGGGTCCCAGTTAATCAAATAATTTGCACGGTAAATCCACCCTTTTTTATACAATTCCACAAACACTTTGCGCACTGCCGCGGACAATCCCTCATCCAACGTAAAACGTTCCCGATCATAATCAAGAGACAACCCTAATTTTCCCCACTGCTTGCGAATCGTTTCCGCATATTCTTCCTTCCACGCCCACACTTGCTCCACAAATTTTTCGCGCCCTAAATCATAACGAAAAACACCTTGCACTGCTAATTTTTCTTCCACCTTTGCCTGCGTTGCAATCCCCGCATGATCCATTCCCGGCAGCCAAAGCGTATTATAGCCTTTCATTCGTTTCTGACGAATGATGATGTCCTGCAACGCCGTATCCCACGCATGTCCAAGGTGCAATTTACCCGTAACATTTGGCGGCGGAATCACGACCGAATACGGCTGAGCTTTTTTGTTTGCTGACGGTTTAAAAACACCAGCTGCTAACCACTTTTGATAGCGTCCTGCTTCGACTTCAGTTGGATTATATTTTGTGGATAAATTTTCACTTTCTACCATTGAACATCCCTTTTCTATTTTTTAACTAAAACTTCATCAACATCTTCATACACCAAAATTTCGTCCAAATCATAGACCGTATTAATCTTCCCTGAAAGCACACTTACCAATATCGGTGAGTTGCTCATTTTTCTAATCACTGTGGGTCTACTATCATCAATTTCTGAAACTACTAATATTGGTTTCATGGAAAATAAAGAACTTTGATAAGTAAAATCAAACTCATCCCGCAAATACTTCCGTGTTAAATTGGACATATATGGATACGCCGTTTGTGGTTTTGCCACACATTCATTACAATTACCCAATTTTTCAGCTGTACAATATCCCTTGCTTTTTGCCTGACATGGAAAAGTCGGTACACCATTAAAACTTGTATCATGCGGCGTAAAAGCTACGCTAGTTAATGAATGCAATCCCGTCTTACCAAAAGGCATAATCGAAAAAAATGGCCCATCCATTACTGTAATTCCAACATTTTTTAATTCTTTAGAAGCTTTAACCAAAATAATTTCACAACGTTCATATTTAATTTTAAAAGGTTCATAGCCCAATAACTTATGAATTTGATTTACACTTGCATAAGTTGCATTTAGTAAAAAAGATGAACTATACTTTTCACTATCTGCACATTCAACAATAAAATGCGTTTTTTCTTTCGTAAAACGAACAATATCTGCTTGGTACTTTAGTTTAACTTTTGAAAATTTCTGAATTTCTTTAAGAAAATAATCACGCAAAATATGCGCATCATATGTATATTCTTTTGTTAAAAAAGCACCATCGCACATTCCACGCTGAAAGTATTTTTCTTTAATCACCGGATCACAAAAAATATCTGCATCAAGACAAAACTTTTCAAACTGCTCAGCATTAGCCCAGCTAAACTTTGCTGATGTTGCATAAATTTGATCAAAAGCTTCATGAATGCAAAAACCGAAGTCTTCATTAAAACGATTAAAATACTTTTTCGATTTAACTGCTGTTGAAATTGAACGCGGATAATGATAACCCATATGCACTCGCGCCTGATTAATATAGGCTGCCCGCATAAAAGATGCTGGATCACACTCCAAAACCAAAACAGATTCGTTTAATTCTTTGGCAGAAAACCACGCTGAATATAAGCCATACAAGCCTCCGCCAATAATAATTTTATCGTAAATTTCCATGTTCTTCCTTAAATTAATTGTTTAAGAACTATAACAACTCCAAATGGCGGCAAGGATTACTCGATAATTAAATCTAACAAAAAAAGACTAATTAGGGAAATCACATACAAAATTAATTAAAAAATGCTAATAAGTTCTTATAAGTTCTACGACGGTTGGGACACACGCTGTGTTATTTCTGAATTGCCATTTGTTGCTACATAAACAGATAAATGACTCAATTCTTTAAAGTCACTTTCAAAATCATATCCGTTTATATTCAAGAAATAAATCATGGTGAAAGTTGCAGTTCGTTTATTTCCACTCACAAAAATATGCTTAAGCACTAATTGCATAAACAAAATAGCAGCTTTTTCAAATAATGTAGGATAAAGTTCTTTATCAAAAACGCACTGTTCTGGTAAGTTAACAATTAAAAAAACAACCATTGAATTTCAACGATTGTTTTTTATTACTTATTCATGTTCTTTTTTATCTTTTTCTTCTAATGCTTTTTTAGCTTCTTCAAAAGTCAATGCTCTAGTTAATTTTTCAGAATTTTTATCATCAGCCGGCATTTCTCCTGTTTCATATAAAGATTTAATCTGCGCGGCATCTAAAGTTTCAAATTTCAATAACTTCTCTGCAATTAATTGATGTTTCTCACGATTATTTTGAATGATTTCATATGCTTTATCATGAGCTGCAGTTAAAATGCGACGTACCTCTTCATCAATCTCATATGCAACACGCTCAGAGTATCCTTTGCCTTGACCATAATCACGACCTAAAAAGACAGCATGATTGCCCTCATATTGCATAGGTCCTAACTTTTCACTCATTCCGTATTCAGTGACCATGGAACGCGCCATTTGCGTTGCTTGTTCAAAGTCATTTGAAGCACCCGTAGTTTGCTTTTGAAAAACAATTTCTTCGGCAACACGACCACCCATTAAACCAGCCAATTGTTCAAACATATCATCTTTTGAAAATAAATTTTGGTCCTCCTTGGGTAAAGCTACCATATAACCACCTGCACGGCCGCGTGGAACAATCGTTACCTTATGTACTACCCGCGCATTTGACAGGATTAAACCAACGATTGTATGACCTGCTTCATGAAAAGCAATCATCTTTCGTTCTTGCTCATTAATCACACGATCTTTCTTCGCAGGTCCAGCAATTACCCGATCCTCTGCTTCATCAATATCTGAAGCGTCAATTTGCATTTTATCTCTGCGAGCCGCCACTAAAGCTGCTTCATTTAAAACATTTTCAAGATCAGCACCGGCAAAACCTGGAGTTTGTTGCGCTACTACCTTTAAATCTACATCATCAGCTAACGGTTTATTTTTAGCATGAACACGTAAAATCGCTTCTCGCCCCTTTACATCTGGACGACCAACTAAAATCTGACGATCAAAACGTCCCGGGCGAAGCAAAGCTGGATCTAAAACATCTGAACGGTTGGTAGCTGCAATGACAATGACGCCTTCATTACCATCAAAACCATCCATTTCAACCAACAGCTGATTTAGCGTTTGTTCACGTTCATCATGTCCGCCGCCCATTCCAGCACCACGTTGACGACCGACGGCATCTATTTCGTCGATAAAGATAATTGCTGGTGCATTTTTCTTAGCTTTATCAAATAAATCACGCACACGACTGGCACCAACACCAACAAACATTTCCACAAAATCTGATCCGGAGATCGAATAAAATGGTACACCAGCTTCTCCTGCAACAGCTTTGGCTAATAATGTTTTACCTGTTCCAGGAGGCCCTTCTAACAACACCCCCGCAGGAATTCTTGCGCCTAAAGCTACAAATTTACTTGGATCTTTTAAAAATTCTACCACTTCAACTAACTCTTGCTTTTCTTCTTCAGCACCAGCAACATCAGAAAAACGGATTTTGTTGGCTTTTTTATCGGCTTCTTTGGCTTTTGACTTACTAAAAGACATGATTCCACGTCCGCCACCTTGCTGAGCGCTGCCCATCATTATATAAAAGAAAACAAAGATAAGAATAACCGGTAGCAAAGTCATTCCAAGCGAAATCCACATGCCACTAGAAGATTCTTCTTTAACAATAAAATTTGCTTTCGTTTCTTCTGCCAATTTTTGAATGTTTGCAATTGTTGAGTCACTTGGCAAAATCACTGTTGCAAAATTTTTTGTAGAAGTGTCTGATAAACCAAGGGTAGTTAAACCACCGGTATTTTTGATTTGTTGTTTATTTTTATAAGTTCCTGTTACTTCATAAACACCACCAGCTGGTTGGACCGAAAATTTTGAGATATCGCCAGCTTTTAATTGTTTAATAAATTCTGAATAGTTAATGTCTTTTACAACCTTGCTTGAACCATTAAAAGCAATCTGCACTACTCCTACTAAAGCAATTAACACTAAAATAGAAAATAGAGAACTTTTTAAAAAGCTTCCCTTTTTCTTCTTATTCATAAGGTTTCTCTCTTTCTTTGGAATATAAAATTTTTAAAATATCTTTTTCAAGCATGCAGACCCTCGCTAGCTATTGGTGTTTAGAATCTATCTACTATCTTCTAGCGGCGAAAGTTTTTGATAATTTTTTGCACTTTGTCGTTAAAAAACCTGTCGGGTTCCTTACGATTTGTTCAAGCTTTGCTTGATTACAATCGTGGGAACAGGATTTCGTCCACTGAAAGATGACGGACAGATTCTTACATAAACAATTTCATTTGCCATTTTATCATCTCCCACATCTTGGCTCAAATAAGAATATTTGAATTCTGGGATAAATAAGATTCCTCGCTTATCTTCCACCAGCCATTGCTTTGAACGCTCAATTGCTGGCATTTTTTCATCTATGAACAAACGTGCAATTTTTTTAGAAAATGTAGATTTTAAAGCAAGTCGATCTCCTACTTTAGGGTGCCGTACAACAATTTTTGTTAAAGGAGTTTGGTATCTTTCAACCACGTCCCCATCACTTTTGCAATAGTTGATACCAAATCCCAGCCATTGATTTTTTGAAAGCCACACACTTTCATTTAAACTCAGAACATATTTTGTATCATCTGCTTCTTTTAAGCAATTCGTTATATAAGCTTTTTTATAGGCTTTAACAAAACAAAAATCATCTGAAATTTGGAATTTCCAGTTTGGCTTAGCATTATCAAGCAACACTTCTAAAATCATCTTTAATTTTGCATCAGTTAAAATAATTTTCATTTGTGTAAAATAAATCATTAAATAAAAATATTGTTTTGCTTCACTTAAAAGCAAAAAAGCATCTAAATCTAAAGCATCATTTTCATTAAACCATTCAGCAAAGCTCTCTTTTAATAATTCTTCAAAAAAAGAAATCTGCTTGGAAAAACGGTTAGCACAAACAACAGCATTAGGATTTTCCTTTTTTACAACAGGCAAAATTTGCTTACGAATCCGATTGCGAAAATATTTTTCATCTTGATTGCTGGCATCTTCATAATAACTTAATTGCCGTCTCTTTGCTTCTTGATATAAATCTTTTTTCGCAAATGGCAAAAGTGGACGAACAAGCTTACCATTTGCAAAAGCTTGTTCTTGCAAAATTCCTTTTAAACTGCCAAAAAAATTACCACGAATCCATTTCATCATTTGCGTTTCAATCTGATCGTCACCATGATGCGCAGTTATCAAAGAATTAAAGCCAAATTTTTGCATTAAAGAAGCAAAATAATTATAACGAAACACTCGAGCTTTTTTTTCGACCGCCACTTTCTGCCCCAAACCTTCTAGCCATGATTTTTCAAAAAAAGCTAATTGAAATTCACTTGCTGTTTTCTTCACAAATAATGCTTCCTTGTCACTTTCAAAGCGTAATTTGTGATTAACATGAACGATGGCAATTTCCCACTGAAACATTTTTTGAAGCTCCACCAACAAAGAGAGTAAAACAATTGAATCAACACCGCCTGAAACTGCTACTAAAATTTTCTCTCCAAACAATAGTAATTTTGTTTTTTGCAGATGCTCTAAAAATCTCTTTTTCATTTTTATGAACGACGACCGCCACGTCCACCCCTTTTGCCCTCTGTATTCCTACGAATAGAAGATAATCGCTCTTCGCTATTCTTTAAAAAAGAGCTCATTAAAGCATCAAAACCTTTATTTGGTTTTGCTCTACTATTCTTTTTATTTACATTTTTACGCTTATTTTCAAAAGAATGTGGTCTGTTTTGGGAAGAAGCAAAATCATTTTTATGATCAACCGTTTCCATGGTTTGCTTAATGGATAAAGCAATTTTGCCATCATTTGATACTGATACAACTTTTACATTAACTTCATCTCCAAGACTCAAAGTATCACTTATATCTTTAATAAAGCCTGTAGAAATTTCACTAATATGAACTAATCCACTGCTGCCATCTGGCAGCTGAATAAATGCTCCAAAATTTGTAATTCCTGTAACTTTCCCTTGTAAGACAAAACCTACTTCGATTGACATTTAAAACGATTCCCTCCATGATTTTGCTTTAATAGATTTAATTTATTTCCGATTTTAATTTGTCCTACCAAGACTCAGGAACAGTATAAATTTTTTCCCATTCTTTTGAAAAATAATACTTGCTTCGAGCTACCTTAGCTACATAATCTTCATCTTCTAATAATTTAGCTTCTTTTTTTAATTTTTCTTTTTGCTTTTTTAAAACTTTTTGCTTTTTTACAACCTCATTTTTGATAACGCTTGCTTTTACAACCTTATCATAATTTATCTTCAGCTGAATCGCAATAAAAGAAAATATCACCACGCTAATAAAAGCAAACATTCCCAACCTTCGACGACGAAAAATAAGTTCTCGATACTTTTCTTTTTCCTCAATCTTAAGCTTTTTTATATAATCGTTGTTTAAGGTTGTAATATTTTCTTTAACTTTCATAATAAGACCTCGTAAAAAAACAAAATGAAAAAATGAAACTAAAACATTTTCAAAGCCATAGCCATTATAGCAATATCAAGTATTGGCGTCTATATTAATGCCAAACGCATGTATAAGTTTTAAATTTAATAAACAAGTCAAAATTCAGTCATTTTGTATATATTGAGAGTGATAAAGTTGATAATTAGTTCGACTTTCATCAGCACTGACATTTAAAACTAAGGCAATGCCAATCGATAGCACTAAAATACTATTCCCACCTTGTGATAAAAAAGGGAAAGTCACGCCTGTTGAAGGAATTAAACCAATCACTCCTCCAAGGTTAATAAATAGTTGAATAAACATCATACTACCAATACCTAAAGCAATAATTGAGTTAAATGGTTTTGTTGCGCGAATGCCCACTAATAAAATTCGTGTAATCAAATAAATCAATAATCCTAAAATAAGCAAGGATATTACAACACCCAGCTCCTCCACAACTACAGGAAAAATAAAATCAGTATGTGCTTCGGGTAAATAGCCTTTTTTTTCAATACTATTTCCTAATCCACGACCAAACCAACTGCCGTTATAAATAGCGTAGTAAGAGTTTGCCAGCTGATGACCTTGGTTTTGCAAAATGCCTTTAGCAAATGGATCTGCAAAAGCTTGAAAGCGAGAATAAACATATGAGGGGACAAATTTTCCTTTAGAAGCTAACACGATTTGAGTTAAAAAAAAGCTCCCTAAAATGAATAATGGTGCCAAAATCACTGTCCAACGATAAGAAATGCCGCTAATTGCCAATACAACAATCAATATTAACGCTAAAATAACCACATTTCCTAAATCTGGCATTGCAACAACTAAAGCAATGGTTGCTAAAATCATAAAAATAGGTGTCCGAAAAATCGTAAACTCATTTTTTTGAATCTCGTATTGTCTTTTTGCAAATTCATTGGCTAAAAACCAAGGAATTAAAAATTTAAAATACTCAGCAGGTTGAATCGAAATAAAGCCAAGACGTAGCCATCCTTTAGAACCATTAATAGGTATTCCAAAAATTAATGTTGCCACCAGCAAAATTATGCCTGAAGTAAATAAAATTTTAATTAAAGCAGTGCTTTTTAAAAATTCAGTTTTAACTTTATAGATAACAGCCATTAATATCAGACTAATAATTAAAAAAACTGCTTGTGTCATTACAATTTTTGCAGAATTTTCATCAGAAATAGCTTTCATATAACTGGTTGAACTATAAACCATAATTAAACCAATAACATTTAAAATTAAGTATGGAATTACAATAGAGTAATTTAAAAAATATCGTTTTAAAAGTTTGTTTGGCATTTTAAACAGGCCTCCAAAAGGACAGTATTTTTTTGTATTTTACATAGATCCTTGCGGTTCTGAATCAATCTCAAGTATCAAACCACGGATCTTTTCTTTTTGTATAGCTTCTTCTAGTTGCTTAAGCCATTGATTAAGTTGCAACTCCTGTTTGTATTTTATCAATATGCGATAGTAGTACCGATTATTCACCCGCATAACTGTTTTGGGCACGGGGCCTAACAGCTTAGTACTTGAACTGATTTTTCTTTGCAACGCCTTGGCAATGCGATAGATTTGCTTTACTGCTTCATTTTCTTCTTTGTGAGAGACAGTTAGCTGCACGGTGTAAAAAAACGGCGGATAGCCAGCAAAGTGGCGCATTTGCATTTCTTTTTGGTAGAACGCTTCATAGTCGTGGTTTTTAGAGAGCTGAATTGCATAATGCTCAGGATTAAAAGTTTGAATAATTACTTCACCAGCTTTTGTGCCACGTCCTGCACGCCCACTTACCTGCGTTAAAAGCTGAAAAGTTTTCTCACTTGCACGAAAGTCAGGCAAATTTAGTGCTGTATCCGCATTTAACACTCCAACTAAAGTGACATTTTCAAAATCCAAACCCTTAGCAATCATCTGTGTTCCAAGTAAAATATCAAATTTATGATCAGCAAATTGTTTTAAAAGCTTTTCATGAGCCCCTTTTTTACGTGTATTATCTTGATCCATACGTAAAATTTTTGCTTCAGTGATTAGTTTTTGCAGCTCTTCTTCCACCTTTTGCGTTCCAGTGCCATAATAACGAATATGATTGCTTTTACAACTAGGGCAACTTATAGGAACACTTTCTTCATGTCCACAATAATGACATTTCATCGCTTTAGTTACCATATGTAAAGTTAAAGAAATATCGCAATTTGGACAATGCAAAACATAACCACAGTCTCGGCACATCATAAATGAAGAATATCCTCGTCGATTTAGTAGTAAAACCACTTGTTCATTTTTAGCTAAACGGTCTTTGATTTTTTCTAACAAAAGGGGTGTAAAATTTTGACTGCCGCCTGTCCCCAATGCTTTGCGAAAATCAACTATCGCAACTGTTGGTAGACAGGCAGAAGTATTAGCACGCTTGGTAAGGTGCAATAATTCATAAACTTTTTTTTGCGCCCGAGCTCTTGACTCTAAAGATGGTGTTGCACTACCTAAAATCACTGGACAATGATGAAACTTACTTCGCCAAATGGCAATGTCCCTTGTATGGTAGCGTGGATTCGTATCTTGTTTATAAGTTGTTTCATGCTCTTCATCTAAAATAATAATCCCGATATTTTTCAAAGGAGCAAAAACGGCTGAGCGTGCGCCAATAACGATATGCACTTCATCACGCTCAATTTTGCGCCATTCATCATAACGCTCTCCAATGGATAATGCACTATGAAGAACGGCTATTTGATCACCAAAGCGTTCTCTAAAACGTCGAACCATCTGCGGAGTTAACGCAATCTCAGGCACTAACATCATTGCTGTCTTACCTTTAGCTAGACACTCAGCAATTGTTTGTAGGTAAACTTCTGTTTTTCCACTGCCCGTAATTCCTTCTAATAAGTAAACTTTTGCTTCTTTTTTGTGCATTGATTCAACAAATTTTTGTTTTGCTAGTGCTTGTTCTTTATTTAGTGTAAATGGTTTAATGGGCTTAATTTTTAAGTCCATAAAAGGATTACGATAAACTTCTTTTTCGATTAAACGAATCCAGCCAGCTTTTTCGGCTGTTTTTAAGGTTACAGGCTTCAGATTTAAACTTTTCAACTCTTTAGTGGAAATTTCATTTTTTAACGTTAAAAGTGTTTTTAACAACAAAATTTTTTGTTTGGCATTTGCTCGCTGTTCTTTTAAAAGCTCTGCTATCTTTTCCGAAGTTAAAAGAGAAATAAAGAAGCGTTCTACTTTTATTTTATTGCGTTTATTTATTTCATAACGAATATCTATTAACCCTTGTTTTTTTTCTTTTATAAGTTGAGGCAATAGGCCGCAATTCTCAGCATCTGTCCAGGCAATCTCGCCCTGTCCATTTGCAAAAAATTTTCCATCTGTGCGGATCAAATATTTAGCATAATCCACTCGCATAACACTTGGTAGCATTGTCTGTAAGCAATAAATTTTAAAAGCAAAAGTGATTTGTGTCATATAATCTGCTAATTGCAATAATTCTTGATTTAAAACAGGAGTTAAATCTAAGATTGTTTGGATTTCTTTTATTTCATAAGTGAGAGGAGTATCTTGATGGAAAATATCGACCACAAAACCTTGAATTAGTCGATTACCTTTTCCAAAAGGGACACTTACACGCATTCCAATAATTAAAACTTCTTCAAATTTCTTAGGAATTAAGTATGTATATGGTTGATTGGTTTGAAAAGCAGGGATATCAACAATGACATGTGCGTGCATTAGATCACTCTCCGTTTATAGAGTTCATTATACCCTAGTTGTCAAGGAGGTCTAATAGAATTTCTGCACAATAAAGACTTTTTATTTCATTTTATAAATATGCTATTATTTGCAAAGGATTTTAGAGAGCGGGTTAGAGGTATGGAGATATTGTTCTTACCGATTTCATTATTAGGTAAACATGTAATAAATTTTTTGCCTGATTATTTTCAGCCAATCTCCACTGTGCTTTTTACCGTTTATTTTATTTATTTATTAATAAAACGAAAATGTAATTTTAATTTATCCATTACCAGTGGTATTTTGTTTTTTTTATTGATTACGTTGGTTTCGCAGGGTTTTGCTACTATGCGAACCATTTTAGCATTCCCTTTAACTGGGATAGGCGTTTTTGAAAAATATTTTCAGTTTATTTTTTTGCTTATTTATTTTTTGCTTATTTACTTGGTATTGAAAAATAGTTTAAACGAAGATGCTAAAATAAATAAATTTTTAAAAGGTTTCTTTTTTTATGGACTTTTTTTATCAAGTTTATTAGTTATCCAGTTTATTTTCATCCAAACAGGCTGGCTGAAAAGTGTCGTTGAATTTATTGGCTGTAATTTTGCTCAAGGTAGTTACAGTGAATCCATTAATCCTAATTATTTAACTTCAACTGTTCAGTATCTCAAACAGTTTGCGCGCCCAAACGGTCTAGATCCTGAAGGACGTGATGTAGCAATTCGTTTAGCAATCATTGTTATTCCTTTTTTACTCACAGCTTTAAAAAATGATTTTGCTTTGGTGAAGAACAAAAATAAAAGCAGAGTTATCTATCTTGCTTTGCTGGGATTAATTATTTTATTGATGATTGCTATCCAAACTTTAGCTAGTCTAGTTTTTGGTGGTTTAAGCATTGTTTTTGTGATCTCTATTACTTTTATCAAAAAAAACAGTCATATCCAGATTTTTTATAAAGAAGGGGCGATTTTTGCAAGTTTGGTTGGTTTGGGAGTTGCCTTGGTTTATGTTCTCCCCGGTGCAACTATTAATTTAGGAGGAGCAAATCGTACAGCATCAGCAATTGCTTTATTTCGAGTTTTTTTACATCATCCGATAATTGGAGTTGGTTATGATTTTTCTAGTCCTTATGCAATTGTTGCAGCACCAGAAAAATATAGTGACTCTTTAACAAATATTCAGATCTATCTGGCCAATAATCAAATGCCAGCTTTAAATACTGTATTAGCGTGGTTTTCACAATTTGGCTTAATTGTAATGCTGCCTGTATTGTTTTATATTATGCGAGCAAAGTTAGACTTTACCATTTTGATCGATCGTATGCATGAAGCAAAGTTAAATCCAGAAAAAATTATTCTTTATCAAACAGTGGATGATTTATTTTTTTTTGGTTTAATTTTTTTAATTCCTGCTAGTTTTTTACTATTTGATTGGCGTGGTTTAAGTTATGTTTTAGTAATTTTTTTTATCTTGATTGCAAAGGATTTATTAAAACAACAATTGGATATTCTTGCTCCATTAAAAGAATAAATATTTGCAAAGGATCTAATTATGATTATCACTTTTGGTTTAAATGAATTTGTACAATTGATTAAAAAACGATTTTGCCTTATTTTTTTGATTATGACCATGATGAGCGGATTAGGATTTCTTTATTCTAAAGTGCTGGTTAGTGAGGAGTATCGTTCATATTCACCGATTTTTTTTCAAAATCTGCCTTCAGCAGAAGCTATTAATAAAATTAATGAAGTTCGTTATTATTTGCTAGAAAAAGATGAATGGATTGCCAAAGCGCTTAAGAGTACAGATCAAAAGGGAACACCTAAGGCTATTGATAACGTACAACGTCGTTTAATGATAGAAAGAGTTCCAGCAAAAGATTATGCAAATCTTTTAGTGCAAACACAAAATCGCAAAGAAACTCTGAAGTTAACGCAAGCTATTGCCAAAGTTGTGCAAGGTAAAGTTGCCGGTATTGAAGTAGAAAAACCTAGTGAAGTGAGAGTTATCCCTTCTGCCTGGAAAAGAATTACAGCACTAAGTCTGTTTTTTGGTGCGCTTTTAGGTTATTTTGTAGCCGTGGTGCTTGAGGTTTACAATCTTCGTTTTGATCCTGAAAAAATGGAAAAATTGTTTCAACAAAAACAAGTATTGATTCGCCATGTGAATCCACTTTATTTTTTATTAAAGCGCAGTATTGATTTAATTTTAGGCAGCGTTGGCTTAGTTGTCTTTTTTATCATTTATTTATTGCTGATAATCCCGTATTCTTTTGGAGAAAATAAGGGGCCACTTTTATTTAAACAACGTCGTTATGGTGTGGATGGATCGCTTTTTTCAATTTATAAATTTCGTTCGATGAGAATGGATGCTGAAGATGTTTTAAAGGCTAATCCCAAGCTTTATCAGAAATATATCGCTAATGATTATAAATTGCCGCTTGATGAAGATCCGCGAATTACTAGATTAGGGCGCTTTTTGCGTCGAACCAGTATTGATGAGTTTCCTCAGTTTATTAATGTCATCAGAGGAGATATGAGTATGGTAGGTCCAAGGCCAATTATTACTGAAGAAATCAAAGAATATGGAGATAAAGCTGAAATTTTCTTTTCGATGAAGCCTGGCATTGCCGGTGTATGGGGAGTAAGTGGAAGAAGTAATATTATGTATCCTGATCGTGTTGATGTTGAGTTAAGTTACCTGGCCAAGCGTTCATTCAAATTTGATGTGCTTATTATTTCTAAAACTTTTTTTAAGGTTTTAGAAAAAGACGGGGCGTATTAGAGCCTGTTAAACAGATTTTTTCAAAGGATAAAGTTTATGTGTAACGGAAAAAAGATTGGTTTGTTTATACCAACGCTAAATGGCGAACAAGAAATCAAATTTTTGCTTGAACAAATAAAGCGCTCAGGTAAGCTCTTTGATCAAAAGCTGGCCATTGATAGTGAATCCACTGATAATACGGTCAAACTTTTGCATGATGCGAATTTTAAAGTTCAAGTTATTAAAAAAGTCGAATTTACTCATGGTCGCGTGCGCAAACGTGGTTTAGCTGAATTAAGCGACTGTGATTATGTTGTAATGATAACGCAAGATATTCAACCTTTTGAGGATGCGTTTTTAAATTTAGTAGAGTTTATTGATAGTCATAAAAAAATGGCTTCAGCATATGGTCGACAGCTTGTAAATGAAAAAATCGGCACGCTTTATGAAGCGCGTTCGCGTAAGTTTAACTATCCTGATTACGATATGGTGAAATCACAGGCCTTGATTGGTATATTGGGAATTAAAACAATTTTTCAATCAGATGCTTTTGTCGTGTACGATGTTAAAATTGCACAAGCTTTAGGAAGTTTTCCGGAAATCATTGATTTTGCAGAAGATCAATACATGGCAGCACAGGCTATTTTAAAGGGTTATACCGTAGGTTATGCGGCAAAAGCTGTTGTTTATCATCAACATAATTATTCTCTTTTGGAGGAATATCATCGTTTTAAAGCGGCAGGTCGTTTTAATAAAGAATATAAAAAATTACTATCTCATTTTGGTACTAATGAAAGTGAAGGTTGTAAGTATGTAGTGAGCGAAATAAAATATTATCTTAAATCTGGCAATATTTTAAAAATTCCCAAATTTCTGGCGATTAATGTAGCAAAATATTTGGGATATAAAGTAGGAGAAAGAAGTAATGAAAAATTTTTAAGCAGTAAATGAAAAATCTTTTTTCTCGTAAGATTTGAGAAATTGATAATTATATTTTTTACTTTTATGGTGATTCTATATTAGTTCTTAAAAATTGACTATAGCAGTTTAATAAAGTAAATTTTAGTTATTCAAAAAAATAAATCAAACATTAGGATTTTTTTGCTCGAGAATAGTATAATCCAAATTAGACTAATCGATATTATTACAAAGGAGCAGTCGATGTTTGTTGGACGTGAAAATGAGTTATCTCAATTAGAAGTTATGTATCAAGAAAATCGCTTTCATATGGTGATTGTTTATGGTCGAAGACGTGTTGGTAAGACGACTCTTATTCGTCATTTTATTCAAAATAAGCGAGCATTGATTTTTTCAGCAGAAGAGGTCAGTGAATCTTTTAATCTTCAATTATTCGCTAAAAAATTACGTGAATTTTTTAATATTCCGCCAATGATCCCTAATTTCACTACCTGGCGTGAAGCTTTAGAGTATGTTTCGTATATGGCAAAGAAGGAGTGTTTTTATTTTAGTTTTGGATGAATACCCTTATCTAGCGGAACGAACAGAGTTTTTTAATTCGATGCTGCAGCATTTGATTGATTATGAATTCCAAAAGACTAATCTTTTTTTGATTTTATGTGGCTCACAAATTAGCTTTATGGAAGAAGAAGAAGTACTTGGTGCTAAGAGTCCTTTATTTGGTCGTAGAACTTCACAGTTTGAAATTAAACCTTTTAATTATTTTGAAACGGCCAAGTTTTTAAAAAATTTTAGTAATGAAGATAAGGTTAAATTTTATGCAACCTTTGGGGGAACGCCTTATTATTTGGAACAGATAAACGTCAACCAAAGCTATGAAGATAATGTTAAAAGATTGTTTTTGCAAACAGGTGGATATCTTTATGAAGAACCCATGATGTTACTTCGTCAGGAGTTAAAGGAAACGGCGATTTATAACACGATTATTACAGCAATTGCCGGTGGCGCCAGCAAAGTAGGAGAGATTGTAAATGAAAGTGGTTTTCGGGATTCTCGTCAGGTATCTCCTTATTTAGATAAATTGGTGAAATTACGGATTGTTAATAAATTGACGCCTTTTGGCGAAAATATGAAAAAAACACGCAATAAACGGTATGTGCTTGCGGATCATTTCTTTGCCTTTTGGTTTCAATATATCTTTTCCAATCGTAGCTCGGTAGAAGATCAGCTAGGAGAGATCATTTTTCAAAAGGAAATTGCTCCGGATTTAAATCGCTTTATTGGCAAATCTACTTTTGAAGAGATTTGTTTATCTTACTTGAGCAAGCTAAATAAAATAATGAAACTGCCATTTTTATCCTCGATCAAAGGTTCTTGGTGGGGGGTGGATCAAAGTCAACAAACAGGAAACAATCAGACAGATATTGATGTAATAATGGCAGACAAATCAGAAAGAAAGATCATTTTAGGTGAATGTAAGTGGAAAAATCAATTAAATGATGTAGCAGATATTTCTAACTTGTTAGAGAAGAAAAGATTATTGCCCCGTTATCAAGAGTATTATTTTTATTTTTTTTCGAAAATTCCTTATTCACCAGCAGCTTATAAGTTAGCAGAGGAAAATGATCATTTAAAGCTGATTGAGCTGGATGATCTTTATAAGTTTTAATATCATCATCTTGTTTTGCTAAACTATATTTGATTCGTTAACAGGCTCTAACACGTTCTTAAGAGTAACTTTGAACATTTTTAACTGGAGGGTGTATGGAAAAACAAAAAGTGGCGATTTTAGGAGCTGGTTCTTGGGGAACAGCTTTAGCTCAAGTACTGGATGATAATGGTCATGTAGTACGCATTTGGGGAAATGTTCCTGAGCAGATAGACGAGATAAACGATAAACATACTAATTATAATTATTTGCCTGATTTAGTATTGAGTAAAAACATCCGTGCTTATCATGACTTGGCAAAAGCAGTCAGTGGGGTGGATGTGGTTTTATTTGTAGTCCCAACCAGGGTGATGCGTATAGTTGCAAAGCAGTATGCTAAAGTGGTTAAAGAAAAGCACTTACTAATTCATGCATCTAAAGGTTTGGAGCAAGGAACACATAAGTGTATTTCGCAAGTTTTAGCGGACGAAGTTCCTGATTTGTATCGTCAGGCAGTCGTTGTCCTTTCAGGGCCATCTCATGCTGAAGAGGTTGCTGTACGAGATATTACAACGATTACGGCTGCCTCAGTGGATGAAAAGGCTGCGTTTTATGTTTGTGATTTATTTACCAATGATTATTTTCGCATCTATACCAATCATGATGTTATGGGTGTAGAAACAGCAGGAGCGCTAAAAAATATCATTGCGCTAGGCGCAGGTGCTTTGCATGGTTTAGGCTACGGAGATAATGCGAAGGCTGCAATTATCACTCGAGGTTTAGCCGAGATTACTCGCTTGGGTGTAGCGATGGGTGCAGAGCCGCTGACGTATATGGGCCTTTCAGGTGTAGGCGACTTGATCGTGACCGCGACTTCGATCCATTCCCGAAACTGGCATGCAGGTGACAGCTTGGGGCGAGGGCAAAAGCTTGCAGATATTGAAAAAAAGATGGAGATGGTTATTGAAGGCGTTTCTACAGCAAAAGCTGCTTATGAGCTTTCGCGTGAATTAAAGGTAGAAATGCCGATCACTGAAGCGATTTATGATGTTTTATACAATCATGCCGATGTACGAGAAGTGATAAAAAAAATCATGCTTAGAGATGTTCGTCCCGAAAATGAATATAAAAATTGTATGTAAATTTATTTTAAAATCAGTTATAAAAATTTCTAAGAACCTGTTAACGATCTCTCTATTGATGAATCCCGTTATACAAGTTGTAATCAAGCAAAGCTTGAAACAACTTGTAATAACCCGACAGGTCTTTTTGAGAAATTTTTGTGCATTTT
>JAIRWP010000083.1 GCA_031268845.1 Lactobacillales bacterium | reverse complement strand
CGCGCTTCTTCATAAGTATGTCCCTTTGCGAGGTATTTTAAGACCATTTCTCGCGTGTCTTTAGAATATGCCATTGTTTAATTATACTACAGATTGTTTTAAATCGGAACAGCTATATTTCAGATTCAATAACAAAAACAACTAACTCTGCAGCCTGGATTCATTGTGGCGCTATAGTAATCCCGATAAATGATCTTTATCAATGGCATAAAATTTCAAGTTTTACAAGATTTTGGGGGCTGGCATCTCTGGCAGGATCTTTGGAAACCACACCTGATGAATTATTCTATAGAGGTATATTTTTTACTGTGGCTCATGAAATGGGACACATAATAGATGGCATTTTGGGAACATTTTATCCAGATCAAATTAGTTATGATTGCTCGGAAGAGGAAAGAATACAGATGTTTGCTAGAAAAAACACATTAAATGCTCGTCATAAATTTATATGCAATGAAAAAGGAATAGGTCATATGGAGTTTTATAGTGTTTATACAAAATCTGAAGTTTTTGCTGATGTTTTAGCATGTGAAGCTATGAATAACTTAGCAAATAGAAAAAATATGGAAAATAATAATAAAAGAAACTTTATTTTAAGAATACCTATATTAAGTTTATTGACGAGTAACAGAAATTTTTTACCTGAGAGTTATGGAGATGGTATTCATCCAGAAAATAAGCTTAGATTTGATATGGCTGTTACTTCATCTAGTTTTGCTCGTAAACTTAAAGAAAATAATATTGAACTTGAAGAAATTTATCAACAATGTCCAGTGGTACCTATATTTTAAAAATAGGACTTGTCAAGTAAAGTGTGTAAGTAAAAAGATCGCGGTAAATTGTAACTCAAATCCGTCCACCTATCAAAACCTAGTTTAATCAGCCCATTAAGCGTTGTCCAGGGAAAGGTGGAGATTTTTTGAGGCGTACCTCCCTCAAAAAATACTACCTGACCTTGACAATGCGTAAATTCTCAACCCATAATTTTTCTTGGGTTTTGTGAAACGCTTTTCTGAAAAATGGGATATTAAAAGTTTTTGAGACATTTTCATTTAGAGCCTGTTAACGATCTGCTTAATTGCGATCTTTTTACTTGGCAAGTTGTCACCCAAATCCGTCCACTGACTGGATAAAAAACCACAGGGCAAAAGCTCCAAACACATGACTAATATAACACAAACGTAGCTATTTACCACACACTCTTGGCACTCGTTTCTACAGCGTCAAACTCTACCGTCAAGGCCACTCCTACCTTTCTGGTATTTGACCATTCGTAGGCTTTTTGCTTGTCGACACCCAATCGCATAAGCTTCCTTCGTTTGGTTCGTGGATTTTTCCACTGTTTCCAAATGTACATCCTTATGCGCCATTTTAACCAACCACTCAGTTCCTTCATGAAGCCTTTCATCTCTCCATGCTTTAGTAGTTAATCCACCCAGTCATGAGCTGATTAATCTGTCTGAAGATAACTTCTATACTGCGACCCCGATTGCGTTTTGTTATTTTCTTTAACTTACGCTTTACAGTGCCCTTTGCTTTCTTATGTGGTTGAATTTTGAGACCATTCTTAGTGTTCAATAGACAAAAAGCCAAGATATTTACGTTTTATTCGACTTCCTTCAGCTCCACCCTCGCAAGTGTTCCCTTGTCTTTTGCTAACAGTTCCGTATGCCTTGCCTGTAGTGGATTTTCACCACTGAGTATTCGCCCATGCAGGGCGCACACGAATAAAAGAAAACGAAGTTTTCTTGTCACCGTAAACGCAGGTTAGCTGCGCATTGGTGCTATTTCGAGGCTCCCGTTCAACGATTTGTAATCAAAGCAAAGCTTGAACAAATTGTAAGAAACAGGGCAGGTCTTTTAACGCTAAAGCTGCGCTTCTAAGTAATGAATTTAAAGAAATTTTGAAAACAAAATTTCTTACAAAAGGCAAAAAATTACCAAAAAAGGTGCAATTATGGAGGTCGTTAACAGACTCTTATATGCAGCTTTATGTTAGTAATATTCAAACACCTGATTATGGTACAATTGCTTAAAAGTTTGTTTGCTATAAGTAAGTTCAGAATGGATGATAAAATGCGCTTGCGCACGTTAATTGCAAAATTCGTTGGTAAATTTGCATATTGGTTTTTACAAACATTTTTTAGTGGAGGCAGCTCCTTGCCAGGAAAGTTAGCCTTAAAAATTGATCCAACGATTTTAAAATCACTAACTAAGGATTATGAAATCATTGTTATCACAGGAACCAATGGAAAAACACTAACCACGTCTTTAACGACAAATATTTTGCGACAGCAATTTGATTCCGTTTTAACCAACTCAACAGGATCAAATATGATTCAAGGGATTGTTTCAACTTTTTTAAAAGCTAAATCTAAAAACAAAAAGATTGCTGTTTTAGAAATTGATGAAGCTTCTTTGGCAAAAGTAACAGCGCACTTAAAACCAAAACTATTTGTTTTTACCAATATTTTTCGTGATCAAATGGATCGCTACGGAGAGATTTATACTACTTATCAAATGCTTCTTGACGGGGCTGTTAAAGCGCCTAAGGCTACTATCTTATGCAATGGCGATTCTCCTTTATTTGTTTTAAGCACTACTAAAAATTTACAAAAATTTTATGGTTTTGATCATCTCCCTGATAAAGAACAGATGGCACATTATAATACCGAAGGGGTTTTATGTCCAAAATGTCAAAGTATCCTTCATTATAAGATGATTACTTACGCTAATCTTGGAAAATATTATTGCCCCAACTGTGGCTTTCATCGCCCACCTCTTGACTTTTGCTTAAATGAACTAAAAAAGGTTGACAATGCTTCTGCAGAGTTTGTTGTTGATAGCATGGATTTAACATTAGAAATTGGTGGACTATATAATGTATATAACGCTCTTGCAGCAACAGCTGTAGCTGAGTATTATCAAGTGCCTTATGAAAAAATCAAAGCCGGCCTAGCTTATAATGAAAAAATCTTTGGTCGTCAAGAAATTATTGCCATTTATGATAAGAAAGTAACAATTATTTTAGTGAAAAATCCTGTTGGCATAAATCAAGCAGTTGATATGATTGCGCGCGCACCTTTTTCTTTTACTTTAGTCACTTTGCTTAACTCTCAATATGCAGATGGGATCGATACCAGTTGGATTTGGGATGGCAATTATGAAAAATTAGCGAAACTTAAGCTTCCCAAAGTAATTGTCGGTGGAGAGCGCCATAAAGATATGCTGCATCGAGTGATTGTTGCAGGAGTAGATACAACTAAGATTATTGATGTTAAAACCAATTTTAAGCATTTGCTAAATGAAATTAAAATGGCTCCTAAAGAACATATTTACATCTTAGCAACTTATACAGCTATGTTAAATTTACGAAAAGATCTAGCTAATGCAGGATTTTTGAAAGGAAAATTTTAAATGGCGATTGCCAAAGAAGAAAATTCACATCTTGAACTAAATATCTGCCATTTATATGGTAACTTGCTCAATACTTATGGAGATAATGGTAATCTTTTAATGTTGAATTACTTGGGGCAAAAATTGAGGATCAAAGTTAATATTGAGATTGTTTCGATTGGTGATGAATTTCATAAAGATGATTATGATCTGATCTTTTTTGGTGGTGGTCAAGATTATGAACAATATATTGTCTCTTTAGACATTCAAAAAAAGCAAGATGCGATCAAACGCTACATTGAAAAAAGTGGCGTTATTTTAGCTATTTGTGGTGGATATCAACTGCTTGGGCATTATTACATTGAAGCTTGTGGTCGTAAAGTTTCAGGGATTAGTGCGCTTGATCATTACACTTTAAATCAAGAAAATTCTCGTTTTATTGGTGATGTCGAGATTGTTAGTTCAGAAACTGGCGAGCACTACTATGGATTTGAAAATCACCAAGGACGCACTTTTTTAGGGCAAAATGAAAAAGCGCTGGGACAAGTGCTGAAAGGATATGGCAATAATGGCGAAGATAAAACCGAAGGGGTTATCTATAAAAATGTTTATGGTACCTATTTTCATGGGCCATTTTTAACGCGTAATACCCATTTTGCTTATCAGCTTTTAACTAAAGCACTTGAGAATAAATATAAAATAAATTTAAAAATTCCTATTTCAACCGATTTGCAATTGAAGTGAAGTCGGCATCTTCTATTATCTGATAAAAAGGAAACATTATGTCTGAAAGAAAAGAGTTATTTGAAAGATTGATGGAGCATATTTGCTTAGAGGAAGAGATTTCTCAAAATTTTCATATGCAGCAGGCCTTACTTGAGCAGGTAGAAGTGTTCCCTGAAAAGCGTATATGGAAGTTTAATTTTACATTTCCAACAATTTTGCCTATTGAAATATACCAATCTTTTCAACAACGTTTAGCTAACGCTTTTGCTGATATAGCTACGATTAAGATGCAAATTAATGCAGAGGATCTATCATTTGATGAACAGCTACTAAACGATTATTTTGCACTAATTTTAAAAAAACATTGTGATTCGGCAATTCTTTGCAAATATTTATCAAAATGTTCACTTATCTTAAAAGATGCACATATTTTATTAAAACTTGATAATGAAGCAATGGCGAATTTTTTCGAGCAAAATTATTTATCATTTTTTCTTGATTGTTTTAAGAAGCAAGGCTTTCCTCATTTAAATTTTCAATTGTTTGTTGATAATGAAGCATCCCAAAAGGCTAACTATATTTTTAAGGAAAGCAAGCAAGAGTTGGAAAATAGCATGATCAATGAGGCTCAACAAATTTTTGTAGTCAAAGAGCGAAAATTTAAAGAAAATGCCAAAGTTAACGAGCTAAAAGAAAGTTTTAATACTCCCATATCTTTTGGTCGTGAAATCCCTAAAACGAAAGCCATTACATCGATGCAAAGTGTGACGGAGGAAGAGATGCGAATTGTTTTTGAAGGGGTTATTTTTGCGATTGATATCAGAACAACGAAAACCGGACGCAAGATTTTAAATATTAAAGTAACAGATTATACTTCTTCATTTCAGATGCAAAAATTTGCTAATAATGAAAAAGAAGAGATCGTATTTGCGGCTTTAAAAAAGGGTAGCTGGATTCGCGTTCGCGGTTCAGTTCAATATAATGATTTTGCTCGTGATTTAGTGGTGAATATTAATGATCTTCAGGAAATAAGAGGACCTGTAAGATTTGATAGTGTTCCTGATGAAGCAAAACGAGTGGAGTTACATATGCATACCAATATGTCAACCATGGATGGCATTTCAAGTGCTAAAGATTTGGTTAATCAAGCCAAAAAATGGGGACATAAAGCTGTTGCTATCACAGATCATGCTGGTGCTCAATCTTTTCCTGATGCTTATCACGCTGCTGGTAGTGATATTAAAGTTATTTACGGTATTGAAGGCAATGTTGTTGATGAGGAAGTACCTATCACTTGCAATGAGCAACATATTGATTTATTAGATGCTACCTATGTTGTTTTTGACGTAGAAACTACGGGTTTATCTGCTGTTTATAATCAATTAATTCAAGTTGCCGCCACCAAGATACATAAAGGTAATGTAGTTACCACATTTGATGAGTTTATTGATCCGGGAATACCGATTAGTGCTTTTACAACACAATTAACGTCCATCACCAATGAGATGGTTAAAGGTTCTAAACCACTTAAGCAAGTACTGCAAGAGTTTAAAGCATTTTGTCAGAACGCTATTTTAGTTGCGCATAACGCTACCTTTGATATTGGTTTTATCAATGCCAATTATATGCGTTACGGAATTGCCGAAATTACTGAACCATGTATTGATACTTTAGAGTTTGCTAGAAATTTATACCCAGACTTAAAAAAATTTGGCTTAGGACAATTGACGAAAAAATTTGGTGTTAGCTTAGAGAGTCATCATTTGGCGAATTATGATGCTAAGGCAACAGCGCGATTAAACTGGATTTTTATCAAGGATGCTTATGAAAGGCTAGGGGTTCAGTTTCACGATGAGTTAAACATAAAAGTAAGTACTAAAGATGCCTACAAGCGTGCCAGACCTTTTCATGCCACGATTTATGCCAAAAATCAAGCTGGTTTGAAAAATCTTTTTAAGCTTATTTCACTGTCTTATGTAAAATATTATCATGGCAAATTAGCACGAATTCCGCGTAGTGAGCTAAAAAAATATCGTGAGGGTTTAATCATTGGTTCCGCCTGCAGCTCAGGAGAAGTTTTTCAAGTAATGCTTGAAAAAGGTTACGAGAAGGCTAAAAAAGTGGCAGCGTTTTATGATTTTATTGAAATTATGCCTAAAGCAGTGTACGGGCCGTTGTTATTTAACGAAGTAATTACCAGTGAAAAAGAACTAGAAGAGGTATTAAACCAGCTGGTACAACTGGGTGAAGAGCTAAATAAACCTGTAGTTGCCACCGGGGATGTGCATTATAAAGAGTCTAAAGATGCAATTTACCGGGAGATTTTAATCCGAACATTGGGATTTGAAAGCCCGCTAAATCGTTCAAAGGGTAAAGATACTCCCTTGCCACCGATGCCCAAAGTTCATTTTCGTACCACTGATGAAATGCTTAAAGAATTCGCTTTTCTTGGAGAAGAGAAGGCTCAAGAAGTAGTAGTGATAAATTCTAATCAGGTTGCAAGTTGGTTTGAAACGGTGGTTCCTGTCAAAAAAGAACTATACACACCAAAACTTGAAAATTCTGAAGAAAAAATTAAAGAGCTTACTTTTAAACGTGCAAAAGAACTTTATGGTTCAAATCTGCCTGAGATTGTTCAAGCGCGCATTGATAAAGAGCTAAATTCAATTATTGGGAATGGTTTTTCAGTTATTTATTTAATCTCGCAAAAACTGGTTTTGCGATCCAATCAGCGTGGATTTTTGGTCGGCTCAAGAGGTTCAGTCGGCTCAAGTTTTGTTGCAACCATGATGGGAATTACAGAAGTCAATCCATTGCCACCGCATTATTATTGTCCCAATTGCCATCACAATGAATTTTTTACTCAAGGAGAGTACGGTTCAGGTTTTGATATGCCTGATCTTGCTTGTCCAGGTTGTGGTGAGTCGTTGAAAAAAGACGGTCAAGATATTCCTTTTGAGACTTTTCTTGGTTTTCATGGCGATAAAGTTCCGGATATTGATTTAAACTTTTCTGGCGAAGATCAAGCGCGAGCTCACTTAGATACACGTGATATTTTTGGGAAAGACCATGTATACCGCGCGGGAACCATTGCCACCGTAGCCGATAAAACGGCTTTCGGCTTTGTCAAAGCTTATGAGCGCGATAACAATTTGCAGTTGCGCAATGCTGAAGTAGAGCGCTTGACGCTTGGCTCTACGGGGGTAAAGCGTACTACAGGGCAGCATCCAGGTGGCATTATTGTTATTCCGCAAGATATGGATGTTTATGATTTTACACCGATTGCTTATCCGGCTGAAGATATTACCGCTGAGTGGCAAACAACACACTTTGACTTTCATTCAATCCATGATAACGTTTTAAAACTAGATATCTTGGGGCATGATGATCCGACTATGATTCGCATGCTGCAAAATTTATCGGGGATTGCTCCAGCAACAATTCCTGTGGATGATCCTGAAGTAATGAAAATTTTTCAGGGGCCTGAGGTGCTAGGTGTGAAGCCTGAGCAGATTTATGCCAAAACAGGCACATATGGAATTCCCGAGTTTGGGACGCGTTTTGTTATGGGAATGTTAGAAGAAACCAAACCTACAACCTTTGCAGAGCTTTTGCAAATCTCTGGTCTTTCTCATGGGACAGATGTTTGGCTGGGGAATGCACAGGAGCTGATTCAAAATGGTCAAGCGACCCTAAAAGAAGTGATCGGTTGTCGAGACGATATTATGGTTTATTTAATGCATACAGGACTTGAACCTGATATGGCGTTTAAAATTATGGAGCGTGTGCGTAAAGGCGCTTGGAACAGCATGCCAGAAGACGAACGTGAAACTTATCTTAAAGCGATGAGAGAGAAAAATGTTCCCGAGTGGTACATTGACTCATGTACAAAAATTAAGTATATGTTTCCCAAAGCGCATGCAGCAGCTTATGTCTTGATGGCATTGCGTGTGGCGTACTTTAAAGTTTATTTTCCTATTCTTTATTACTGTGCCTACTTTTCAATTCGAGCAACGGATTTTGATTTGGTAGCAATGGCTGGTGGTTTAGAGGCTGTTAAAGCACGAATGCAGGAAATTCGTGATAAGGGAATGGATGCAAGTAACAAAGAAAAAGGTCTAATGACAGTGCTTGAGATCTGCAATGAAATGCTAGAGCGGGGAATGCATTTTTCTAAAATTGATCTTTATAAATCGGATGCTAAAAATTTTATTATTGATGGTGATACCTTGATTCCACCATTTAAAGCGATGGATTCACTTGGGGAAAATGTGGCTAAACAAATTGTTGAAGCTCGTAGTGAGGGAAATTTTTTATCAAAAGATGATTTACGTATACGCGCTGGTGTTTCCAAAACTTTAATTGAAAAAATGAGTGAACAAGGGATTTTAGATGGACTGCCTGAGGAAAATCAATTAAGTTTATTTGATGATTTTGATAATTTATAAGAACGTGTTAACATACTCTAAAAGGATCATAAGCAAAATGAAAAAATTAATAAAAATTGGAAAAGGGATTGCACTATTTTTGGCATTTTTTCTCATAAGTCAACTTAGCGTTACTTTTATAAATGTCGCTTTTGGTTTTTCAAAAGCATTACATAAACCAATAAATAATTTAACAACTTGTCTTTTAATAATTGCTATTTTAGCCAATATTTGGCTAATTTTACATGTAGCAAGAAAGTGTGGCTTGAAATTTTATTTTGGTTTTTTTAATATCAAAACAATCAAAACAATCAAAATCATTTTACTAGCTCTTTTTTGTATGTTCATCGTAGTTATTTTAGGTAGCATGCTTTCACATGGAAATACAACTGAAAATGACAAAATCTTGCAAGAAATGAATCGTGTTATGCCAAAAATTGTTATGTTTTTTATGGCAGTTGTTAATGCGCCGGTGATGGAGGAAATTACTTTTCGCGGAATAATTATGGGGAAACTTCTTAAAAATCTCCCATGGTTAAGTTTAATTCTAAGCTCTTTATTATTTGGCTTAGCTCACATCCCAAGTGATCTTGGCAGTTGGGTAAGCTACGGAGGAATGGGATTAATTCTAGGTTTAGTTTATATGCGCACTAAACGTTTGGAAGTAAATATCTGTGTGCATTTTTTATGGAATCTATTTGCAGCTATTATGATGTTTTAAAATATGAATCATTTGCACTGGTTTATGATCTCTTTTGGCAATGGTAATGACTTTGGTGCGGCCAATTTTCTTTTATATTTTACGAGTATTTTCATATAAGGTAATGCGCATGTACATATAAAATTTGACAAAATTATTTATTTATAGTAAATTTCTCATTGTTTAAAAACAATTATTAGGAGGGAAACAATGAATTTACAAAATAAGATCTGGAAATGTGCAAGAATAGGAATTATCGTTAATTTTATGATAATAGCACTTAGTGTAAGGGCGTTTGCTGATGGAAAAGATGATCCACCTACAAGTGAGGAGGGGGCAGCAGCATTACAAACTACCACTAATACTGACGATGGTGGTGGTGACAGCGCCGCAGAATCATCACAAACAGCTGAGAGTGCTAGAGAGCGTTTAGAGGCAGAAATCGCACATGCCAATGAAAGATTACAAGGAATAGATCCTCGTTTGACTGCTTTAGCTGTTAATATAGAAGAAAAAAATGCTCAAATTAAACAAATGCAAGAAGCTGCAAATCAAACAAAAGCAGAAATTGTTTCTTTACTTGCACAAACCAAAGCTAAAGATGAAGAATTCAAACGAATAGATGAAGAGTTAAAACAATTAGGAATAAAGATTAAGCAGCTTACCAAATCTTTAAAAGTAATTGATCCGAAAATGTTACAAAAAATAGATGAATTAAACCAATTAGTAGCTGAAGCACAACAACCACAACTGGCACAACAACGGCAAAAGTTTATTATTGAAAAAGAAGAACTTGCCGCTCAAATCCAACAAGTTAAAGATAAAAAGTCTGAACAAAGTCAACAAGCACAAAGGCTTAAAATAGAAAAATCTGAATTAGGCATTCAACTTCAACAAATCAAAATGGAAAAAACTAGTGTATCTGCTGAAATCAAACAATTAACAGCAGAATTACGACAATTAAAAGCAAGAAAATAAAAAGATTTATATAAATTTAGGAGCTTTTGTGTGCCCTACATGGATAGGAGTTTGCCGGTATAAAACCCACTATAGAGCACATTGATATTGTATTTTTTTTGCCGTTCATAACTCGAGTTTTTCCGACCTTGTTTGAGTAGAGAAAGTCTACCATTTCGTGTCCAGGGTTTGATATTAACTATCAAACGTAATTTTCATGATTCTAGTTTTGGGGCAGGTCTATTATCTAAAACGCTGCTTCTAGGTAAAAATGTACAAAAATTTCAACTTTATCACTTTCCGATCTTCAAAAAAGCGTATATATGGCTTCATGCAGCCGTGTATGCGCTTTTTCGAACCCTGGAAAGTGATAAAGTCGGGATATATTTATCGAAGCAAATACGTATAAACATCATTTTATAATAACCTATGAATAGTGTTGAATTTATATAACTTTTTGAAGAATCCAAAAGTTCAAAAAATAATTATCTTGTTAATTGGTTTTAGAGCATCTCTTCCTGGATCACTATAGCCATACCCTGTAGAATTAGCAAAATGAGCATCAGATAAGTGATGTTTGCGAAAAGCATCTAAAACTTTGCTTTGATTAACTAAAGCAATATCCTGAACTTTTTTACGTATACCAGCAATTTTCTCCTCAGTTTCATTAATCAATTTTACTAACTTTTCGTCTAAATTTTCACTCCAAGAAATCATACATTATCCCTTTCATTTAACCATTTTTGTACATCATCTTTTATTTTTATTGAATCAGAATTTATGGAAAGATCATACCATTGAACATTTACACGATTGGTAAACCAAGTAATCTGCCTTTTAGCGTATCTTCTTGAATTTCGTTTGACCAATTCAACAGCTTCTTCTAAAAAAATTTTTCCTTGAAAATAAGGGAAAAATTCTTTGTAGCCAATCCCCTGAGCAGCTTGTGTTTGCCCTAGATCAAAAAGCATTTTTGCTTCACCAAGCAAGCCTTTTTTAACCATCTTATCAACACGTTTATTGATACGTTCGTATAATAAACAGCGTTTCATTGTTAGCCCGAGCAAATAAGCATCATAAAGCATTTGTCCTTGTTCATTAAAAGATTGCATGCTTTCACCAGTTGCCTCCCAAATTTCTAAAGCGCGGATCACTCGACGTGAATTATTAATGGGAATTTTTTCAGCAGCTTTTTTATCTTTTTCATGCAGCATTTGCCAAAGAACATGACTTCCATTTTCTTTTAAAAAATTTTCATACTTTTGACGAAAAAATGAAATATTTATTTTGCCACCTAACGAAAAATTTTCTAATAATGCTTGAATATAAAGACCAGTACCACCAACAATCACCGGTAATTTTTGTTTTTGACTCAATTTAGCAATCAAACACCTTCCTTTTTGTTGAAAATCAGCTGCAGAATAATTTTCCTCTGGATTACGAATGTCAATCAAATGATGCTTGATTTGTCTACGCTCAGCAAGCGTTGCTTTTGCCGTTCCGATATCTAGAGTTTTATATACCTGCAAAGAATCACCGCTAATAATCTCGCCGTTAAAATTTTGAGCTAACTTAATGCCAAGTACCGTTTTTCCTACAGCAGTTGGACCGACAATAACAAGCACTTTTGGCTTATTCATAAAATCAAATCCTTTATTAGCAAAGTTTTTTAAAACCATTATACATTTTTTCATAAACTAAAAACCTTAAAATTACGACAGAAAAAAGCACTTGCAAAAAAAAGAAGCGCCTATAGCAAATAAAAAAGAGAGAAACTCTCTCTTTTGAAGAACGCGTTTATGATATCTGTGAATTAAAGCCCAATCATAAAGATTTATTGCTCTTTTGCTGATGCAGCTTTAATAGAGCTTTTGGGCCATTCTTTTTTCTTTCCTTAAGCCATTTTTCAACTTCTTTTAAATCTTTATCTTCAGAAATAGAAATAAATCTTTTGGTATATGATTTTGCACGAATATAAGCCACTCTTTCATAATTATTTTTGACCCATCTCTTTTGAACATCCTTCTTTGCTTGTTCACGTTCTTCTTCCGTTTTATAAATTCTTGGTCTACCAATTTTAGCCATAATTTTAAGCCTCTCTATAACACAGATTATCTAATCATTAAACTATTTAAAATTTAACAAACAAAAAAAAAAAAGCAAGAATTAAGTTTAAATACTATAAATTAAACTCTGAATGTTAAAAGATGCTAAAATAATTTTAATTAGATTTAAACAAAAAATCTGCAAATTTAATCAAAATCAATTAAATTTGCGAAAGTAAAAGTATTTAATAATATTTTAAAATTTAGGTTTATAAATGAACTCCAAAGCTTCGAGCATCGCCACATCTTTATCATCTTCTTGTCCTGCACTTGTTAAATAATCTCCTAAAAAAATCGAATCAGTGATTAAAAGCGCTAGCGGCTGTAAATCTTTTAGATGATACTCTCGTCCGGCACTGGCACGCAGCTTTGTTTGAGGAAAAATAAAACGCATCATTGTTAAAATCTTTAGACATTTCACAGGAATTAATTGATGATAATTTTCAAATTTTGTTCCTTTAATAGGAATCAAAAAATTCACTGGCACAGCATGTGGATTTAACTTTTTTAACTCAAACGCCAGCTTAACCAACTGTTCATTGGTTTCACCCATTCCAACAATAAAACCAGAACAACTATGCATCTGCATTTCATTCATTAATTTTAAAGTTTCTTTTCGCTCTTCATACGTGTGTGTGGAAGCAATTTTTTGATAATTAGCTTCAGGTGTATTTAAATTATGATTTAAACGATCGACGCCGCAAGATTTTAAATACTCTATTTGCTTCTTTTGAATTAAACCAATCGATAAGCAAATTTTTAACGGTATATCCGCTTTAATACGACGAATCACCTTACCAAGACGTGTTATTTCTGTATCTGATAAACGCGTTCCACTTGTTGCAATACAAAATGTCGTTGCTTTACGTTTACAAGCAATAAGTGCCTTTTGGTAAATTTCATCGCTAGGAAGCAAAGTATAAATTTCAATATCTGTTTTACTTTCCTTAGATTGAGAACAATATCCACAATCTTCTGCACACAAACCACTTTTAGCATTTAATAAAACATTTAAAGACATGGTATTTTTAGTAAAATGATTTTTAATCATCATTGCTTGAGCATAATAAGTCCAAAATTCTTCTTCACTTTTTAGAATTTTTAAAGCTTCTTCTTTTGTAATTTCCCGCGTTCCCTCGCAAATTTCTTTAATAAATTTGAACATTTGACTCTCCTAATCAATAAATTTAACTCAGCATTATGGACGCATTCTTGTAAGTCCTTGGTTAATTATATATTAGACCAGTTCCAAAACATTGAATTAATTAAACGTAAGTGTCGTATAATCAGACCATAAATAATAAAAAAGAGTTAACTTCCGAGCAAAAGAAATGGCATCGAAGATTTCAAAGATTCGGATTTTTATTGAGCATGTAAAATCAGCTTATTAAATGATTTGAGATGTTTAAATATCGTGATCAAAATAAGCAAAGAAAATACTTTTTTAGAGTTTGTGAGTTGTATAAGTATGATTTAGGGGGTTAGAATGAGAGGGGCAGACAATGAAAGTGTTTGGATATCTAAAAAGTTATTGGTTAGCTGTTACCACCGCATTATTGCTTTTAGTTATTCAGGCAAGATGTGATTTAAGTTTGCCTAATTTAACCAGTAAAATTGTTGATATAGGGATTATGCAAGGAGGAGTAGAGGAGGCAGTGCCTAATAAAATTCGTGTTAATTCTATGCAGTCTTTGGAATTATTTATGACGGATGCTCAAATAAAACAAGTTGAGCGAAATTATCAAAAAACAAGTGATGGGAAGATATATCGCTTGACTCTAGCAAAGAATGACTCATCTAGTGATTTAGCTAAAATTTTTGAGTTACCGATGTTAATGGTGACTAAGCTTGCTAGCTCTAAAGACACTACAAAAAATCTTAAAAGTTTTGCTACTGGATTTCAGTTAGGAAAAATCACGAAAGAGCAGTTACTTGCAATGCGTAAGGATGCGCAGAAAAAATTGGGAAACTTAGCTAGTAGCTCGTTAAAGCAAGTTGGTGTTCAATTTGTACGTGCTGAGTATAAAGCGCTAGATGTTGATACAAAGAAAATTCAGAATACGTATATGCTGCAAATGGCAAAGAAAATGATTTTTTTAACGCTTCTATCAGCTACAAGCTCCATGTTAGTTGCAATGATTGCATCTTTTGTTGCTGCTAGTGTGGCACGGAATTTACGCGTGCAACAATTTAATAAAACATTGCAATTTTCTAATGCGGAAATGAATCAATTTTCTCAAGCTTCGTTAATTACACGTAATACCAATGATATTCAACAGATTCAAATGGGATTAGTGATGATTATTCGTTTGGTTTTATATGCTCCCATTTTAGGTCTTGGTGGTATCTATGAAGTACACAATACGAAAACGGGAATGAGTTGGATTGTTGGTGTTGCCATTGGAATTGTAATGATGGTGGTTATGATACTTATGAGTATGACCATGCCAAAGTTTAAATCATTGCAAAAGTTAGTAGATCGTGTGAATTTGATTAGTCGCGAAATTTTAACGGGATTAAGTGTAATTCGTGCCTTTAGTCGAGAAAAAGTCGAAGAAGAACGCTTTGATGTTGCAAATACAAATTTGATGAAAACGCAGCTTTTTGTCAATCGTGCAATGGCTTTTATGATGCCGATTTTAATGTTGCTGATGAATGGGATTGCCGCACTTATTATTTGGGTTGGTGCTCATGGCATGAATCAGGGGCATATGCAGGTTGGAGATATGATGGCCTTTATTACTTATACAATGATGATTATCATGGCTTTTATGATCTTTTCGATGATTTCGATTATTTTACCGCGGGCAAATGTTGCAGCAGGGCGAGTTGATGAAGTTTTAGCTGTAGAGACTTCTATTATTGATAAAGCCGGCGTGCTAGATAGTGAGAAAGAATTTAAAGGAGAAGTGAAGTTTGAGGGCGTGACTTTTCATTTCCCTGATGCTGATGAAGATGTTTTGCATCATATTAATTTTGTTGCAAAACCAGGAGAGACCACAGCTTTGATTGGATCGACTGGTTCTGGAAAAACGACGATCGTAAATCTAATCCCGCGTTTATATGATGTAACGGGTGGAAGAATCACGATTGATGGTGTTGATATTCGGGACTTAAGCTTACATAAGCTTCATGAATTAATGGGCTTTGTGCCGCAAAAAGGAATTCTCTTTTCGGGCAATATTGCTTCAAATATCAAGTTTGGCGATGCTGACGTTTCAGATGAAGATATGAAAAAAGCGGCAGAAATTGCGCAGGCAACGGAGTTTATTAATCAAAATAAAGAAGGGTTTGAACGCGTAATCGCCCAAGCTGGGGATAATGTTTCTGGTGGACAAAAGCAGCGTTTATCGATTGCGCGAGCAATTGCGAAGAAACCGAAGATTTTGATTTTTGATGATAGTTTTTCCGCTCTTGATAATAAGACTGATGTAGCCTTGCGAAAAGCTTTAACAACCAGGATTAAAGAGGCGACAATGATCATTGTGGCACAAAAAATTTCGACGATTCTGCATGCAGAAAAAATTATTGTTTTGGATCGTGGGCGCGTGGTTGACAGCGGCACTCATGAAGAGTTAATGAAAACAAATAAAACTTATCAAGAAATTGCTCATAGTCAATTAAGCAACTCAGAGCTAGGGACTGCTGAATAGAAGGGAAGTGTCAAGGATGGCAGAAAAAGCACAAACAATGCAAAAATCTATGCACTCTAGCACTCCCTTTGGCGCTCAAGCAATGGTTGGCGGTGGTGGTGGTGATAAGGCAAAAAATTTTGGCGGGACATTGAAAAATCTTTTGCATTACATGAAAGATTTTAAATGGATCATTGTAACGGTAACGATTTTTGCAATTTGTTCTACAACTTTTACTATTTTTGGTCCGAAAATTTTAAGTCAAGCTATTACAGAATTATTTAATGGTTTAGTGAAGAAATATGAAGGAACAGGAGAAATTAATTTTACGAAAATTGGCCAAATTCTGTTTTTTGTCTTGGTTATTTATCTCATAAGTTTTATTTTTGCTTTTGCACAAGGATGGCTTATGTCAGGAGTTACCCAGAAAGTGACTTATAAGATGCGCCTGGAAATTAGTGAAAAAATTAATCGGATGCCCATGAATTATTTTGAGTCGCGAACAATTGGGGATGTGCTTTCAAGAATTACCAATGATATAGATACGCTAGGGCAAAGCTTAAATCAATCGTTAACGCAGTTAATCACGAGTGTGTGCACGATTTTGGGCGTTTTGATTATGATGCTTTCCATCAGTCCATTGATGACTGTAGTAGCTTTTATTATTTTGCCTGTTTCTGGCGGTTTGATTACTCTAGTTGTGAAGCTTTCACAAAAATATTTTAAGATGCAGCAAAATTATCTTGGTAAGATTAATGGTCAAGTTGAAGAAGTGATTAGTGGTCTTACGATTGTGCGTTTGTTTAACGAAGAAAAGCAAGCCATGACGGAGTTTAAAAAGCAAAATGATATTTTATTTCAATCGGCCTGGAAGTCACAATTTTTATCAGGATTAATGATGCCGATTATGAATTTTATCGGTAATTTAGGTTATGTTGGCGTTGCCATTCTTGGCGGAGTGCTGGCATATAATGGCAGTATTACAGTGGGCGATATTCAAGCGTTTATTCAGTATGTTCGAAATTTTACGCAGCCAATCTCACAACTAGCTCAAGTTTCTAATATGCTACAAAGTATGACTGCATCAGCTGAGCGGGTGTTTGAATTTTTAGCTGAAGCAGAAGAAGCGGAAGTGAAAAATCCTGTGCAGTTAGAAAAGGCTCGCGGAGAAATTGCTTTTGAGCATGTTCGTTTTGGTTATGTGCCGGAAAAAATAGTGATCAAGGATTTTAACTCTTACATCAATGCAGGAGAGATGGTTGCTATTGTCGGCCCAACTGGTGCAGGTAAAACCACAATGGTGAAGTTGTTAATGCGTTTTTACGATGTTAATGCTGGTGCGATCAAGATTGACGGCGTGGATATTAAAAGTTTAAAACGTTCAGATTTGCGAAAAAATATCGGAATGGTCTTGCAAGATACATGGCTATTTAAAGGCACGATTATGGAAAATATTCGCTATGGTAAGTTAGATGCTACCGATGAGGAAGTGTATGAAGCAGCTAAAGCGGCCAATGTTCATCATTTTATTCAAACTTTATCTAAAGGCTATCAGATGGAGTTAAATGAAGAATCCAGTAATATTTCTCAAGGACAAAAACAGTTGTTAACGATTGCTCGCGCGATTTTAGCGGATAAGCCGATTATGATTTTGGATGAGGCGACTTCTAGTGTTGATACGCGGACAGAAAAGTTGATTCAAAATGCAATGAATCGTTTGATGAAAGGTCGAACTAGCTTTGTGATCGCTCATCGTTTATCAACAATTAAGGATGCAGATAAGATTTTAGTGATGGATTGTGGCGATATCGTTGAGCAGGGGACACATGCAGAATTGCTTGCTCAAAAAGGCTTTTATGCGCAGCTTTACAATAGTCAATTTGAGGACATTACTATTTGACACGCGTTTTTACGAACCTTGTAAAACATCAATTTTTCTTTTACATTAGAGTTTGTAAATAAAAAATTTCTATGAGGATGTTTAGATGAAGAGTCTTAGTTTAGGTTTAGTAATTAACAGAGTGATTTATGGTGTCTTTTTATTTGTCATGCTTGTGGGAATTGGTGCTAATATCACTTTTTTGGGTGGCAGATATAGTTATGTTAAACAAGCTCATTGGATTTTATTTGGTGCGATTGTTTTAATCATCGTATTTAGAGTCATTTACGACTTTTTAGAGCGTCTTTCAGAAAAAAAGCTTAAATTTTTATTGATTGCAATCTTTTTTCTTTATTTACTTTTGGAAATTTATTTGCTTACGACTTTTACGCCTTCTATCATTCGTGATGCATTTCGAATACAGTTTGATGCGTTTGCTTTGGCGAAGCATCAACTTTTCGAGTGGCCGATTTATTATAAAATGTTTTCGCAAAATGTTTTGCCAACAGCGATGTATGCTGTTCTTTTTCGTTTATTAGGAGTTTTTTTATCTTCATCGCTGTTAATTGTCAAAGTGGTTAGTTTTTTCCTTAATACTGCACTTTTTGCTAGTTTAGTTTATGCAGTGTTTATTGTTGCAAAAAAGAAATCTGTAACAGTTTTGATGAGCTTAATATTGTTTTGTCTGCCATATCTTTGGACATATAATTTGTGGATATTGTATACAGATACACCGGTGATGATTGCGTGGACCGTTTTAGCTTGTTTTTGGTGGCATTTATCTTCCAAAAAGGGAATATCACTTAAAGTTTTTGCTTGGTGGTTTTTAATCAGCATGCCGTTTTTCTTTTTTGCTCAGATAATCAAGGCCAGTTTTTTAGTTAGTGCTGCGTTTGCAATTGTTTATTTGCTTATTTATTTTATTAATTTTCGCAAAATTTCCTGGCAAATGTTTTTAGCTACAGTTGGCTTATGTACGGTTTTTGCGGTCTTTTTTTATGCAGAAAAATTTTTACAGCAAAAAGTTCATTTTTATCCAGATGAGCAATACGCTTATCCGCTAGAGCATTGGATGTCAATGGGATTAAATCAAATATCTAAGGGACGATTTGAACTTGACGATGTAAAAGAGTTAGAGGTATACCAATCTTTGGATGAAAAAAAACAAGCTTCTAAAGAACGTTTGCAAAAAAGGATTCTTGAAGAGAAACCGCAACGCATCTTTTGGCAATTGATCAATAAAATTGGAATTTTACTTGATGGCGGAGGGATTTATAGTCGCTACTATAAAGGGTTTCAAAAAGCACCACATTGGTTTCAAAAGCACGCTGTTTTTGCTGAAAACTTTTTTAGTGATTTATCTCAAATCACTCTTTTAGCCATGTATTTATTAGCTTTTAGCAAAATTTGGCGAGCATTTTGTGATGGTGGTCCACAATTATTGATACCAGTGTTAGTGATTTTAAGTATTATTTCTTTTTATGCTTTATTGTGGGAAGTAGGACCTAGGTACGGTGAAGTTATTTTAGGACCATTGCTTTTAATTGTCGCATCTCCTTTTATTGGCAAAGCGCAGTTAAAGCTTAAAACGAAGCTTAGCAGTATTTTAATTTTTTCTGCTGCTATTTTTTTGATTTCTAAAATTTTAGGATCAGAAGCAAAGCTACCTGTTGTGTCGGATCAAAAAATAAGTAAGTTATCTGCTGGTTTGATGTCTCCAGTTTTAGGGAATTCATCAAATTATATCGCAGGTTACGGTCGAGAAAATTTAGAAATTCCCGCAGGCGGAAGTGTTTTGCAAAAAGTTGTTTTAGAAGTAGAAGCTTTTCAACAATTACAGATTTTAAGAAAGCAAAAGCAGCGCGGCAAGTTTATCTTAAAGCGTGATGGCAAAGTTATTTTTACAACAATTGAATTTGACGAAGAGAAATATTCAATTAAAATTGATCAAAAGCAGTTATTTAAAAAGGGAGTTTATGAGCTGATTTGGGAAAATACAAGAAAGCGTCCAATTCATATTGTGGCGCAAAAATCACCCCTACTTTCTTTATCAGAGTATCCTCTATCAGGGGTTGCAACAACTGAAAATTGGTATTTAATTTATAGTTTTAATGTAAGTTGGGCTGAGGGTAATGAAAGAACTTGAGTTTAAGATTGGAACAGTTGAGATTCCTAACAGAGTTGTAGTAGCGCCGATGGCGGGAATTTCAAATCTGGCTTTTCGTATGCTTGCTAAAGAGTTTGGTGCAGGTTTGGTTGTAATGGAGATGGTTAGCGATAAGGGGATTCATTATCGCAATCAAAAAACACTTAGTATGCTAAAGATTGATTCCAGTGAGCATCCGATTAGTTTGCAGATTTTTGGTGGCGATAAAGAGTCCTTGATTGAAGCAGCAGCATTTGTTAAAGAGCATACTAGTGTAGATATAATTGATATTAATATGGGCTGTCCAGTGAATAAGGTGATTAAAGCAGAGGCTGGTGCACGCTGGTTGCTTGATCCTGAGAAGGTCTATGAAATGGTGCGAGCAGTGGTAAATGCGGTAAGTGTTCCTGTTACAGTAAAGATGCGTACAGGCTGGGATGATCAGCATTTATTTGCGGTAGAAAATGCATTGGCTGCACAAGCAGCTGGAGCAAAAGCTGTAGCTATGCATGGTAGAACGCGGATGCAGATGTATCAAGGAGCGGCTGATTGGGAGATTTTGCGTGAAGTTGCAAGGAAGTTGACAATTCCCTTGATTGGCAATGGCGATATTAAAACGCCAAAAGATGCAAAGAGGATGCTTGAAGATATCGGTACTGATGCGGTGATGATTGGGCGCGCAGCTTTGGGGAATCCTTGGATGCTTTTGCGTACAGAACATTTTTTACGTGCGGGAGAACTTTTGCAGGAGCCTTCTATTGGTGAAAAGATTAAGATAGCCAAGATCCATTTAGAAAAATTAGTGCAGCTAAAAGGTGAAAAACAAGGTATTCGTGAATTCAGGTATTTGGCAGCTTATTATTTGAAAGGCCTTCCGCAAGCAACAAAAGTAAAAGTTGCAATTAATCAAGTGGAATCAAAAGAGGAGGCGGTATCTTTATTGGATGAGTTTGCAGAAAAGAGTGCGCAATGATAAAAGTTTATGAAAGCAGAATTTGACTGGATATGTAATTAGCGGCAAAATTAGCCAAGTAAATCATATCTTGAATCGTAAAATTGAAAAACAGACCGATCTTCAACCACAAGAGGTTAAAGAATTGGTAGCACCTTTGTTTGATGTTGTTCAACGTTTAACATATGATGTTACTGAGATTGTTTTGGACAAACCAGGAATTAAATTAAACTTTGAATCACAATTTGAATAGGCGTGAAAGGATATCAGATGAGTAAAAAATCAATACTTTATATCACTCGTCATGGAAGAACGATGTTTAATGTTATTGGTCGCGTGCAAGGGTGCTCAGATACGCCGCTAACAAAAAAGGGTGAGGAAGGAATTCGTGAGTTAGCAGTAGGCTTGGTTGCGGATAATCTGCAGTTTAAAGCTGCATTTTCTTCAGATAGTGAACGCACTTTGTAAAATTATTATATGAGGTTCTAAGAGTCTGTTAACTTGTCTCTCTATTGATGAATTTTTTGAGAAATTTTTGTGCATTTTTAGGAAAAAAACGTAGAAATAGTGGTGCTATTTCGAGGCTTTTTAACGAAGAAGTGCATAAAATTACCAAAAATTTCGCCATTATGGAGATCGTTAACAGACTCTAAGCAGCAAGGAGGAATTTGGTGGTACATGATAAGATTATAATTCACGGAGCGCGTTCACATAATTTAAAGAATATTGATGTTGAAATTCCAAGGGATAAATTGGTTGTAATTACTGGTCTTTCAGGTTCGGGTAAAAGTTCACTTGCTTTTGATACTTTATATGCTGAAGGGCAGCGTCGTTATGTAGAGAGTTTATCAGCTTATGCAAGACAGTTTTTAGGGCAAATGGAAAAAGCGGATGTCGACTCAATTGATGGTCTTAGTCCGTCAATTTCCATTGATCAAAAAACCACAAGTAAAAATCCACGTTCAACGGTCGGAACAGTTACTGAGATCAATGATTACTTGCGCCTTTTATATGCGCGCATCGGGCGGCCGATTTGTCCAAATGATCATATTGAAATTACAGCGCAGTCAGTTGAGCAGATGGTGGACCGGATTTTAGCTATGAAAGAGGGGACAAAGATTCAGATTTTAGCACCGATTGTCAAAGCGAAAAAAGGAGAACATAAAAAAATTTTTGCTCAAATTCAAAGTGAAGGTTATGTGCGACTCCGTGTTGATGGGAAGCTGTATGATCTTACCGAGGTGTCACCTCTTGTCAAAACCAAAAAGCACACGCTTGAGATTGTTGTGGATCGGATTATCGTAAAAGACGGGATTCGCTCGCGTTTGTTTGATTCTTTTGAAGCAGCGTTGCATTTAGCCCAAGGTTTTGCTGTTGTTGATGTTATGGGTGAAAAAGAAATTCTCTTTAGTGAGCATTATGCATGTCCGATTTGTGGTTTTACCGTTGGCGCGATGGAGCCGCGTTTATTTTCCTTTAATGCTCCTTTTGGAGCATGTCCTAACTGTGATGGTCTAGGAGTAAAGCTTGAAGTTGATATCGATTTGGTTATTCCTGATAGGAGCAAAACTTTACGTGAGGGCGCGGTTGTGGCATGGAATCCGATCAGTTCAAACTACTATCCACAAATGTTAGAACAGGCGATGAATGAGTTTAATATCGATATGAATACGCCATTTGACAAGCTTTCTCAAGAAGAACAAGAGCTGATTCTTTATGGTGCAGGGGATGAACTGTTTCATTTTCATTATGAAAATGATTTTGGTGGTATCAGGGATGTGGATGTGCCCTTTGAAGGGATCATTAACAATATTAATCGCAGGTTTCGGGAAACAAATTCTGATTTTACCAGAGAGCAGATGAAGAGCTATATGACAGAACTTGCTTGCGCAACTTGTCATGGATATCGCTTAAACCCTCAAGCTCTTGCGGTGGAGCTTGCCGGAGTAAACATTGCCCACTTTAGTGAAAAAACAATTGGCGATGCTTTAAAATTTATGGAAAAAATCAAGCTATCTGAAAAAGAAGCAATAATTGCAAAGCCCATTCTTAAAGAAGTTTGCGATCGTTTAACTTTTTTGCAAAATGTTGGGTTAAATTATTTAACACTGGCTCGAGCAGCAGGAACACTCTCTGGTGGCGAAGCGCAGCGGATTCGTTTGGCAACACAAATTGGTTCTAACTTATCAGGGGTTTTGTATATTTTAGATGAACCGTCAATTGGCCTTCATCAGCGAGATAACAATCGTTTACTGGCTTCATTGCGTAAAATGAGAGATCTTGGCAATACCTTAATTGTAGTGGAGCATGATGAAGATACAATGCGTGCAGCTGATTTTTTAATCGATATGGGCCCAGGGGCAGGTGAATTTGGAGGAGAAGTGATTGCTATTGGCACGCCAAATGAGGTGGCAGGCAATCCTAAGTCTTTAACAGGACAGTATTTAGCTGGAAAAATAAAGATTGAAGTGCCCTCAAAACGTCGTCAAGGTAATGGAAAAACTTTGCATTTAACAGGTGCTGCAGAAAATAATTTGAAAAACTTAACCGTAAAATTGCCGCTAGGAACTTTTATTGCTGTGACAGGGGTTTCTGGCTCAGGCAAATCCACTTTGGTTAATCAAATTTTAAAAAAAGCTTTGGCACAAAAGCTAAATCGTAATTCTAAAAAACCAGGAAAGTATCAAAAATTGACAGGATATGAAGGACTGGAAAAATTAGTGGACATTGATCAAAGTCCGATTGGGCGTACACCGCGCAGTAATCCAGCAACTTATACCAGCGTTTTTGATGATATTCGTGATTTGTTTGCGAAGACCAATGAAGCAAAAGTGCGCGGCTATAAAAAGGGACGCTTTAGTTTTAATGTTAAGGGTGGGCGTTGTGAAGCTTGTAAGGGTGATGGAATTATCAAGATTGAAATGCATTTTTTGCCAGATATCTACGTTCCTTGTGAAGTTTGTCATGGAAAAAGGTATAATTCAGAAACGCTAGAAGTGCGTTATAAGAGCAAAAATATTGCAGAGATCCTGGAGATGACGGCCGCTGATGCAGTGGAATTTTTTCAACCTATTCCTAAAATTTATCGTAAACTACAAACAATTGTTGATGTTGGACTAGGCTACATTACGCTTGGACAGCCAGCAACAACACTATCCGGCGGGGAAGCACAACGGATGAAGCTAGCTTCAGAGTTGCACCGCATCTCTAATGGTAAAAATTTTTATATTCTAGATGAACCAACAACTGGACTGCATACAGATGATATTGCACGTTTGTTGAAAGTGCTTGAGAGATTAGTTGACGCTGGCAATACCGTTTTAGTGATTGAACATAATCTGAATGTAATTAAATGTGCAGATTATATTGTTGATCTAGGGCCAGAAGGCGGTGATGCTGGGGGAAATGTTGTTGCAACAGGGATGCCAGAAAAAGTGATGAAAGTCAAAAAAAGTTATACAGGGCAATATTTGCGTTCATGTTTGTGAGTTTTGCTTAGAACCTGTTAACTTGTCTCCAGAATTGCGCAATTTTGATTAATAGCGAGATCGTTAACAAGCTCTTAGAACGTGCTAATGAAAATCGGATATAAAATATAAGGGAGAAAGTTTTGACTCAAGAAGAGCTAAAAAAGCAGGTAGGAATTGAAGCTGTCAAATATGTAAAAAACGAAATGATTGTAGGGCTTGGTACTGGCTCAACAGCAACTTATATGATCAATGAGCTGGGACGTAGAATAAAGGAAGAAAATTTAAAAATTATCGGTGTTACTACTTCTAAAGCAACCAGTAAACAAGCTCAAGCATTAGGAATTCCTTTAAAAGTCATTGATGAAGTAGAATATGTTGATTTAACTATTGATGGTGTAGATGAAATTTCAGAGAATTTTCGCGGTATTAAGGGCGGAGGTGGCGCTTTATTATTTGAAAAAATCGTGGCTAGCTATTCTAAACAGAATATTTGGATTGTAGATGAATCCAAGTTAGTAAAACAACTAGGAGCTTTTCCTTTACCGGTAGAAGTGGTTAGATATGGTGCTGAACAACTATATCGTTTTTTTAAAAACAAAAGATATCATCCTCGCTTTCGCACTACTAACGATGGCAAAAAATTTATAACTGATAGCGGCAACTATATTATTGATCTACATTTAGAAATAATTGCAGATCCTATTATTTTAGGCAAAGAGCTTGATAAACTTGTGGGTGTTGTCGAACACGGTTTATTTTTGAGCATGGTGAATAAAGTAATCATTGGAACAAAAAATGGTCTTAAAACGTTGCAAAATGATTTAAATGCATAGAGATCTGGACTCAACTGTGTAAGAGCCTGCTAACTTGTCTCGCTATGGGTGAATCCCGTTCTTAGAGCTTGTTTGTTGTTAACAGGTTCTTATCTTATACTTCTACATTTTTTATTTGAAATCACGAATTTCCATGACGATGCAAATAAAAACTTATTGAATGTGTTAATGAAACTTTTCTACTTTTTCAATCACACCAAAAATCTGTGTACTTTGCTTCCCATGTACACAGATTTTTTACTACAACTGATTTCCCACAGCACACGTAGTTTTTTTAAAAGAGGGGTTATTTTCACATTATTG
>JAIRWP010000061.1 GCA_031268845.1 Lactobacillales bacterium | reverse complement strand
GTGAAATGAATCCCGTTATACAAATTGTAATCAAGCAAAGCTTGAAACAACTTGTAATAACCCGACAGGTTTTTTGAGCTATTTTTTCGTAGTTTGAGGCAAAAAACGTAGGTTTAGTGATTCTAAATCGAGGCTCCCGTTCCAACGATTTGTAATCAAGCAAAGCTTGAACAAATCGTAAGGAACCCGACAGGTTTTTTAACGAAAAAATACGGAAAAATAGCCAAAATCATTCATCACTTCGAGATCGTTAACAGGCTCTAAGAGGTGGTGAAGAAGTGGAGCGTTATGTAACTCAAGAGCTTGCAAAATGGCAAAAGCGAAAAGATCGATTGCCACTTATTTTGAATGGTGCTAGACAAGTTGGTAAAACTTGGATTATGAAAAAATTTGGTGCACAATTTTATGAAAATGTTGCTTATGTAAATTTTGATCGAAATGAACGAATGCAAATGGTTTTTTCTGGCGACTTTGATACGAAGCGTTTGCTTAAAGCAATTTCAATTGAAACAGGAGAAACACTTCAGGCCGATAAAACATTAATTATTTTTGATGAAATTCAGGAAGTTCCTAATGCAATTTCTAGTCTGAAATATTTTGCAGAAGATGCACCAGAATATTCAATTATTGCTGCAGGTTCATTACTGGGCGTAACACTTCATCAAGGTGTTTCTTTCCCTGTAGGAAAAGTGGAATTTTTGAAAATGTATCCAATGACTTTCTCTGAATTTTTAATGGCAATTAGTGAAGATAAATTATTAAAATTAATCCAAAGTCAGGATGATTTATTGCTTTCATCATTTGCAAGTAAATTAATAGAGTTGCTTAAAATTTATTATTTTGTTGGCGGCATGCCAGCAGTGATTAAAAAATATGTAGAGACAAAAGATTTTGATGAAGTTAGACATTTGCAAAATCAATTATTGATTGCTTATGAGCAAGATTTTTCTAAACATGCACCAAATATGGAAATCCCTCGAATTCAACAAATTTGGAATTCAATTCCTGCACAGCTGGCCAAAGAAAATAAAAAATTTGTGTATGGTGCTTTGCGCAGTGGAGCTAAAGGGCGGGACTATGAGCGAAGTATTGGTTGGTTAGTTGATACGGGACTGGTTCATAAAATAAGTTTAGTGGAGCAGCCATCATTACCATTATCTGGTTATCAAAAAAATGCGTTTAAATTATATTTTTTGGATGTAGGTTTACTAGCTGCCAAATCTGATTTACCAAGCAAAGTTTTAATTGAAGGAAATCGAATTTTTGTTGAATTTAAGGGAGCGTTTGCTGAAAACTATGTTTTGCAAGAGATGATCGCTGCAGCAAAAATAAGTCCTTATTATTGGAAAAACAAGCAAGGAACCTCTGAAGTGGATTTTATTTTTCAAAAAGAGGGGATGATTTACCCCTTGGAAGTGAAAGCTGAGCAAAATTTAAAAGCAAAAAGTTTAAAAGTTTATGATGAAAAGTATCATCCTAAGCTTGCTTTACGAGCATCGATGGCTGATTATGAAAGAGTAGACTGGGTTTGTAATATTCCTTTGTATTACCTTGGAGAGTATTTGCAAAATCAGATAGGAGTGTAGTAATTTAAATTTTCGATTAAAAATTTTTGGGTAATTGCTAAATCTCCTTTATAAGGCACTTTTGCACCTTGTACAATTTGATAACAATCTGCACCTTTACCTGCGAGAACAACCGCATCATTTGCTGATTTTGTTAAAGATAATGCATGACTTATTGCTTGCGTGCGATCTGATAAAATTTCTACTTTTACTCTTTGTGAAGTAATATTGCAAGCAATCTCACGCGCAATTTTTACAGGATCTTCAAAATCAGGATCATCCGTTGTTAAAACAGCAATATCGGCAAATTGCGATAACATTTCACCGAAGTCTTGTCGTCTAGATAGACCTTTATTGCCAGGGCTGCCGAGCACAACAATTAATGTTCCTTGATGATGATTTTTTACAAATTTTAATAACGCTTCAAGACTAATTTTATTATGCGCATAATCCACATAAATATGCGCGCCATTTTTTTGAACTAAAACTTCCATATGTCCTGGCACCGTAACCTTTGCTAAAGCTTTTTGTGCTGCGCTTTTGCCTGCCCCTAATAAGGAAGACGCGATTATAGCAGCCAAGGCATTTTCTTTATTAAAATCGCCGGCTAGCCTCAGAGTATATTGCCCAGCTAAATTATTGTTTTTGCTCAGCTCTCCCGTACAAATATTAAACGCTAAAGGATTTGTGGCAATTTCTTTTACAAAATAATCCGTACCAGAATTCGATGTTCCATAAATATGGATAGCAACAACACCGCTTTCTTTGCTTTCTTCTAGCAACAAAGCAAAATAAGAGGCATTTTGATTTAAAATTACTTGCTTAGAATTGTGGAGAATTTGACGTTTGCAATAAAGATAATCTTCAAAGTGAGGATGTTCAATGGGGCCAATATGATCTGAAGAAATATTTAAGAAAACTCCTACATCAAATGTTAAACCATAAACGCGTTTCATTTTATACGCTTGTGAGGAAACTTCCATAACAAGATGTGTCATGCCATAATCCACTGCTCGGCTCATCATTTCATAAAGGTCCAAGGACTCAGGAGTGGTTAATGCAGATTTAAAATAATTTTTTCCATCAAGAGTTGTCTCCATTGTGGAAAAAAGAGCTGTTTTTTGTTTGGTGACTTCATCTAAAATCCCTTTTACAAAATAAACAGAAGTAGTTTTGCCTTTTGTGCCGGTAAATGCGATAATTTCTAATTTTTTTTCAGGATGATGAAAAAACGCTTGAGCAATTAAAGCCATCGCCTGTTTGACATCATTTACAAGAATTGCCGTTGCTCCTTTAACTTCATAAAAGAGAGTTTGACTGATATAAAAACGTAATCCAGACTCTATTGCTTGTGCTAAAAAAGATTCTTTGAAATTTTGGCCTTTAACAAAAAAAAGAGTATCTTTACTAGCTTTTCTGGAATCATAGACCAGTTGTTTGATTTGAATTTGTGCTAACTTTTCTGGTAAATGATAATACCAAGCATTTTGCTTAGTAATCACTTCGCGAAAATTATGATCTTTTTTTAAAATGTCAATGATTTCTGATAAATACATACTGCTTTTCCTTTTCTAAAAAACGTTTTCAAATTTTTCATACAATTGAGCAAATACTTTCATAAATTGCTCTATTTCGGTTACGGTGTTACTTTCATCTAAACTTATCCTGACTGCTGTTTTAGCAATTTTATTAGGGATGTCCATTGCTTTAAGGGTATTTGCTGGCATTTTTTTGCGTGAACTACAAGCACTGGTGGTTGAAAGATAGATTTGTTTTTCGGCAAATGCATGAACCATAACCTCACCACGCATGCCTTTTAAACCAAAAGTTAAAATATGCGGAGCAAAATCATTTGTTATATCAGTAAATAAACTAACTTTTTTATAAGATTTTAAAAATTTGCCAAGTGCATTCCTTAAAGACAGTACATGACGAATTTTTTGCTGATGATTTTCCATTGACAAACGCAAAGCTTTGGCCATGGCTACAATTCCAGGCACATTTTCGGTTCCTGAACGCTGATTATTTTCCTGACCTCCGCCTGCTAAAAGAGGTGCCAAACGTTTCCCTTTTTTCAAGTAAATAAAGCCTACACCGCGCGGACCATGAATTTTATGGGCAGAAAATGTTGCAAAGTCAACACGTTTTGGTAAGTAAGCTGCTTTTGCAATTTTCCCGATAGCTTGCACGGCGTCTACATGAAAGTGAATTGTTGGATAGTTCTCTAAAATTTTAGCAATTTCTTTAATCGGTTGAATGCTGCCAATTTCATTGTTTACACCCATAATTGATACTAAAATAACATCATTGCCTAATAAATGTTTAAATTCATCTATTTTAACGAATCCGCGTTGATCTACGGGAACAAAATCGACTTTAAAACCAATTTTTGCTAGTTGCTTTGCTGTTTCATAAACTGCTGGATGTTCAATGGCTGAGATAATAATGCGCTGAGCGAATTTTCGTTTTTCAAAAGCCGTGCCTTTGAGAATCCAATTATTTCCTTCTGTCCCTCCAGAAGTGAAGTAAATTTCAGATGTAGCAACCTCCATAATTTCAGCAATTTGCGCGCGTGCTTTTTCTAATAAAAGACTTGCTTGATTTCCTAAATCATGCAAGCTGGAAGGATTGCCGATAATTTGCTGACTGGTTTTAACATATGCCTCAAGCGCTTCGGGCAAAATCTTTGTTGTTGCACTATGATCAAAATAAATCATAAAAAAAATGATTCCTTTCAGGGTTAAAGCAGATTTTCAAATTAACACTTCATTATATGTGAATTCTCCTAATTTAAAGTCAATTTTACCATTTAATAAATTTTTTATTTCTGTTTGAAAAGAGCTAACAAGTTCTTTTGTTACAAAAACAATCACTTCAATTTGCTCCATAAATAAACTTTCTTTAACCATATATTCTGGATGTAAACTCAGAAAATATTGCAATTTCCCATTTAGAGCATAATCAGTTTTCAAATGCATTTCCTGTTGCAACATCCCTTTGACGATTCCAACTTTTTGCAAAGTTTCTGCCACGCTTTGGGTATATGCCCTGATCAGCCCACCAGTTCCTAATTTCACTCCACCAAAATAGCGGCTCACCACTGCACAAACATTGACCAACTGTTTATTTTTCAACACTTCAAGCATCGGTACACCTGCTGTACCACTAGGCTCACCGTCGTCACTACTTCGTTTTATTTCACCATTGTTCCCCACAATAAAAGCTGAGCAGTTATGCCTTGCCTTCCAATGCTCTTTTTTGATTCTAGTGATAAAGTTTCTCGCTTCATCTTCAGTAATAACACGTTTGAGATGACAAAGAAAGCGCGATTTTTTAATTTCAATCTCATAAGTACCATCTTGAAAAATAGTGAAATAAAATGCTGGAAACTTTCTTAGATCCGACATATTCTCTCCTTTATTTCACATTAGTTGGTTCTTTTTTCGCTGTTTCCATCATCAAGTAAATGCGGTTTAGTTGATTCACCAAAGAAGCGCCGGGATCATAATCAATAGCAATAATATTTGCTTGTGGGTAATGACGCCTAATTTTTTTCATCGTTCCTTTACCAACTACATGATTTGGCAAACAACCAAATGGTTGCATACAAACGATATTGTTAACCCCTGCTTGCAATAATTCAAGCATTTCACCTGTTAAAAACCAACCTTCGCCGGTGTGATTGCCAAGGGATAAAATTTTTTCTGCTTCTTTGGCCTGCTTTTTAATTGATGAGATTCCTGAAAAGTACTGAGAATTTTGCAAGGCTTTATTCATCGGTTTTTCAAGCAGCTCAATTAATTTAATAAAAAATTTAGCAATATTGCGAGATTTGCGGCTTGTACCTAAATTTTTATATTTCCAAATTTGATTATAAAGCGAATAATTCATAAAACCAAATAAGTCGGGAACAACAACTTGAGCACCTTCTGCTTCAAGTAAACGGACAATATCATTATTAGCCATTGGCGAGTATTTTACCAAAATTTCACCTACTACACCTACGCGCTGCTTTGTAAGATCTGAAAGATCTAGCTGATCAAAATCTTTGACAATTGCTTTAACATTTTGATTAAACTGTTTTAAAGAACCATTTCTCACATTTTTTCGTACATACTCTAACCAAAATTGATGCATTTGATCCACCAAACCAACTTGTTTTTCATAAGGGCGTGTACGATAAACTACTCGTTCAAATAAATCGCCATAAAAGCATGCAATTGCCATCCGCTTTAAAAGAGCAAAAGTCATTTTAAAACCTGCCGTTTGTTCAACCCCTTTATTTCCAAATGATAAAGAGATGATAGGAACTTGCGAAAGATTCGCATCTATTAATGCTTTACGCAGTAATGGAATATAATTTGTTGCTCGACATCCACCACCAGTTTGCGTCATCATCACCGAAACATTATTTAAATCATACTTACCACTTTGCAGCGCTTCGATTAACTGACCAATGGAGATAATTGCCGGATAGCAAGCATCATTATTAACATATTTTAAACCTACATCAATTGCTTGCGAGTTTTGATCAAATAAAGAAATCACTTCATATCCACATGCTTTAAAAGCTTCATCTAGCAGACTTTCTTGATGAATTGGAGATAACATAGGCATTAAAAGCGTGTGTTTATTTTTCATGTCTTTGGTAAATGCCGATGTCGTTAAAGAGCCGATATTTAAAGTAGGGGTAAAGTTATTTCGAGCTCTCTCATCAACTGTTGCTTTTAATGAACGCAAACGAATACGAATTGCTCCTAAATTTTCTCCTTCGTCAATTTTTAAAACGGTATAAATTTTTCCTGTTTGAGCTAAAATTTCTTCTACTTGATCAGTTGTTACAGCATCAATGCCGCAACCAAAAGAATTTAGCTGAACTAATTCTAAATTCTTTGTCTTTGCTACCACACGTGCTGCTTGATAAAGTCTTGAATGATATACCCATTGGTCAACTACCCGCAAATTTGTAACATTAGCTAAATGAGCAATGCTATCTTCAGTTAAAACATGAAAGCCTTCTTTAACAATTGCCTCAGCAATGCCATGATTAATTTCTGAATCCAAATGATACGGCCGTCCAGCTAAAACGATACCGCGCTGATTTGTTTTTGTTAAAAAAGCTAACGTGTCCTCTCCTTTTTGACGAATTGCTTTTTTAAATGCTTCAAGTTCAAGATAACCTTCATGCAAAGCCTGTTTGATTTGCTTTAAAGAAAAACCTAAAGTACGAAATTCCCTCCATAATTGTTTTGCAACCGAAGCCTCATTGGCCAAATTTAAAAATGGATAATGATAATTCACTTTTCCCATACTAATCTCATCAACATTATTGCGAATCACTTCAGGATAAGATTGAACAATTGGACAATTAAAATGATTGTCTGCATGCTCATTTTCTATTTGTTCAAAAATAACACTTGGATAAAAAATGCGTAAAACTCCTGCATCAATCAAAGCTTTAATATGACCATGAGCCAATTTTGCTGGATAACACACTGTATCTGATGGAATCGTATCTATCCCTTTTTCATAAAGAGCTTTATCAGATCTTGGACTTAACTTAAACTTAAAGCCTAGTTTTGTAAAAAAAGTCACCCATAACGGATAATTTTCATAAATATTTAAAACGCGCGGCAGACCAATCGTTCCATGAATTGCTTTTTCTGTGGTTAATCTTTTATATGCAAATAAGTGTCGATATTTTTCACTCACTAAGTTAATTTTTTTCTTCTTTTGAGAATTTTGCTGTTTTATCATTCTTGCTGTACCACGTTCGCAGCGATTGCCAGTAATAAAATTTCGTCCATCTGAAAAGACATGCTTAGTTAATTTGCATTTATTTTCACATAATTTACAAGCAAGGAAGTCTTTTTTTGATTTAAAGTATTCTAATTCAGAACTAGATAAAAGTGAAGAACCAAGTCCTTCTTTAGCGTTTTCTTTGGCGATCAAAGCTGCGCCATATGCTCCCATCAAGCCGGCAATTTCTGGGCGAATCACTTCTTGATTTAAAATCATCTCCAAAGTACGTAGAATAGCATCATTGCAAAATGTCCCGCCCTGAACAACAATTTTTTCACCCAACATGGAAGCTCTGCGAACTTTGATTACTTTATATAATGCATTTTTAATGACAGAGTAAGACAGTCCTGCTGAAAGATCACCTATACTAATCCCATCTTTTTGTGCTTGTTTAACCTTTGAGTTCATAAAAACTGTACATCTTGAACCTAAGTCCGCAGGGTGTTTTGCATATAAAGCTTTTTTAGCGAAATCTTCTATGGAGTAATTTAACGATTTAGCAAAGCCTTCAATAAACGATCCACAACCAGAAGAGCAAGCTTCATTTAACTGAATATTAGCTAGTGCGCCCTCACGAATAGTAATTGCTTTCATATCTTGTCCGCCAATATCTAAAATAAAATCAACACCTGGGTAAAAATAATTAGCGGCTTTGTAATGTGCCATTGTCTCAACAATTCCTAAATCAACTTTTAATGCCTTTTTAATCAATTCTTCCCCATAACCTGTTACACAAGTATTGGCAAGATAAACATCTACAGGAAGTTTTTGATATAAAGAAAATAAAACTTCTTTAATATTTTCTAATGGTTGACCTTCGTTCTTCCCATAATAGCTAAATAATATTTCCATATCCTTGCTTAGCAAGATAACCTTACTAGTAGTTGAGCCAGCATCAATTCCCAAAAAGGCAGCACCTTGATAATTTTCTAGCAAACGATACACTGGCCTGGCTTTTTTATGACGCTCACGAAAAAGAGCTAGTTCTTCTGCTGATGAAAATAAACATGGCAAACTTTTGATTTGGGTTTCTAACTTATCTTCATTTTCTAGACAACGAAGAATTTCTTGCAAAGATTTAGTTTCTTCTGGATGCGCAAAAAGCGCTGCCCCTAGTGCAACAAAAAGCTGGGGATTTTCAGAAGAGACGATTTCATCTAAAGATAAGTCTAATGTTTCAACAAAACGTTGCTTTAACTCCGATAAGAAAAATAACGGTCCACCTAAAAAAGCAACTTTTCCTTCAATTTTACGTCCAGACGCCAAGCCAGCAATTGTTTGGTGAACAACTGCTTGAAAAATACTAGCAGCAATATCTTCCTTAGCTGCTCCTTCGTTAATCAACGGCTGCACATCTGTTTTGGCAAAGACACCACAACGAGAAGCTATTGGGTAAATTGTTTGATAATCCTTAGCTAATTCATTTAACCCTTCTGCATCCGTTTTCAAAAGAGTAGCCATTTGATCGATAAAAGCTCCGGTACCGCCAGCGCAACTTCCGTTCATTCTTTGTTCAAGGTTTTCTTTGAAAAAGATAATTTTTGCATCTTCGCCACCAAGTTCAATTACAACGTCAGTTTGCGGAATGAGCTCCTCTACTGCCTTTGTACAAGCAATCACTTCTTGCACAAAAGGAATCTCTAGCTTTTTTGCTAGACCCATACCACCTGAGCCAGTAATCGTTAGTGATATCAAACAATCTTCACCTAAAATTTTTTGTGCTTTTTGCAAAATTTTTTTCGTTGCTTGCAAAACATCTGAAAAATGACGTTCATACTCTGCAAACACGCATTTTTGATTTTCTGCAAAAATAACTAACTTAACTGTGGTTGATCCGACATCAATTCCTGCTCTATAAGTCATAGCTTTGCGCACCTCTTTAATTGTCATATGAGCTTGATTTACTTGTATAGCATTGTAACTTATCTAGAGCATGTTAACGAGATGAGACTGTCTCTTTTTTTAAAATAAAAAAAGAGTGCAACCTTAAATAAAATATGGTCGCACTCTTGATTTTCTTAATTTTACTCAGTTTCTTCATTGGCAATTTCATCAGTAGCAGCTGCAGCGATTTGATCTTCGCCTTGGTTTCCTTCAATAAATGCGTCTGCCATTTTAGCAGTAATCAGTTTTACTGCACGAATTGCATCATCATTTGATGGGATAACGACATCAATTTCATCTGGATCAGCATTTGTATCAACCATTGCCACAATTGGAATATTTAACTTACGCGCTTCTTGCACGGCAATTCTTTCTTTACGAGGGTCAACAATATAGATCGCATCAGGAATGCATGGCATATCTTCAATACCACCTAGGAATTTTTCCAAACGATCTCGTTGTTTTCTTAAAAGCACAACTTCTTTTTTAGGAAGTACGTCAAATGTTCCATCTTCTTCCATTCTTTTAATCTGTTTTAAACGTCCGATACGTTTTTGGATTGTATCCCAGTTAGTTAATGTGCCACCCAACCAACGATGATTTACATAATACTGACCTGAACGAATCGCCTCATCTTTAATTGCTTCTTGTGCTTGTTTTTTTGTTCCAACGAATAAAACAACTCCGCCCTCATCAGCAATACTTTTCATATAATCGTATGCGAAGTCAACCAATCTAACAGTTTTTTGTAAATCAATAATGTAAATACCATTACGTTCTGTAAAGATATATCTTTTCATTTTGGGGTTCCAACGACGTGTTTGATGCCCAAAATGAGCTCCTGCTTCTAAAAGTTGTTTCATTGAAATTACTGCCATTTTTATTTTCCACCTTTTCTTTTTTATCCTCTCCAAAATTTCCACAATTTATGACTTTAAGCAACTTTACTTAAAGCAGGTTCAATTGCTAATTTTGGATGTGTAATCGTTGCTTAGCAACATTGAATATTATAACTTTTAAAGTTCAATTTCGTCAAATTTACGATGCTTTATTTGTACTACCAAAGACATCAATTCTTTCTTCCACTGCGCCTTGAACTGCATCAACACCAGGTTTTAAGAATTTACGAGGATCATAATTTTTTCCTTTTAAATCTTCGTTTGATAAAACAAACTCACGTGTTGCTTGATGGAAAGCAAGTTGTGCTTCAGTATTCACATTTACTTTAGCCACACCATATTGAATCGCTTCTTTCACTTGATCATCAGGAATTCCTGAACCACCGTGCAAAACGATTGGAAATTTACGACCTGCAGCTTGATCAACTGCTTCGCCCAATTTTTTCAAATGCTCTAAATGTAGACCTTTCCAGTTGTCAGGATATGGTCCATGAATATTGCCGATGCCGGCTGCTAAAAAGTCAATTCCAGTTTTTACCATTTCAACAGCATCAGCAATTGGAGCTAGCTCACCTTCGCCAACGATGCCATCTTCTTCACCACCAATTGAACCAACTTCGGCTTCAACAGACATGCCCTTAGCATGTGCTAATTCAACAATTTTCTTTGTTTTTTCCAAATTCTCATCAACAGGCAAGTAAGAGCCATCAAACATTAATGAAGTATATCCAACTTCAATAACTTCTTTAGCAGCTTCATAATCACCATGATCTAAGTGGATTGCTACTGGAACAGTGATTCCCATATAATCGTGCAGGTCATGAATTAAATTACAAACAGTTTTATAACCGCCCATATATTTTCCAGCACCCATAGAAGTTTGGATTAAAACAGGAGCTTTTTTCGCTTCAGCTGCACGTAAAATCGCTTGTGTCCATTCTAAATTATTTGTATTAAATCCCCCAACTGCATAACCGTTTTTTCTAGCAGCTTGAATAAATTTTTCAGCAGATACAATCGCCATTTAACTTTCCTCCTACGCTTAAATTTACCGAAAACCAAATTAAACAAAAGTATTCTACCATTACACTATGTATTTTACTAGTTTTGACAATTTTTTAACGTAAGTTTGTTGTATTGATACAGCGCTTGTCGTGAAGATATATGTTTTTGTTTGAAAATTATTTTTAGTTATGATACTATCACGGTGTCAATAGAACAAATAATTTGATAAACGAGAAAGAAGGTGTGCATAATGAGCCAGAGACCAGAGACCAGAGACCAGAGACCAGAGACCAGAGACCAGAGACCAGAGACCAGAGACCAGAGAATATAATAATTGTTAATAGAGAACGTTTTTCTAGCCGAGCAAACGCACC
>JAIRWP010000011.1 GCA_031268845.1 Lactobacillales bacterium | reverse complement strand
ACGAGCAACGAGCAACGAGCAACGAGCAACGAGCAACGATTGCATAGATTTTTTGAAAATTAAAGAAAATATTTTTTACCGAGCAAATGCACCTTGAAGGAAGAGGGATTTGGTGGGTTGTTTGTGGTGTGATCCATTAATAAAATTTTTAATCCCCCCGATATTGCCTTACAGGAGTACATAGCACTTTTCCTAAAATTTCAAACAGCATTATATAATTATGATTTAGAGTTTTGGAACAGATCTAATTAACTAAAAAAATAATTAAAAATAGAAATGGAAATGATATGATAAAAAGCTCTAGTAAAAATATTATTGATCTAGATATATCTATAAATATAAAACAAACGCTTGATAATATTTGGCGGAAAGCTTTAACAATTGAAGAAAAGAGCAAATATTACAGTGAAAATGTTTCAAAAGTTGATAAAAGAAAATTAAATGAATGGAAGTCGATAAAAAGTTTAATTGATGATAAATATTTTAATGAAATGTTATCTCATCGTAATTTAACTGAAGAAGTGTTTGCGTTTAGCGTTTCTGATTTTAAAGGTAAGTGTCCGGAGGATCTGCCTGATTGGTTATTATTGATCAAAGAGGTTTTGGATGAGTATAAATATAAAGACGCTAAAGTCGATGATATTGCGGTTTCGGTGTTGCCATTTACCGAATATGTAAAGCGAAAAATTCAATCACTTAATCTTGCTGATTCCGATATTGAACTGGATTCTAAAGTACAGGAAGTTTTTTTGCATAACTATGTCACTGGTATTTTACAAATTTTAAGTAAAGTATTGGTAATTGAGTTGGAGTTATATAAAAAGAATCATCCAGAAGTGGCAGAAAACTCCTCTCAATGTTTTAAAAACTTTTTAATGTACACGTTTGCAAATCAAGAAAGTTATTATCAATTTTTTTCTAAATATGCTGTATGTACTCGCCAAATTTCAACGCGAACAAAATTTGCTTTAGATAATTATTTTCAATTTATAAATGCTCTTAAGGAGAATCAAGCGGAATTAAAAGAATTACTTTCTGTATCAAAACTCTGCATTCAAGAAGTTCATTTATCGGCAGGAGATTCTCATGAGCAAGGTAAAAGTGTTTCCATTATTAAAATTAGCGATAAAAAAGTTGTTTACAAACCAAAAAATTTAGAAGTTACTGAGTCATTTGGGAAATTAGTGGATTGGTTTAATCAACATTCTTCGTTACTTGATCTAAAAGTTCCAAAAGGAATTTATTGTAAGCAGTATTCTTTTTGCGAATTTATTTCTTATGACAGCTGTCAAACGGAAGTGGAAGTTGCTAATTTTTATCGAAGAATGGGATATTTAGTTGCGATATCTTACGTTTTTGCGATGAATGATCTTCATTTAGAAAACATGATTGCACATAGAGAGTCCCCTGTCATCATTGATGGTGAAACGATTTTTCATAACACGAAAAAGGTTGATTTTGGAGATCATGCATTTGCAAGAGTAAAGGTTGCACAAGTTAAAAATACAGTGATGGAGTCTGGTTTATTACCAAAATCAGTGGAAATTTCTGATGATTTTGGCAATCAGATTGATCTAAGTGGAATTTCAGGTGGTATCCATGATGCAAAAGTAAAATCTTTGCAAGCGGTTAATGTGAATAGAGCTGATTTTCATTTTGAAGAAAAAGAGATGATTCGATCTAAAGGAGAAAATATTCCAAAACTTAAAGATCATAAAGTTGATTATCTGGAATATCGTTTAGAAATTATTCAAGGCTTCAAAGAAGCGATTCATTTTTTAGAGCAAGAAAAAGAAATATTGCTTGATGAAAAGGGGCCTTTAGCTTATTTTAAAGGTAATAAGATTCGGATCCTTCTGAAAGGAACTCAGCGTTATGCTTCCATTTTAGGTTTTTCAAATCATCCGAATTACACCCAAGAAATGTTTTATCTTGAGAAATTATTCGAGAATATTTGGGCATATCCTCATTCAGATAAACGAGTGGTAATGAGTGAAATTCAAGATTTGTTGGTAGGCGATGTTCCGATTTTTTACTCCTATGTTGATTCAACGAATTTGGAAGATAGCCGGGGGCGAGTGATTGAAAACTTTTATTCTAACTTTGGGATAGAAAGGGCAAGAAAGCGAATTGCAAATCTTAATGAAAAGGAAATTGAGCGACAGTTAGATTTCCTTTTGGTTACACTGGATTGTTTTGAAGATATCGCGCTGATAAATCGAGAAAGTTCTTTTCCGTTGCTGCAAAAGAAACAAAAACTAGATTTTCTTGCGCAAGCTAGAGAAATTGCCAATGATTTGATGAAAAAGGCCGTTTGGAATAAAGCATATGATGAACTTTCTTTTGCGACTCTTGATTTTTTAGCCAAGAGGGATCAACTAGGAATTCGTCCAACAAATGAAGGATTATACGATGGTTTATCAGGGATTGCTCTTTTTTTCTTGGAATTTTTCATTCAAACAAAAGAAGAAAAGTATTTTGATTTTTATAAAAGATCTCTGCAATCAGCAATCAACCTTTCAAAGTTAAAAACAGAGTTTGTTTCTGCTTATCATGGCAAGCTAGCACCGTTTTTTCCAATTTTGGTAGAAGTGAGAAAGTTAGGAAAATCTGAATTTCTTTCTTATATCGATGAAGTAATTCAAGAAATCTCAAAAGAAGATTTTTCACAAATTAATACAAATGATTGGATTAATGGCGGGGCAAGTCTTCTGACTTTATTTGTGGAAGTATACAAAGTTACGAACTTGGATAAGGCTAAAGAGATCGCAAATTGGTTAGGAAAAGCATTTGTTAAAAAATGGCAGGAAAAAGAATTAACTGATTGCAAAATAGGTTTTGCGCATGGCTTATCAGGAATTGTTAGAGGCTTAGCTAGTCTTTATGAATTAGAGCCAAGTGATTCGTTGAAAGAGTTAATGGAAAAGCTCCTTGCTTACGAGTTTGGTCAATTGTCAGACAAAGAAGATTATCGCTGGTGCTGGGGCTTGCCTGGGCTGCTTAAGACTCGTTTGATGACAATGAAGATGTCAGCAAGTAAGGAGATTAAAAAGCAAACTGAACAGTTAATTCATCGGTTACTCGCGCGATCTTCTAAATTTTTTGTAAATGATGATTGTCTTTGTCATGGAAATTCTGGGATGGTAGAATTATTTAATCGATTGCTTCGCTATTGTAAACAAAATCTCAAGGAGATAAAAGAATATAGAGAGCAGTATCTTAATACCATGGCAGTGAATCGCTGGATGAATGGTTATTTTCATCTTTTGCGTTTGCGTCAAATTGAAACAGTTGGTTTATTTACTGGAATTGCTGGAGTTGGTCTGATTTATTTGCATGTGAATGCGAAAAAAGATTGTCCGGATGTTTTGATGTTGACAGTGTAGAAAGAGGTTCTATCAATGATTCATATTAAAGATTTAGCTTTTTCTTATAAAAAGACACCAATTTTTCATAATTTTAACTTGGATATTTATCCTGAGATTACGGTAATTAT
>JAIRWP010000010.1 GCA_031268845.1 Lactobacillales bacterium | reverse complement strand
CGTCTATTTCGCCTTTTTGAATAGAGCTTAATATGTTGACTTTGGATTTTTTCGCAATCTTTAACATGAGGTTATTGTAACATATTTTTTAGTTGTGGGTTACTTTCCGAATTGCAGTTCACTAGAGATCGTTAACAGGTTCTTATAGATCGTAAACAACTCTATCTTCTGATAGTTTCTTTTAACAAAACGCCGCGCTCTACTAAACCATCTAATAAAAAATAAAATTTATCTTGAATCATTTTATTTTTTTCATCTTTAAAAATATTTACCGCACGCATGCCATTTTTTGATGTGATGGAGAGTTTTAAAGTTTTCAAATCTTTAGCTACTGTTATCTTAAGCATAAAGCCGTCTTTTGCCTGTGGTGTTGCTTCGATGGGGCGCAAAAATTGAAAATTGCCCGCCTTTGTTTCCGTAAATCCATTATCACGCAACGTAAAACGCTTAACAGTATCAGTCAAGCGATAACGATACATACTTCCAGGTGTTGTTACTTCTGTTGAAAATGCCATTACTTTTTCTCCTTATTTGTCTTTTGCGATAATGCAATCAACTCATTTGCTAATTTTTCCACTTGTTCTTTTGTATTTCCCTCACCAAAACTAATGCGAATGCTTTGTTTTAAAGCTGGGTGATCTTTACCGTACATTGCCGCAAGAACATGGCTGTCACTTATATTTCCAGCTGTACAAGCAGAACCGATCGAAATTGCAAAACCTTTTAAATCAAGTTTCATCAATGTTAGATTACTTGCCACTTTTTCTAAATGCAAATTTAAAATATTTGGCAATTTATTATTTAAATCACCGTTTAAATAATACCTAACTTTTGCTTCATCTAGCCTTCGAAACAATAAATCTTGCAGAGTTTGATATTTTTTAAATCGTTGTTTTCTTTCATTTTGACTTAAAATTTCGATTGCTTTTTTAAATCCAACAATACTTGCCAAATTTTCCGTTCCAGCACGAAATCTTCCTTCTTGCTCTCCGCCGTGAAGGAAAGGTGTAAAAGATAAGTTTGCTCTTTTATATAAAAAGCCCACACCTTTGGGGCCATTTAACTTATGCGCAGAAGCACTTAAAAGATCCACTCCTAAATCTTTAGGATCTACCTGCTGCAAACCCATTGCCTGAACTGCATCTGTATGAAAGATAGCCTGATGATTACGCAAAATTTCACCAATTTCTTGAATTGGTAATAAATTTCCTGTTTCATTATTGGCCGCCATCACCGAAACTAAAATCGTATCTTCTCTTAATGCTTGTTTAAACATTTCAACAGCTAAATTGCCTTTTTCATCCACTGGTAAGTAAGTAACTTCAAAACCAAATTGCTCTTTAAGGTATTTCATAGTCTGAAGCACAGATGGATGTTCAATTGCTGTAGTGATCAAATGCTTGCCATCAATTTGCTTTTTAAAGGCTGTGCCAATAATCGCTGCATTATTGCTCTCAGTTCCACCAGAAGTAAAAATAATTTCGGAATCTTTCACCAGAAGGTTCTTAGCAATCGCATTTCTAGCCTCTGTTAACAATTTATACGTTTTGCGTCCAAATTGATGAATACTTGAAGGATTTCCAAAATCTTGCGTTAAAACTTCAGTCATTGTTTGAATCACCAATGGACTTACTGGTGTTGTCGCTGCATGATCAAAATAAATAGCATCTTTCATCTTTAGACCTGGCTTTCTTCCCGCCAAAATTCAAAATGTAATTTTTTCAATGGCTGGTGATAACGATTATAATACTGAATCTTAATTATTTTTTCATCAAGATCTAAAATAGCATAACTTTTTTCTTGAATAACCCCACGCGGATGAGTAATGCTTCCAGGATTTAAAAATAATATCCCTTGATGTTTTTTACAACTAATACGATGAAGATGACCAAATAAAACAATCGTTGCTTTTTTCTTTTGTGCAGCGGCATACAATTGTTCTAAACCAAAGTTTATCTCGTAACGGTGACCATGTATTTGCCAGATAATGTCTGGCCCCAGCTCAAGTAATTGTTCATCTTTAAATCCAGCAAAATCAACATTGCCCCCGACAACCAAAAAATCCTGCCATAGCTTATCAGTAGCAAGAAGCTCTGAATCACCATTGTGAAACAAAAGATCAACTTTGTCTTTATAACGATCGCGGATATCTTTTACAATTTCATAATCACCATGACTGTCACTCATCACCAAAATTTTTTTCATTATTCATCAACCATTCTTCCCATACATCTTTTAGTTTAGCTACAGCTTGTGCGCGATGACTAATTTTATTTTTCTCCTCAGGAGATAGTTGTGCTGAAGTTACTCCCGTATCTCCAACTAAAAATAAAGGATCGTAGCCAAAACCGTTTTCACCTTTTGGAATTGTTGCAACCTCCCCGCGCCAATCAGCTTTCACAACTAAACTTTCCTTATTTGGAGCAGCAAAAACCAAGGTGCAATGAAACTGGGCTTTGCACCTTTTAGGAAACATCGAAAGTGAGGAAAGTTCATGCAGTAATTTAGCATTATTGGCTGCATCTGTTGCGCCTTCTCCTGCAAAACGCGCTGAGAAAATACCTGGTAAGCCATCTAACTCATCCACCATCAATCCTGAATCATCAGCTAATACTGGTTGCTTCAACAAATTAGCGATCATTTCAGCTTTTAGTCGCGCATTCTCTTCAAAAGTTGCTCCCGTTTCCTTAATCTCTGGTAAATCAGGATAATCAAATAAAGTCTTAACACGATATCCCTTTTCACCAAACAGCTTGGCAAATTCTTTAGCTTTTCTAACGTTACGTGTAGCGATCACAATTGTCTGATCATCTGTAGCTTTGGCTGCATTATCATTGTTTACAGTTTGCTTTTTATTTTTTAACTTTTGCAAATCTACATGCTGCACATTTAAACCAGTTAATCCTAGCCAGCTTTGAGCAATTTCAGTAAACATTTCAGGAGAACTTGTAGTATAAAACTCATGATGTATTTTTCTATTTTTGCTTTTTGCTTGAAGATTAAAATATTCTAGCAATAAAGAAACATCACTAATCGTCTCTGCGCCGCTATCGATTAAGACAACATCTTCTCCCATTACTGATTGGATAATTGAGCTAAGCAATGGATAATGCGTGCATCCTAAAATCAAGGTATCAGGTGTGTGAAAGCGAAAAGTCTGTAACGACTCAAAGACAATCTTTTTAGCCATTGAAGAGTGAGCTTGATTAGACTCCACTAACGGCACAAATTTGGGACAGGCAACTTCGGTAATTTCTATCTTAGGTGAACGATTAGAAATAGCTCGCAAATAAGAACTGCTTTGAATTGTCCCTTTGGTACCAATCACACCGATATGCTGTTTTTGTGTAGCTTTAATCGCCGCTCTAGCCCCTGATACAATTACACCTACTACTGGAATTTTTAACTTTTCTTTAATCTCTTTTAGCGCGGCAGAAGTTACTGTATTGCAAGCAATCACTAACATTTTGATCTGTTTTTTTAATAAAAAATCTGTCAATTCCCAAGCAAACTGTTTAACTTGCTCTAAATCTCTGGGACCGTAAGGTGCGCGGGCGGTATCGCCAATATAAATTACGCGCTCATTTGGTAATTGTTTTAGTAGTTCTCGAACTACTGTCAAACCACCAACACCTGAATCAAAAAAACCTATTGCATCATTATTCATACTTATTCACTCATCTTTTACATCTATGTAATCTCTGCTTAATTTTGAAGGTTTTTATTTCTATTTTCAAGCAAGCTGCTAAATTCAGATAATAACCTCGCCTGTTTTAAATACAGGACCTTGATCGCAAACTTTACGTGACTTAACGCCTGTTTTATCCCCGTTTTCATGACATACGCAAGCGTAACAAGCGCCAACACCGCACGCCATTCGTGATTCTAGGGAAATAAAAGCATAAGGGTGTGCTGCGAACTTTTCATCAACCATTTTTAGCATGCCATTAGCCCCGCAAGCATAAACAACGTCAGGTACAAAGTTTTCGGCTTCTAATTTTTTCAGCAAATTCCAGGCGTGACCATGCACGCCATAACTTCCATCATCTGTGGAAATGTGAACCTCACCTAAAACACGAAATTTTTCTTCATAAAAAACAACATCTTTTGTTGCAAAGCCTAATAAATGGATTACTTTAGCGCCTTTAGCGATCAGCTTTTTGGACAATTCATAAAGTGGAGGCACACCAATCCCGCCGCCAATGATTAACGCTGTTTCTCCTTGTTTTATCATTCTGATATCAAAACCATTACCTAGTGGTCCTAAAATATCCAAAGTTTCTCCTTGCTTCATCTTAGAAAAATACTTTGTTCCCCTACCTTCAACTCGATAAATGATCGTACATGTACCTGATTTATAGTCGATTTCCGCTAAACTAATTGGACGACGCAACAATAAATCAGAGCGAGGAACGCGAATATGTAAAAACTGTCCAGCTTGCTGCATTTTTTTCACTAACTTACCGGTAAGTTTCATTTCAAAAATATTGGACGCCAGCTTATACTGCGAAACAATCGTCATTTTTTCTTTTAAATGCATTTTTTAATCCCCATTTTTTTCATAAATTATAATATATCTAAGAAAATTTCACTAACTTAATTCTGTATCAATCGCTGCATATTAATTTCTTGTTTTATCTGAGATTATGTATATAATTAACTAAAAAAATAATTAAAAATAGAAATAGAATGATAGAAAGCTCTAGTAAAAATATTATTGATCTAGATATATCTGTGAATATGAAACAAACACTAGATAATATCTGGCAGAAAGCTTTAACAATTGAGGAAAAGAGCAAATATTACAATGAAAATGTTTCAAAAATTGATAAAAGAAAATTAAATGAATGGAAGTCGATAAAAAGTTTAATTGATGATAAATATTTTAATGATGTGAATGCGAAAAAAGATTGTCCGGATGTTTTGATGTTAACAGTGTAGAAAGAGGTTCTATCAATGATTCATATTAAAGATTTAGCTTTTTCTTATAAAAAGACACCAATTTTTCATAATTTTAACTTGGATATTTATCCTGAGATTACGGTAATTAT
>JAIRWP010000095.1 GCA_031268845.1 Lactobacillales bacterium | reverse complement strand
TTTTCCGTATTTTTTCGTTAAAAAGCCTCGATTTAGCACCGCTAAACCTACGTTTTTTGCCTCAAACTACGAAAAAATAGCTCAAAAATTCATTTCACTAGAGATCGTTAACACGTTCTTAGAAAAGAGAGGCGATGCTCTATGTCAACGAAAGATAAACTTAAAAATAATCCTACCTTCCAAAAGGCATGGAAAGGCTTTAATGTAGGCAAATGGACGACTTCTATTAACACACGTGATTTTATTCAAAAAAATTATACTGAGTATAGTGGAGATGATACCTTTTTAAAAGGAGCGGCTGATTCTACAAATAAACTATGGAAAAAGCTTCAAGAATTATTTGAAATCGAACATCAAAAAGGCGGCGTTTATGATATGGATAACAATATCCCATCAACGCTGACTTCACATGGACCTGGGTATCTGATTAAAGAAGAAGAAAAAATTGTTGGATTGCAAACTGACAAGCCGTTAAAACAAGCTTTTATGCCATTTGGCGGAATTCGGACGGCTAATAATGCTTTAGAGTCCAATGGTTATAAATCCGATGATGAGATGACAAAAATTTTTACTCAATGGCGTAAAACACATAATCAAGGAGTGTTTGATGCTTATACACCAGAAATGCGCTCTGCCCGCAAAAACAAAATTATCACTGGTCTACCTGACGCCTATGGACGCGGGAGAATAATTGGTGATTATCGTCGAATTGCGCTTTATGGTATTGACTATTTAATGGAAGAAAAATTTAAAGACCATTCGAACACTGGCAATGGCACGATGAATGAGGAAACTGTGCGTTTGCGCGAGGAAATTTCTGAACAATATCGTGCATTAGGCGATTTGAAAAAAATGGCAGCTTCATACGGCTTTGATATCTCTGGACCGGCTAAAAACGCGCAAGAAGCAATTCAATGGCTGTACTTCGGTTATCTTGGAGCGATTAAGTCTCAGAATGGAGCAGCAATGTCGATTGGTCGAATTTCTGCATTCTTAGATATTTATATCCAACGCGATTTAGAAAACGGCGTTATCAGTGAGCATGAAGCACAAGAGTTTATTGATCATTTAATCATGAAACTTCGAATGGTAAAATTTGCTAGAACGCCTGAATATAACTCACTATTCTCAGGATACCCAATTTGGGCTACGCTATCGATTGCTGGAATGGGTGTTGACGGACGTTCACTAGTAACAAAAACTGATTTTCGTATTCTGCATACATTGACTAATATGGGGGCTTCACCTGAGCCAAACTTAACGGTATTATATAGCTCTCATTTGCCAGTTGGCTTCCGTACTTATGCAGCTTGCATTGCTAAAGAATCGTCTTCAATTCAATTTGAAAATGATGATTTACTGCGTCAATACTGGGGTTCAGATGACTGTGCTATTGCTTGTTGCGTGTCTGCCACGGTAGTTGGTAAAGATCTGCAATTCTTTGGTGCACGTGCTAACTTAGCCAAAGCTGTACTGTATGCTATTAACGGCGGTGTTGATGAGAAAACACGCATGCAAGTAGCACCGAAATTCCGGCCAATGACAGGAGATACACTTGACTTTGATGAGTTTATCGATTGTTATAAAGATATATTAGACTGGTTGGCAGCATTATATGTTAATACCTTAAACGTGATTCACTATATGCACGATAAATACTGTTATGAAGCAGCACAATTGGCATTAATGGACTCCAATTTAAAACGTACTTTTGCAACAGGAATTGCTGGCATTTCACATGCAACAGACTCGATCATGGCTATAAAATACGGAAATGTAAAAGTTATCCGTGATAAGGAAGGCTTTGCCGTTGATTACGTGCCACAAAATGAATTTCCAACTTACGGAAATGATAATGAAGAAGCTGACGTAATGGCCAATTGGATTTTAGATTACTTTATGACGCAAATTCGCCGTCAACATACATATCGAAACTCAACCCCAACTACTTCGCTTTTAACAATCACTTCCAATGTGGTTTACGGAAAAGCAACTGGAAACTTACCAGACGGTCGTCGTGCAGGGATGCCTTTATCACCAGGCGCTAACCCATCATATCAAGATGGTAAGTTCTTAGGAGAAAAGAATGGCTTATTAGCATCTTTGAATTCAACAGCACGCTTACATTATGGAAATGCTCAAGATGGTATTTCTAACACGCAAACCATCAATCCAAATGGTTTAGGTAAAGATGATGATACGCGAATTGAAAACTTGCGAAATGTATTGGATGGTTACTTTGATAAAGGTGGTTATCACATGAACGTTAATGTCTTTACAAATGATTTATTAAAAGATGCACAAGAGCATCCGGAAAAATATCCAAACTTAACCATTCGCGTCTCAGGTTACGCTGTTAAATTCCGTGATTTAACAAAAGAACAGCAAGATGATGTTATGATGCGTACAGCTCATAGTTATTTATAAAATTTTAAAATCGTCTATCGTAAAAAATTGCGATGGACGATTATTTAATGTATAAACAAGTAAAACCTTTAAGAACCTGTAACGATCTCAAAGTAAGGAGGGCGTTGTGTGAATCGATATGAAGATTTAAAAATAGCTGAAAAGGGCGCAATCGTAAGTATTTTATCTTATATCTTTTTAGCAACTGCCAAATTACTTATTGGGGTTTGGGGTGACTCAAATGCGCTGTTTGCAGACGGTTTAAATAATTTTACGGATATCATTGGCTCGTTGGTGGTTTTTATTGGCTTAAGAATAGCTAGAAAACCGATAGATAAAAATCATGCTTATGGACATTGGAAAATTGAAACCGTAGCAAGTATGATCACTTCTTTTATCATGCTGCTGATCGGCTTAGAAGTTTTAGGAGATGCCATTGAAAAAGTTATCCATAAAACTTATTCAAAACCAGATCCATTGACGGCTTTAGTTGGAGTGATATCTGCGCTTATTATGATTCTTGTATATTTTTACAACCGAACATTAGCTGAAAAAGTTCATAGCAATGCCTTATATGCAGCAGCAAAGGATAATCTAAGCGATGCTTATACAAGCATTGGTACAACGGTTGCGATTTTAGCAACAGTATTTAAATTTCCATTATTAGATACGATTGCCGCAATTATTATTGCTATTTTGGTGTTAATAACAGCATTAGAAATTTTTAAAGATAGTGTTTTTTCATTATCAGATGGTTTTCCTGAAAATTTACTGGAAAAGTACAAAAAAATAATTTTAAGCATCGATGAAGTTAAGGAAGTTCGTTTAATTCGTGGTCGTACATATGGAACTAATATTTTTTTAGATGTTGTAGTAGCAATGGATCCAAATCTTTCTGTATTGCAAAGCCATTCAATTACAGAAACAATTGAAAAACATTTATCCAGTAAATATCAAATTTACGATATAGATATTCATGTTGAACCTTATTTTTCACCAAAAAAACCGTAAAGAGTTTTAATGATCCTTCGCGATTTTTTGTACTATTTCTAACTTAATTTCGCTCAATCAATTTTCAATGATTTGCTGCTGCTTTTAAAGTATTTAAGACTTCATTTCCTGTCATATTTGAACTAATACGAATTCTCGATAATGTTAATAAGCCATCGCTTTTGGCAGCAAATCCTGGTTGAGTCGTAAAACCTAATTTATAACCAGCTTGAGTTGCTAACTCAGCTGTATTATCGGCAAATTTTCCTGAAGGATAACAAATAGCTAAAGTATCTTGTTGAAGTAGATCATCTAAATGTTTTTTTGATGCTTGCAGCTGTTCTAGTTGATCCTGTGCACTTAAACTTTCCATGGATTGATGAGATACGGTGTGACTTTGAAAAGAAACTAAGCCGCTTTTTTTCATTTCTAAAACTTGCTGATCTGTTAAGTAACTAATCTTATTTAAAAAACTAGTAACAACAAAGCTTGTTGCTTTCATGTTGTACTTTTTCAGCAATGGATATGCATTTTTATAAAAATCATCAAAACCATCGTCAAATGTTAAACATACAACTTTTTGGATAGGCTTTTTATTTTCTGTCAAAATCAAATACACTTCTTCAGGCGAAACAGTTGTATAATCAGCTTTTTTCAGCGCATCCAGCTGTAATTCAAAGTCTTCTGGTGCTAGACAATTACTATCTGTAATTTCAGGTGTTATATGATGATACATCAAAGTTGGGACCCATGCTTCTTCTTGCACTGAAATCCACTTACTAGTGTCGATTTTAGAGTTTGTTGTTTGCTCAGTTGCTTGAGATTTTGAACTTGACTGTGTTGATCCTTTCGTTTCTTGTTTAGAAACAGTAGCTACTTCTTTTTTAGGTTCTTGCGTCTTATTCAAGCCAGTTAAAACAAAATAACTTAAAGGTGCTAATACAATAATGATCAGTAAAATCATGATTAAAGAAAGCTTAAAATTTGCAGCTTTGCGTTGTTGTTGCCATTTTTCTTTTCGATTCATTTTTTCACTCCAAAGACTAAATTATCCTTTTAGTAGAACCTTTTTCTTCAATACTATATGGAAGAATCACATTGCGCTCTCCCACTTCTTCTTTATTCATTAATTTCGTCAATAAACGCATCGAAACTGCCCCTAAATCATAAAGAGGTTGCGTAATTGAAGAAATACGTGGCCTAGCAAATTCCGTTAAAACAGAATTATTACTAGTAATGATCTCGATTTCTTCAGGTATGGCTACACCCAAATCAAGCAAACCATCCATTAGACCAATAGCTAATTCGTCATCAGTAATATAGCATGCGGTAACGCCAGCATTTTTGACACGCTTAGCTAATTCTTTGCCTTTTTCAAAGCTGTAATTTACTTCAAAGATTAAACCTTCAGAATATGAAAGATGATCATTTTCCAAGAAAATATCCTCATATCCCTTCAAACGCTGTTTATTAATCGGATTAATCAATGGGCTTGAGACAAAAGCAATTTTTTCATTACCATGGCTAACTAAAAGCGAAACAGCATCTTTACTCGCTAATCTATAATCAATATTGACAGAAGGTATTTCTCCAGTTGGATCAATCGTGCCCGCTAAAACAATTGGAATATACGTACGTGAAAATCCTTCTCGAATTTTCTCAGTAATACGGCGTCCCATAAAAATGATACCGTCCATTTGCTTTGCTAATAATGTATTAAATACAGTTAACTCTTTTTGAGTGTTGCCATCCGAATTAGCTAAACCAATATTATACTTATACATCGTTGCAATATCATCAACTCCTAATGCTAAGCTTGAGAAAAAGGCGTTTGAAATATCAGGAATAATCACTCCTACTGTGGTTGTTTTTTTACTAGCAAGTCCTCTAGCAACAGCATTTGGTCGATAATCTAGCTTTTCAATAATCCCTAACACCTTCTTGCGAGTGCTTGGCTTAACATTTGGATTACCGTTGACAACGCGAGAAACCGTCGCCATAGAAACTTCTGCTTGTCTAGCAACATCGTAAATAGTAACAGCTTGTTTATCCATATTTAATCCCCTTTAATTTTAGGCATAAAAATTCAATATTTTTTTTTAATCGCTTACATTTTTCAAATATCTTAACAATTTTCATAACAGTTTTCAAATTCAAAATATCAAAACTTCCAAAAAATTAATAGATCTATTGACTTGTAAGCGCACTAATCGCACCTAAAATTATTCCTAAAACTGTAAAGATAAGCATAATCCATACAACGACCATTGTTGCTTTCTGAAAAGTTGATTTTTCCTTCCATTTCATCTTACAACCCTCCTTAATCAATTTTTCTTGCTTAATTTAAAAATCTAACAGTACTCACACATTCTATACTTTGCATAAGAACAAGCGCAACCAAAAAAGCTGAATTAACCCTCACTCAACACGTTTTTAGGTAAAGTTCTTGAATCGCATACATGATTTTATTAAATTGAATTCAATCGGTAATTTTTTTCTATATATAACGTATCTACTACTACCATCAATACAGCAATAAAACTTACAATAAATAAACTTTTCCCAAAATGTTGGATAGGTGAAGCATATTTAAATAAAATAAAACCTAATCCCAAACCAATAATTGACAAAATCCATTGTAATGCTGTTTTCGAATCAATGATAAATTGTAAGAAAAAATTAATTAATGATAAGCACATTGTCTCTATAACAGTAATAATTATTAATTTTAAATAAGCATTAGTGCTTAAATGCGAATTAGAGATCATAAAAAAGATAGTCATTATAAGATTTAAAATGATGCTTATCAAAAAGAAAAAACTATTTTTTTGCCAAAGAAAGATTCCCCTTTTATACTTTTTTAAAATTAAAAGTTCAATCATTCCATTTTTAAAATCTTCTTCATATATGGGAGAAAATAGCTGAGAGTATAGTAAAGGAAAGAGACAAAAAAGATATTCTACAAAAAAACTATTTTGATTGGTATAATACATAATCATTGAAAAAATTAATATAGCAATAACCATAGCAGGATTTTTCTTTTGATTCTTATAAAGACACAAACATTGATATGTATAAACTTGCATAAAATTCACTCCTATAAAAATTTACAAATTTTAAGAATAACTAACTCCCCACAAACGTTGTGTATAGCATTCGACTTGCATAATTTTTCTCAAAATCCTCCAAACTTGAATAATCAGTAGCTTTTTCATCGATGGTTATTTTGCCGTTTTCCATAAAGATAATACGATCAGCCATTTCATAACAAAACTTCAGA
>JAIRWP010000064.1 GCA_031268845.1 Lactobacillales bacterium | reverse complement strand
AGATATTGCATGCTTGACGAAATCATATTACAATGGCACGTGCTTAAGCAGGAGGAAATAGAAAATAAGAAAGGAATGAAGAAAAATTAAAAAGAGGAAGAATTTAATAAATTTGCTTAGAGCCTCGTATAATAAACTTGCCCCCTTCTTTACGATTTGTTAAAGTTTTACTTGATTACAATTTGGTAAACGGGGTTCATCAATAAAAAGTGTTGACACGTTTTTAAAGGAGAGTCGCAGTGAAGCTTGTTCGTGCGCAAATTTATGGTTTTGGAAAATTAATTGAGCAAATGTATGAATTCTCAGATGGCTTGCAATTAATTTTTGGCGATAATGAATCCGGCAAATCAACATTATATAGTTTTATTGAGCAAATGCTTTTTGGTTTTGAAACAGCAAAAAAGGATAATCGCCATTTTCGCCCAAAAACTGCAGGTGCGCGGTTTGGCGGACAGTTAGTACTCGATGTTCCTAATCACAAAAGAATCACTATTGAGCGCAAAGGAATTAAAGGCAAAGAAAAAGCGCGCAATAATACCGAAGTCGATATTTTCCTAGCTGATGGTCAAAGTTTAAGTGAGGAAGAGTTTTGGCATATTATCAGACCGCTTAATATCGAGCTTTTTCACTCGGTATATAGTTTAAAACAAGAGCAATTGCTTGAGATTCGTTCCATGACAGAAGAGACAATTGAAGATACTTTACTGGCGATTGCATCAACGGGTTCGCGTGAGTTGATCAAAAAAGCAAAAGCTTTGCAAGATAGTACGGATAGACTATTTGCTAAAAAGGGAAGTGCGCGGCCAATTAATGCAGCGCTGCAAGAGCTGGCCATTGTACGCAAAAAAATCATCAAAAAAGAACAAGAAGAAAGCAGTTATCAAGAAATGCAAGAGCAACTATTTGCTTTAGATAAAGAAATAGAAAAAAATCGCATAGCTTTTAAGCAAGAAGATGAAAATGCTACTTTTTTACAAAAGCAACTGCAAACTGCTAAACGTTATCACGAATGGTTTTCACTAAAAAAGCAACTAGAGCAAAATCCACTGTATGATAAAAGTGAAGTTAAACGTTTGAAGGATTTTTATCAGCATTATCAGCAGACAAAAGATGAGCTCAAAGATGCAGATAAGCAATATAAAATCTCCTTAACAACAGAGTTGGCAAATAAAACAGAAAATTATTCATTTTACCTCAAAAATAAGGAAAAGATTGCAAAGCTTTTAGAGCAAGAAGTTGATGTCACCAAACTTACGCAAAAGGAGCAAGAACATCAAGTACAACTTACACAAGCAGTAAATGCCTTGATCGAGTTAAGTGGTCGCTGGAAGTGGCATGAGGATCATCCACCTGCTTTGCTTAACTATGAAGAAATTGAGCAAATGCGCGAGGAAGTTTTAAAACTAAAGTTTGAAAGTGATCTTTTGCGTGATGGAGCTCAAGCTCAACTGCAAAAACGTTCTCCTAAAAGAGATATTTTACCGTTTATTATTCCAATTCTTTTTGTAGGAACGGGTTCTTTATCACTGATCTTTTGCGCACCGCCGTGGAATTTTACCGGTTTTTTTGCTATTTCATTTTTAGGTATTATTTTAGCTTTGTTACTTCGATTGGGCCGGCAAAAAAATTTAGAAAGAATTAGAAAGCGGCGCATTGAAGAAAACAATAAAAAAGCTCAGCAGATGCTTAAATATTTTCAGCAGTTAGTTCAACAGGGCAATCTAAAGGAGATGAAGACCTTTGATGATGCAGTGCGTTTTTATCATCAGATTGAAGACTTTCACAAAATGCTTGCGCTGCGTGATGAGCAAGTTAAGTTGTTAGATAAGTTACGTCTAAGGTTAGTTAATTTTGATGAAGAGACTACTTTTTTAAATGATTGGTTGCCGCTGATTAATAAACATACGAAGGATAAATTTGCGATCATTCATTCATTTGTTTTAGAGATGGAAACGATTGCGCAAGAGAATAAAGAGTTAAACTCTAGTGTCATTTTTAAGCGAATTAAAAAGCTTGAAGCTAAAATAATAGAGCTAGATAAAGAGGCAAAAAATTTTATTAAACAGTATAATTTAGAAAACTTTATAGGGATTGAAGAATTTTTAAAGCAGCAGCAAATTTTAGAAGAAGTGAAAATTCGTCATGATTTTATGTTTGCTCAGCTAAAGGAAATGTTTGATTTAACACAAGTGATAAATTTCGATGAAATTGCTAAGCAGTTTGAAGGGGCAAAGTTAAAATTGGAAAAGATTGTCGAAGATTATCAAAAGTTGGTTGAAGAAAAAGCAAAATTAAAAGGAGAAAAAGCTTTACTAGAAAAGGATGGAGTGTTAGCTTCATTGATTCAAGATGAAGGTTACAGATTAGAGCATTTTCGTTATTTAGTTAAAGAATGGCTAACTGAGCAAGTAGAGACAAAGATTTTAATTGATTTACTACGTGATTTTAGTGATCAAACTTTGCATGAGTTACTAGCAGAAGCGTCTAAGTTATTTGGTAAGCTAACTTCTGATCAGTATCTAAGGATCGAACTAGTTGACGGTAACCTTAGGCTTGAAGATACAAGCGGCAATCTTTTTCGAATTGCGGACCTTTCTACAGGAGCAAGAGATCAATTGTATCTAGCGGTGAGAATGGCGTTTTTACTTCATCGCAATAAGCATTATGCGCCGATTTTAGTGGATGATAGCTGGCTGCATTATGATGAAAAACGCAAAGGTAATTTATTAAAATTATTTAAAAAAGTTGCTTATGAAGAGCAAGTGATTCTTTTTTCAAGTGATCAGCGGATGCATTCATTATTTTTAGAAACAAATTGCGGAAAGGTAATAGATTTATGACGATCAAAATGTTAAATGAAATTCAAGTAGATGAAAATTTTGAAACATATGTCTTGATTCAAAGTATGGATGTGCGTGTTACGCGAGCTGGTAAGCAGTATCAAGCTTTTACTTTTCGAGATCACTCCTCCTCCATTAGTGGCAATCTATGGAACACAAATGAAAAAACAATTCGCGAATTTATTCCTGGTACGGTTGTATATATGACAGGCAAGAAAGAACTTTACCAAGGAATGCCACAAGTAAATCAAATTCAGCTGCGAGTTGCCACAGGCATGGAACCTGGTAATCCTGAAGACTATAAAGATAAACCGCCAATATCAAAAAGTGATTTAGAAGAAGAAATTAATAAAAAATGCTTTGAAATTACCAATGCTAATTATCAACGAATTGTGCGCTTGCTTTTAAATAAATATCGCAAAGCTTTCTTTGCTTCTCCTGCAGCCAAATCAAACCACCATGCTTTTGAGACAGGATTAGCTTTGCATACCGTAAGTATGTTGCGCTTGGCTGAAGCGTTCGCTGAACTTTATCCGGTGCTAAATCGTTCTTTACTATATGCAGGCGTGATTTTGCATGATTTAGGTAAAGTAATTGAGTTAACAGGTTCGGTAGGAACAGAGTATACTTTAGCTGGAAATTTATTAGGACACATTGCAATTATTGACGAAGAGATTACTAAAGCAGTGATCGAGCTTGAAATTGATGATAATAAAGAAGATGTGCTGCTGTTGCGTCATATTGTTTTAGCACATCATGGACTTTTAGAGTATGGCTCTCCTGTACGTCCAAAAATTATAGAAGCAGAAGTTCTGCATTATATCGATAAGTTAGATGCTTCGATATCAATGATGACTTCTGCTTTACAACAAGTGGCCCCAGGCGAGAAAACTCAGCGCATCTTTGGACTTGATAATCGTAATTTTTATCGGCCGAAAAATTAAAAAGATAATAGAAGAAATGTGAATAATTTTGCGTGTTTCGTTATAAACTTTTTTATTGTAATCTCTCTTAAACCCCGCGCTAATCGCGGGGTTTAAGAGAGATTACAATAAGCAGAAAAAACATCTTTTGCGGGTGGCTCTTGTTTTGGGGAACTATAACTTTGAATTAATGTTTTAGGACAGGTCTAATAAAAAATTCATCTTACTTTCATATCACAAATTCACTGCCATTAATCTCATTGTCAACAGACAGGGAAAGCAAGTCCTTACTCGCTTTTTCAAAAAGCACGATGAGATCAATCACCTCTACCGAATTTTTAAACAGTTCTTTTTGATATAATTTCATTTAGAATAGTTCCTTTCTTTATGTGAGGGATGTTTCATCTCGAAACAGATTTTTCTAGGTTGTTCTATTTTTGTTTAGATAGTCTCATGTTTTGAGTTGATATAGCAGTTTGCAAAAAGCTTGGCATTAAGAATAAAAATTTTGGATAAACTTACACAATTTACTCAAATTATCCATGTCTAAACTTTTTGCAAAGTGCTATATTTTATTAAAATTTTGATGATCTTTATTTTTCATCAGTGGGCAGTTTTACGTTACAAATTGACAAATTTTGAAAGTAGCTTAAAATAGTTGGCGTGGAGGGAATGTCCCTCTAAAAAAATATATATTTCAAGGAGGTTATTATTATGAAGTTTTTAAAAAAAGTTATCTTGTTGTTTGTCGTTTTTACATTTTTTAATACGTTAAAAGCAAGTGCAATCCCTGTTGTTCGCCAAGTGAACGACCAACCTGTAACCAAACGTAACCAATTAGTAACATTTGCTGGAACGAATGGTTATGCAGGGATAAATACACCCGCTGAGCATCAAAACGATCCTACCGATACTTGGCTAGTAATGCAAGTTGAAAGAAATCACGCTTTGATTATAAAACAAAATCCAATTGCCGTTCAAGAATATAAACATAATGGACACGCAATCGCTCGTTATAATCAATCCGATATTAAAGCAAGTGTGGAAGCTTGGTGGTCCATGGTCAATGGAGTAAGACTAGATGCTTTTCCAATTCAAGATTATACGCTACCTGTAAAACTTAATGGCGAAAATCAAAGCGATGTAAGTAATAGTGCGATTTTTCGCCACTCCTCTTCTTCCAGTAGTCGTACTCCTGGCATTGTTCTTATTCAAGGTCAGTATAAAACAACAATTGATCCTAGTGAGAATGTTTACGCTTTTATACCGTCGTATATTGATGTAAGTACAGCAATAAGCGCTCATGTGGATGTTGGCGAAAGTGTATGGACTAGCTTTGTTGCTGCACCACCACCACCTGAAAAAAAATCTCCTTCTGAGCCTCCTCTATCCCTGGCTGAGCGTCGAATTTTGGATATTCTTCATGAAGTTGAAGAAATCAGAACACAGGAAGCCGTTTCGGCAGAAACAGGCGTTATTCGATGTACAGACCTCTATTGTACACATTTACGCTCACCACTTAACGCACCTTGGTACGATGAAGAAGGTAAACATGGTATTGCTGCATACATTACTCCTTCTGGCTCTATAACCAGCGGCGGTACAGGTGTTCCTATGTACGCTCATTTTGGTGTTCGTCCAGCCTGCTGGGTCAACATTCAAGCATCTGCTCCAGCTTCTTGTCGCCCATTTTGATCGTAAATTGAAGCTTATTCCATTATTATAAATTGTAATAATGGAATAAGCTTTTTAAATGATTAGGCTTATCACGCTGAACGCACTAAATCTTTTAACATTGAATTCGTTTCAACCATTTTAAGATCATATCCAAACATTTGTTTAAGATTGTTGGGGTCAACTTGCTCGTTAATCACAGTATCTGTGTAACTAATTTTTGCTAAAATTTGCTCCTTCAACTCATCAATTTCTTCCCGTGATTTATTATCATCAATTTTTTCATACATTAGTTGTAATAAACGTGATATATCATTTACATAAACTTCACACATTTTATTTATTATATCATAGAGTTTCTTCTTGCTTTCATATTTTCGCTGATAGCGACGAGCATCACCATTGTTTTGCTCAATACGATCTATGTCTTGCTTAATACTATCTATGTTTTCCTCAATGCCCAATTTATATTCTTCAGCAGCAATAACTTGTGCTTGGATTATGTAGTTTATCTTTTCACTACTTTCAGTTGCTGAACTTGATTTACTAAGAAATTCGTCACGAACTTGTTTTGAGCTTATACCCCTTCTTTCTACAAAATTTTTTTGTTCCGTTTCTTGCTGCCTAAATTTATCTTCTATGTCTGTTTTAAGATCACCACGATTATTATCACGTAAAGTAGCAATACCCCTATCATAGTTAACCTGATCATTAGCATCTAAAAATACTAGTTTTCCTGTATTAAGATCATAATATGTGCTAAGAATAGTATATCCCAAATATTCGTGCAATTCTATTATCTTCTGTTTATTAATACTATCTTCAACTTCCTGTGCAAGATCACCACGATTATTATCACGTAAAGTAGTAATACCTTCATTAAGCTCAGCATGAGTACCCGCATCATTTGCGGAAAATGCTAATTCTCCTGTATTAAAATCATAACTACTCGGTGATTGGGATAAAGAAATTAAATGATCTTTTAACCCTGTCATTTTCTTATCATTAAACTTTAGTTCAATTTCATTTGCTTGATCTACATAACCCCTATCACGAATAACTTTGATCTGCCTCTCTATAGTTTTATAATTTGTAGCACTCAGCGGATACTTTAAAGAAACTATAATATCTCTTTTAGACTGCTCTACTCTCAATAACACTTCAACCTTAAATGCTAATCCAGCATACCCATGATCATTAAGCCAATCTATCTCGGCTTGGACATATGGATCGAAAGCTTTCATTTCTCCAGTATCATTAATATAAAGTCTTCCATTAGAGTCATAAACTGCTGAAGAAGTATTTTCAATACGTTGAATTATTGTTTGTAGACGTTGATTTGCTTCAACTTCATTAGCATTGTTAAGTTTACAATAATCAATAGATTCAAAAAAACGTAAAAAGTCATTAAGATCCACCCAACAAAGACCATCTGTTCCTAGATTGGTATCAGCGTGAGCTATTTTCCATTCACCTGCTATTTTTTGATAATGTGGTATTCTCGTCCCCCAAGGATTTTGAATTTGAATCAGTTTTAAGTTACGAGTGACACCATGTTTATTTGTTGTTTGATTTTCTAAAGTATCCAAAATTGCGTATGCATGATTATGCGCAAATCCCATATATCCCGCTGGTTCTGGTGTTCCTGGAGGCACGACAATATGTTCTCCACTAGCGGTTAAAGCATTTCCCTTTATTAATTGAGTTCTAATATTTTTAAATAAATTTGTAGCTCCATCACTATAATTACCTACTCCGCTACTATTTTGAATCATTTTATTCAAATCATTTCTACTATAATTAATGCGAGCATGACTTCCAAAATGTCCAGAAATAGCACTCATAGAATCATAAGCTAACCCCCCATCGATGTAGCTTATGTACTCATTAAAACCGACTTCTGTAATTGCAGTTGGGGCATTATTCGGCTGAAGAATACTGTTAACTGACTCAGGATATCTTGCCGCATGAGCGACAAAAGCTTTTGTAAAAACATTTACCCACGGCTCTGAATTTCCAACCATCTTTCCCTCAGTGTTTTTAAAAGTTGTTTTTTTTACTTTGTAGTAATCTGGAACAGCTTTACTCTGACTTTTATCAAAATGCCAAAGTTTCACGACAACTTCTTCTCCATTGTCAGTTTGCTTCATTGAATTAATGATGATATTCTGATCTCGCGCAAGAAGAGCCGATAAAGATGAAAGAAGGAAGCAATCACCGATACATCCTTGACGAATGTCTTTTGATGAAGGAGCAGTTTTAAATAAAGGATCACTTGAGGCATATTGAACAATATTTTCGCCTTGTTTATCGCTAATATCTACGATAGTGCCTGTAACATCTAATGTTCCATTTTTTTGCGATTCATTCCAACTATCCGTTGATTTAACACGAATATCCTCTAAAAACATCCGTCTTTTTATTTTTTGTGAAGATAATAAATTAGGAGTAGTATCCAATTGTTCTCGTACACTCCTTGCTGTTTCCTGCAAACCAGGAACTTTGTATGTCACTGCTGTAATTTTAGAAGCTGCACTCTCTTTGTTAGTAGCAAGTTTAACAATCTCTACCGCAGCATCCGCTGGTGAACTATGCAACGCATAATACGTGAAGATCTGAGTAATCCGTTCTTTTTCTGTTAACTGTGAGTCATTTTTCAACTTATCAAAAACATTTTTTACTGTCTCAATTTTTTTATTGTCAGTGCTAGCTCCTCTGCCAGTGCTAGCTCCTCTTTGATATTCCTGATGAATAAATGAATATGCTTTTGCTTTCTTCGTGTTCTCAATTTTATTACTATCATCTGCAGGAACAGCAGTCATCAAACTTTCGCTGAACTCTACAGCCTGTTTATCAATACTGATCATTGATACATCCCCATTAAATAAGATTTCCTGTAAATGGGAACATTCTCCAAAAGCATGCTTTTCAATAGTTCTTACGGATTTAGGAATTATAATACTTTTTAAACCGTGACAGTGTACAAATGCCAGCATTTTGATGGCAGTTAATTGTGAATCCTCTGCAAATGTTACAGAAACTAAATTTCTGCAGTCAGCAAATGCGGATTTCCCAATAGTTTTAATTGATTTTGGAATTGTTACTTCTTTCACATTGTATTTCTTTACAAAAGCCTTCTCATTGATTTCGGTAACAGTATAAGTAACGTTGTTTACTGTTATTTGATCTGGGATATTTACCTTCCCATCAACAAACTCTCCTGTTCCAACACCTGTAACTTCAGCAGTTGGACCACCTTTCCCCAATCGCGGGGTAAATAATTTGTATTTAATATTGCTCTGCGTGTGCTCTGTCTTTGCTGAAAACGCACGTGTGAGACCACTATCAAACACTCCACCAGCATGCACTTTTGTTTGTCCTCCGGTAAATACCGGTAAAGTCAAAATGCCTGCAACTGTAGCGACAGTTTTAATCAAGAAAGGTTTTGAAATTGTTAAACCACCACTAATTTTATCTAACGCTTCTAAATCCAGCTGTTCACTTTCGGAAATACTAATACTCTGCAACTGAGAAAGATCTTTTATAAATTCACCTAAAGTATAGTCAGGAAAGCTTTTTTGAATGTACTTTAGCGAATCATCGATAGAATTCGCCTTAGTAATCTCATCAAAGAAATCCTCGTTCTCAGAAAAGAACTTCAACAATCTGTTATGATTTAAATTTTCGTTCATATTAGTTTACCTCCAATTAGATAAAAATTTCTATATGATATCAAATCATACAATTTTACTTTAAATAAATCAAAATTTAGCATTATTTATATTTACTATCTATACGATAATATCTAAATGCATTTGTTGTATCAGGTTGCCAAATTATGAAAATCTGAACTATTTTTTGCTACTTTCAACCTATTCATACGTCACTATCATTTTGTTACTAATCCTTAGTTGGTGCACTTTCACCAATAACAGATTTTTTCCTAAGAGCCTGTTAACGATCTCTCTATTGATGGATCCCGTTATACAAGTTGTAATCCAGCAAA
>JAIRWP010000018.1 GCA_031268845.1 Lactobacillales bacterium | reverse complement strand
CACAGCTTTTAGGTAACGGATAAAAGAAAACGAAGTTTTCTTGTCACCGTAAATGCAGGTTTAGTAGTGCTAAATCGAGGCTACCGTTCCAACGATTTGTAATCAAGTAAAACTTGAACAAATCGTAAGGAACCCGACAGGTCTTTTGACGAAGAAAGGCAAAAAATTGCCAAAAAAGTCGCAATTATGGAGACAAGTTAACAGGTTCTTAGAAAAAGTAATTTTTATTAAGCTGGGAGATAAGCGCTCATGAATTATATTTGGATAGCTGCCACGATTATTGCAGTATTTATTATTTCTTATATGGTGGGATCAATAGTTCGTAAAAAAAATCAAACACGTTTAGATATATTAGAAGATCGAAGAGAAAAATTACTTGATCAACCGGTTGTAGAAGAAATCGAAGAAGTAAAACATATGCATTTGGTAGGTCAATCGCAAAATACATTTCGTGAGTGGAATCAAAAGTGGACTGATATTTCAACAAGTTCTTATGCTGATTTAGAAACGCAAATTTTGGAAATTGAAAATATGAATGATCGTTTTCGTTTTTTTAAAGCTAAACATCTCATCGAAACCGCTGAGCATCAATTAGCTTATATGGAGCAAGAAGTTGTAAATATTCGTGATGGATTAAAAGAGCTGCGTGAATCTGAAGAACGCAATTCATTAGCTGTTCAGGAAACATTAGATGTCTATGAAGAATTAAAAAAACGCCTTGCAGATGATAAAGAGTTGTTTGGCCAAGCAGCAAAAGAGTTAGAAAAGCAACTTTATAATATTGAAATTGAGTTCACCCAATTTGTAACTTTAAACACAACTGGCGATCCTATCGAAGCGCGTGACGTTTTATTACAAGCCGAACAACACACTTTTGAGTGGAAAGAAAAAATGGAAAAAATCCCTAAGTTTATTGAAGAATTAAGAGAAATTTTTCCTTCTCAAGTTGAAGAAATCGAAACAGGATATCATCAACTGCTAGAACAAAATTATGTTTTTCCGGAAGAAAATAAAAATATTGAAAACAGTCTTAGTCATATAAAAGACGAAATCAATGATTCCTTTGATGCAGTGGAAAAAATTGAATTAGATACAGTTGAAACGCTAAATCGATCAATTGATGGTGAGATTAATGATCTATATGACGTTTTAGAACATGAGATTGAAGCTTACAAATATATTTTAATAAACCGCAAACAAATCCAAGAATACATCGAACATGCGAAAAAAAATAATCGTCAATTATTAATTGAACTTGATCATGTTTCGCAAAGTTACACATTAAATAACAATGAATTAGGACGAGCACGAGGATATCAGTCAGAAATTGAAGAGTTGGAAAAGAAAAAAGAAGACTTATTGCCGCAAATTGACAATCATAAAATTCCATACTCTCAAGCACAAAAATTCTTTAAACATGGCTATAAAGTGCTGGAGGATATCGAATCTAATCAAGTTCAAATCTCTGAAGATGTTAAAAACTTACGCATCGATGAAAAAGAAGCTTCTGAAAAATTAGATGATTTCGAATTTCAATTGCGAAATATTAAACGTTTTGTGGAAAAGCAGCGTTTACCGGGCTTACCTGCTGAATACTTAGAGTTTTTCTTTGTTGCTAGAGACCGATTGGAAGAATTAGCAAATGAATTAAACAAAATTCGTATCGATATGGATGAAATTCAGCAGCTAGTGAAATATTCATCTGAAGATATCGATCGCTTAAAACAAAAAACAGATGAATTAATCGATTCCGCAGCGTTGGCAGAACAAATGATGCAGTATGCAAATCGCTATCGCCATACAAATGCACGAGTGGGAGATGCAATTGATAAAAGTTTAATGTTATTTACTTATGAATATCGCTACAAAGAAGCATTAGATGAAATCGGTACAGCCTTAAATGAAGTTGAACCAGGAGCATTTAGTCGAATTGAAAATTTTTATTACAACAACCGAGACCTTGCATAATAATGTAAGGTTTTTTGCATCCCAGCAAAAGGTTATTAAGTTAAGGGGCAACTTTGCTATAATTAAAAAAAAATTTTATAAATTTTGAAATGAGTAGAAAGCTAGTATGAATAGTCAAGAAAGAGAAAAACGCCAAGAAAAAATTCGCAATTTTTCCATTATCGCCCATATCGATCATGGTAAATCAACTTTAGCCGATCGCATTTTGGAGCAAACCAACACTGTTAGTTTACGTGAAATGCAAGATCAACTGCTTGATTCAATGGATTTAGAGCGTGAACGCGGCATTACGATCAAGTTAAATGCCATTGAGTTAAACTATCAAGCAAAAGACGGTGAAACTTATATTTTTCATTTGATTGATACCCCAGGCCATGTAGATTTCACTTATGAGGTCTCACGTTCTTTGGCTGCTTGTGAGGGCGCAATTTTGGTGGTCGATGCAGCTCAAGGTATTGAAGCGCAAACTTTGGCTAATGTATATTTAGCTTTGGATAACGATCTAGAAATCTTGCCAGTAATTAATAAAATTGACCTGAGCGCAGCTGAACCTGAACGCGTGCGAAAAGAAATTGAAGAAATCATTGGCATTGATGCAAGTGAAGCGGTTTTAGCCAGTGCAAAGTCTGGAATTGGAATTGAGAAACTATTGGAGCAGATTGTCTTAAAAGTTCCAGCACCAAAAGGAGTCCTAACTGCACCTTTAAAAGCTTTGATCTTTGATTCAGTTTATGATTCATATCGCGGCGTAATTTTAAATATTCGTGTAATTGATGGAGTAGTAAAACCAGGAGATACAATTCAGCTGATGTCAAATAATAAAACATTTGAAGTAGTCGAAGTTGGAGTGTTTTCACCTAAAGTAATACAGCGCAAAGAGTTAATGGTAGGGGATGTTGGCTATTTGGCAGCTTCCATTAAAACAGTACAGGATACACGTGTTGGGGACACGATTACTTTGGCTGATAATAAGGCAAGTGAAGCTTTGCCTGGTTACCGGAAGTTAAACTCCATGGTGTACTGTGGCCTTTATCCCATTGATACATCGCGTTATGAAGATCTGCGTGAAGCTTTGGAAAAGTTGCAGTTAAATGATGCCGCGCTAATGTTTGAGCCTGAAACGTCACAAGCTTTAGGCTTTGGTTTTCGTTGTGGTTTTTTAGGTCTTTTGCATATGGATGTGGTGCAGGAGCGCTTAGAACGTGAGTTTAATCTAGAGCTGATCATGACTGCCCCCTCAGTGATTTACCATGTTAATCTAACAGACAAAACGCAAGTAGTAGTGGACAATCCAGCAGCCTTTCCTGAACCTGTAAAGATTGAAAGCGTGGAAGAGCCTTACGTAAAAGCAGAAATTATGGTCCCTAATGATTATGTTGGGGCAGTTATGGAATTATCACAACGCAAACGTGGTGACTTTGTTACGATGGATTATATGGATAATTACCTGGTAAATGTAGTCTACAATATTCCATTATCTGAGATTGTTTTTGACTTTTTTGATAAATTAAAATCTAACACCAAAGGCTATGCATCTTTTGATTATGAAATCAGCGGATATCGTGCAAGTAACTTGGTTAAGATGGATATTTTATTAAATGGCGAGAAAGTCGATGCATTGTCATTTATTGTTCACCGTGATTTTGCATATGAGCGCGGCAGAATCATCGTTGAAAAGTTAAAGAAACTAATCCCGCGTCAGCAATTTGAAGTGCCTGTGCAAGCAGCTATTGGGCAAAAAATTGTAGCACGCAGCGATATTAGAGCATTGCGAAAAAATGTTTTAGCGAAATGTTATGGTGGCGATGTTACACGTAAACGCAAGCTCCTAGAAAAACAAAAAGAAGGTAAAAAACGCATGAAACAAATTGGCAGTGTGGAAGTACCACAAGAAGCATTTTTAAGTGTACTATCAATGAACGAAGATAAGAAAAAGAAATAGAAAAAACGCGTAAAACAGCCGATTTCAATACATAATTAAGGGAGGTATTTACATGGCAGATTACCCAAAACTACCAGAAAGCATGAATAAAGTTATTGAATCAGCTGCTAAACTTCAAAGCCTAGTTCCTGGAGCTATACTGGTGGGAGGAAGTGCAGCCTTAGAGCCTGTTAACGATCTCGGAGCGATGAATGCTTTGGCTATTTTTTCGTATTTTTTCGTTAAAAAGCCTCGATTTAGAACCACTAAACCTACGTTTTTTGCCTTAAACTACGAAAAAATAGCTCGAAAATTCATTTCACTAGAGATCGTTAACAGGCTCTTAGTTCATGCTGGTCATAGATATTCAATAAACCATGATCATGTGGTTAATGATTTAGATCAACGTTTTAATATCATTTTTGATGCCGTAGCTAGTGACAGAGGTTGGTCAACCTTCCAAGCAGTTCAAGATAAAATTATTCTGGGGAGGCTTGATGGAGTGGAAGCTGGAATTCGTCAACTTCGTAGAAAAGCACCTCTTGAAACAGAAATTTACCATTTGGATAATGAACATAAGGTTGTTATCCCAACCATCGAAGAAACTTTGAGAGTAAAAGCATACTTCATCGTAAATCGAAATCAAGTACGTGATTATTTAGATGTTATTGCAATTACTGACAGATTTGGAATAAAAGGATCCACAGAAGTACTTCTTGAGATTGACTCATATTATGAAGATATGCAAAAATACGAAAATTCGATTAGTAGTGAACTAATTGAACGTTTGTCTGATCCAAATCCAAAAGATTCTAGAAGCATCCCGCAATTGAAAACATATAAAGGATTAAAAGAATCATATACTAATTGGGAGTATCTTACCCAAAAATCCAAAAAACTAGCTAAGGAGATGATTATTAATGCTTAATTTTCGTAATCTTAATATTGATAGTTCATATCCAGTGACAAATTGGGGATTTGAAGGAATTCTTACCGTTCTTGAGCGTGGCGGAATAAAAGAGTGGCATAAACTTTATAAAGCAATTGTAATGTATCCTTATGGAAAAGTTGCTGATGAATTAGAAGAAGCTATAGAAGCCACTAAAGGAGGATATCTTGGCGAAGGAATTGCAGATTTATTTTACTCTTTGTTAAAAGATGTGCGTAATAGCGCGTTAGATTAGCGCGTAATGTTTAGAACCTGTTAACTTGTTTCGAAGCGATGAATAGTCCCGTTACACAGCTTTGCTTGATTACAATTTGTATAACGGGATTTTTCATCTATAGAGAGATCGTTAACAGACTCTTAGAAGGAGATATTATGTCTAAAATTCTAGTTTTTGGTCACCAAAACCCTGATACAGATGCAATTGCCTCAGCAATTGGTTTTTCACATTTAGCAAATCAGCATTTTAAGCTGAATACAGAGGCTGTGGCTTTAGGAGCACCAAATAAAGAAACAAAGTATGCTTTAGATTTTTTTAAAGTTGATGCGCCGCGGGTGATTAAGTCTGCTTCATCAGAAGGTGTAGATACCGTTATTTTAACGGATCATAATGAATTTCAGCAGTCCATTATTGACATTAAAGAACTAACTGTTTGGGGAGTGGTCGATCATCATCGGATTGCTAATTTTGCAACAGCTGATCCTGTGTTTTTCCGAGCAGAGCCAGTTGGCTCCTCTTCATCAATTGTTACTCGAATGTTTAAAGAAAACCAAGTTGATATTCCGAAAAAAATTGCTGGCATCTTATTATCTGCAATTATTTCCGATACTTTATTATTAAAGTCTCCAACGACTCATCTAAGTGATCGCACGACTGCGCAATATTTGGCAAAAATTGCTGAGGTGGATTTTGAAACTTACGGCTTGAAGTTGTTAAAAGCCGGAACAAACTTAGCATCTTACTTAGAAAGTGAGTTGCTAAATTTGGATGCAAAAACTTTTCCTTTGGATAAGGAAAATGTTCGGGTAGCACAGGTCAACACAGTTAATATTAACGAAGTTTTGGCTCGTCAAGCTGCTTTAGAAAAAGCAATGCAAGCAGAAGTTGAACAAAATGGATATAGTGATTTTATTTTAATGATTACAGATATCTTAAATAGTAATTCCGAAATATTAGCTGTAGGCAAAAATAATAAAAAAATTGAAAAAGCTTTTGGAATCCAACTGAAAGATCATCACGCCTTTTTAAAAGGTGTTGTTTCTCGTAAAAAACAAATTATTCCTCAATTAACAAAAAGTTATGGAAAGGTATAAAAAATGAAGAAGACAAGGCAAAAAACATTTGACTCACGGCTTAACTATGGGGTGTTAATGCCTGTTTTTGTTTTAATATTAATTGGGCTGCTATCACTTTTTGTTGCCTTAAAACATTCTTCTTATGAAAAAATTTTAGGGGAAATGATGGCAAAACAGATTACCTGGATTGTAATTGGGATCATTGCAATGATCGTTGTGATACATATCAACTTACATGTGCTATGGCTATTATCTATTCCCTCGTACCTTTTGGGACTTGGAGTGATGGTATTGCCGCTGTTCTTTTATAATCCAGCATTAGTAAAAGCCACTGGTGCAAAAAACTGGGTGAGCATTGGCTCGCAAACATTATTTCAACCATCAGAGTTAATGAAAATTGCTTATATTTTATTTCTGGCTTACCTTATCATGCGACACAATACAAATCTCTCAGAGCGAAAAGTTGCAAGAGATTTGCTTTTAATCGGCAAGTTATTACTTGCAACACTTCCAATACTAGTACTGCTTAAGTTGCAAAATGACTTTGGAACAGTTTTAGTCTTTTTGGCCATTTTATGTGGGATGATTTTGCTATCAGGTGTTTCTTGGAAAATTTTATTTCCAATGATTCTAACAGTGTTGCTTTTGATTGGTATTTTCATCTTTTTCATTACGAATGATTTAGGTCGTCAAATTTTGCAAAAAGCCCATATTTTACAAAATTATCAATTAGCGCGTATTGATGCCTGGATGAATCCCTTCCATGATGCAACAGGCAAGTCTTATCAACAAAAACAAGGGCTACTAGCAATTGGCTCTGGTGGATTATTTGGCAAAGGCTTTGATAAAACACAGCTTTATGTTCCTGTTCGCGAATCAGATATGATTTTTACTATAATTGGTGAAAACTTTGGTTTTATTGGCAGCACATTGGTTATTCTATTATATTTTCTTTTGATTTATCATATGGTTAAAATTACTCTTGAATCAAATAACCAATTTTACACCTATATTGCTACAGGCTTGATCATGATGATTTTATTTCATGTTTTTGAAAATATTGGCGCTAATATTGGTTTATTACCTTTAACAGGAATTCCATTACCTTTTATCTCGCAAGGCGGATCGTCAATGGTAGGAAATTTTTTAGGTACTGGCTTAGTTTTGTCGATGTACTATCATCAAAAAAAGACAATTATCGTCAATTGCAAAGGAGATCGATATGAAAGTTAGAAAAGCAGTAATTCCTGCAGCTGGACTGGGAACACGTTTTTTACCGGTAACAAAAGCAATGGCTAAAGAGATGTTACCAATTGTAGATAAGCCGACAATCCAATTTATCGTTGAGGAAGCATTGGCATCAGGGATTGAAGATATTTTAATTATTATAGGTAAAGGAAAACGCTCAATTGAAGATCACTTTGATTCTAATTTTGAATTAGAGGAAACGCTTCGTAATAAGGGGAAGAATGAATTGTTGAAGATGGTTGAGGAAACTACCAATATTAATCTTCATTTTATTCGCCAACCTTATCCGAAAGGTTTAGGACATGCAGTACTTCAAGCCGAAGCCTTTGTCGGCGGAGAGCCGTTTGTGGTGATGCTTGGGGACGATTTGATGATGGACAAAACTCCTTTAACCAAGCAGTTAATGAGTGATTACGAAAAAATACATGCTTCAACGATTGCCGTTATGAAAGTTCCTCATGAAGAAGTATCTTCTTACGGAGTGATTGAACCGCACGGCGAAGTAAAAAACGGTTTATATAATGTTGCTTCTTTTGTAGAAAAACCCAAGCCAGAAAAGGCTCCCTCCAATCTAGCAATCATTGGGCGTTATTTATTAACTCCTGAAGTTTTCGATGTGCTTAGAGATCAAAAACCAGGTGCAGGAGGTGAGATTCAGTTAACAGACGCAATTGATACCTTAAATAAAACGCAAAGAGTCTTTGCTCATGAGTTTAAAGGGAAACGCTATGACGTTGGAGATAAGTTTGGCTTTTTAAAAACCTCAATTGAATATGGTTTAACACATGATCAGGTAAAAGATGATCTGCGAAAATTCATTATTAAATTAGGAAAGAAACTTGAAGCAGGAAAAGAAGTCAAACTTGCTTTAAATAACTTGGATAAAATATTTTCGGAAAATAAAAACACAAAAGGAAGTTAATAATGCCAATCTTATTTTTAAATTTTAATGAAATGTTGCAAAACTTATTAAATCAACACATTTTGTATTTTTACCTGGTCTTAATCACCATCATTTTTGTTGAAACGGGAATTGTAATTTTTCCGTTTTTACCAGGAGATTCAATTTTATTTTTTGCTGGTAGTTTGGCTGCTTTAAAAGGCTCAAAAATATCAATTTGGTTTTTAATCGTCAGTTTATCGATTACAGCATTTATCGCTAATATGCTTAATTTTGAGCTGGGAAAACGTTTTGGTGAGTCTTTGCCAAAGCATCCTAGGCTAAGTAAATTTTTAAAACCTAAACATATTGAAGAAGCACATGCATTTTTTGAAAAATATGGAACATTTGCTATCTTTTTAGGGCGGTTTATGCCAATTATTCGTACCATCGTACCATTTACAGCAGGTAGTGGTTTTATGCCTTATAAAAAATTTGTCACTTTTAACTTTTTAGGCGGCGTTACGTGGGTTGTTTTATCTGTTGGAGCGGGATTTTTATTTGGACAAGTTCCATTTGTGAAAAAACATTTTGAAGTCATTATGTTAGCAATTATTTTTATTTCTTTATTGCCAGCGGTGATTATGGCAGTAAAACGTTGGTTGAAAAATAAATAGATTATCTAGTCGCTAAATTTATAATTATTTTCGATGATAAATGTTATAATGCTTCATGTAAAAATCTAAGGAGGCTAATAAATGACTGGTGGTGGTATTGCATTAATAATTATTGCACTAGCTTTTATATTGGTTGCGTTATTTTTGATCATCTTATTTAAAAAAGTGATGAAGTTAATAGATTCGATAAATAAAATTATTAAAACCACTGATCACACTATTAGTGCTGTTACAAAAGAAGTCGATGTTTTAACTTATCAAGTGGATATATTGTTGACTAAAACAAATGCCTTAGTTGAAGATGTAAGTGAAAAGGTAGCAACAATTGACCTTTTTTTCGCAGCTATAGCTGATTTAAGCGCTAGCGTTAGTGATCTAAATACAAAAAGCCGTAAGCTATTAACACATATTAGTGCTGGTACCAAAACCGCTAGTAAATTTGCGTCAATGACAATTGTAGGAAAACATGTTTTTAAATTACTAAAAAACAGAGAAAAGAAAAAAGGAAGTTGATTATGAAAGACACAGGTGGATTTTTAACAGGGGCTTTTTTTGGTGGAGCAACAGCTTTAGTTGGCGCTGCTTTATTATCTCCTAAAGCTAAAAGTGACATGAAACATAAGGTGAATAAATTTTCCGAGCAACATCCTGAAGTCACAAAGTTTGTGAAAAGCAAAACAAACGATGTATTTGATTGTTTAGAAATTATAAAGAATAGTTTAAATAAATATACAGATGGTAAGTTTGATAATTGGTTAGATCAAACTTTTGATCCATTTACTTCTTTTGAAGAAAATTCAGTAGAAATTGCTGATGAATTACCTATTTTGCAAGAAAAAGAGGAAGATATTGTTCTTATAATGGGATCGGAAGGAAACAATATTTTGAATCTGCCGTAACTTCAAAGAAACTATCAAAACGCCAGCACTGCTTTCCACTGAATGTGAAACTTAAGCGCCTAAAAAAGAAGCAAAAAAAGTCATATTCTGGTAAAAAAAACGACATACAATAAAAGATCAGTTGCTAATTAACGGCGAAGCGAGCGAAATTATTTGCGTTCATGAAGAAAACGGTTCAGTTCATGATATGGAGTTTTTCAAGAAAAGCGCTCTTCATTTTTTAAAAAATGTTTTACTTATCGGCGATAAAGGTTACCAAGGAATTGCCGTTTATCACATCAATAGCCTAACTCCATATAAGAAAGTGCGCGGTAAAAATTTAACCAGATACCAGAGATGGTTTAATTCCAGCTTGGCTAAGTATCGTATTTATATTGAACATGTTAATTGTCGAATAAAGAGGTTTAAAATCTTACAACAGCGCTATCGTAATAAGCAGAGAAAACATCTTTTGCGCGTGTCTCTTATTTCGGGCATTTATAACTTTGAGTTAACGTTTTAGGACAGGTCTAATGAATATACTACTCAGGCAGCTAGTAAATTAAAAAATTCTAAGAATTATTGATATTTTTATACTGCAATTCGGAAAGTAACCCACAACTAAAAAATATGTTACAATAACCTCATGTTAAAGATTGCGAAAAAATCCAAAGTCAACATATTAAGCTCTATTCAAAAAGGCGAAATAGACG
>JAIRWP010000079.1 GCA_031268845.1 Lactobacillales bacterium | reverse complement strand
AAAATAAAATTGAAAAACTATGGGCAAATTTAAAAAATTGGTTGCGTTTGAATTCTAAAAATTACTTAACAATTCAGGATGCTATCGCAGCTTATTTTAAATCGGAATAGCTATAACAGCTCTTCGTGACTATTTATGAAAGCAGTGATTTTTATGAAATTACTCACAAGTTATTTATTCAATATTTTAAATTTCTTTAAAGATACTTTTCGCTATTTTCGAGATGCAATCGCAATTCATTTATTTATGGTTATTTTTTTGATTCCTGTTTTACTACGCTGGTCGCGATATTTGGTGAATACTAGCAACATGAAGTTTATTGCTTTTGAAACTATTTTAAAAACTTGGGAGACAAATCCCTTAGTACTTTTAAATTTAGGACTGTGTGCTTTTTTATTAATTACTGCTGTTTATTTTGAATTTTTCTTTTTATTGACCAGCATGTATTTTATTAAGAAAAAGGTCTATCTTCGCCTTCATCATTTGCTGTGGACAACCTTACTAGAAATGAAAAAACTAAGAGCAGGTGTTTTTTTCTTTTTTCTTTTCTATCTTTGCTTAATTTTACCTTTTGGCGGTCTAGCTACCCATATGGATATTTTATCTACGGTCAAACTGCCAGCCTTTATTATGGATTTTATTTTTTATAATCGAAAAGTTTTAATCATTGCTTGGCTCTTTTTTTATTTATTCTGTTTATATGTAGGTATTCGTTTTATTTTTGTTATGCCCGAGATGATTTTAGGCAATAAAAAATTAAGACTAGCAATTCGCGAAAGTTTAAAAATTACCAAAAAAGATTTTTTTCATTTAATCGCACAGTTTTTTTTAATTGAATTATCCATTGCCGGAGTGTATTTCTTAATTACTTTTTTGCTAATTCAACTTCAACGTTTAGTAGAAAGCCATTTTTCCCATTGGACATTTCAATCAGGAATTTTAGTGATGATTGGTTTGCAATTAGCTTCAATTTTAAATTTAGCGTTATCAATGGTTACAATTAACTACATTATTCTTGATTATTTGGAAAAAGAAAAAGAATTGCCAAATATCCCTAAATGGTTCCTGGCAGCTGCTTCAGCCAAAATGACACCTTCTATAAGTGTTTTCTCCATTGTTTTGGTGACCTTAGTTAGCGGCACTTTTATAGGAATTTACGATGCTAATTATCTAAAAAAAGTTAAATTATCCACACCATTACTTTATAGTCATCGAGGAGTTGATAATAAAAAGGGTGTGCAAAATACAATTGAAAGTTTACAATTTATAGTAAAAGAACAACCAGATTTTGTAGAAATTGATGTTCAGGAAAGCAAAGACCATCAATTTATTCTAGTGCATGATGAAAATTTAGAAAAATTGACCGGAAAAAAAGAAAACATAAAAGATTTAACCATCAAAGAAATTAAAAAAATGACGATTTATGAAAATGGACAAAATGCTAAAATCGCAACGCTTGACGAATATCTAAAAGCAGCTGATACACTCCAACAAAAACTAATGATTGAATTAAAAATTTACAAAAATTTTAGTACGTCTCTAATAAAGCGCTTTGTAAAAAAATATGCAGATGAGGTTGTTGCTAAAGGTCACCGAGTGCATTCACTCAGTCATCCAGCAGTTGAAGAAATAAAACGTTTGGATGCTAGAATTTATACCAGTTATATTGTTCCCTTTAACTTTATTGGTCCGCCACAAACAAGCGCTGATGCTTATACGATGGAATTTTCAACATTAAATTCTGGTTTTATAGCAGAAGCGCATAAATTCAATAAACAAGTAATTGCTTGGACGATCAATTCAAATGCAGCTTTACTGCGAATGTGTAGTTTAGGTGTTGACGGCGTAATTACAGACTCCACAAGAAAAATAAAAAATGATTTAAGCAATCAACAAAAGAAATTAGCTTATTCAGATAAATTGTTGATTTACTCTTTAGGATTAGATTTGCAGTAGAAAGGAAATTGATAAATGAAGCCATCTATTTATAATTTAACAAAAGAAAAATTAATAGAATGGGTGGTTAGCCAAGGTGAAAAAAAATTTCGCGCCATTCAAATTTGGGAATGGCTTTATCGAAAACAGGTTACAACTTTTACTGAAATGACCAACCTTTCCAATGATTTTATCAATCGTTTAGATGCTCATTTTGTGGTCAATCCTTTAAAACAATCAATTGTTCAAACATCAGTTGATGGCACAATCAAATATCTTTTTGAACTCCATGATCATCAATTTATCGAAACGGTTTTAATGCGCCAAAAATATGGCTTATCAATTTGTGTTACCACACAAGTCGGCTGCAGGATGGGTTGTTCTTTTTGTGCCAGTGGTTTACTAAGTAAAAAACGAAACTTAAGTGTCGGAGAAATTGTGGCACAAATTATGCAAGTTCAAAATTCATTAATGGATGAGCGAGTCTCTCATGTGGTTGTCATGGGAATTGGGGAGCCGTTTGATAATTACGAAAATGTTTTAGATTTTTTGCATATTATTAACGATGATAAAGGCTTAGCTATTGGTGCAAGACATATTACTGTTTCCACCTCTGGTTTAGCAACGAAAATTTACGACTTTGCAACTAATGATTTGCAAATAAATTTGGCGATTTCTCTTCATGCACCCGGTAATGAAATTCGCTCGCGTTTAATGCGGATTAATCGTTCAATTCCGCTGGAAAAATTAATGGCAGCGGTTGAATTTTATACCAAAACAACCAATCGCAGGGTCACTTTTGAATATATTTTGCTTAGTGGTGTCAATGACCAAGTGCATCATGCACAAAAGTTAGCCAATTTATTAAAAAACAAGAAAAAATTAGCCTATGTTAACTTAATTCCCTATAATCCTGTAAATGAATATGATCAATATACGCGTTCAAAGCAAGCGGATGTTCTGCGCTTTTATGATATTCTAAAGAAAAATAAAATTAATTGTGTTATTCGTCAGGAATTTGGTACAGATATTGATGCTGCATGTGGGCAGTTGCGGGCAAAGCAACTTGAAAAAGACAGTGTGAATTTGGAGGCAAAAAATGAAATGTCCAAAGTGTAATCACAATCATTCACGCGTTGCTGATAGTCGTCAAAGTGAGGATGCGCGCACTATTCGCAGGCGACGTGAGTGTGAAAATTGTGGTTATCGTTTTACAACTTTTGAAAAAATTGAAGAGATTCCACTGTTAGTTATTAAAAAAGATGATTCTCGTGAAGAATTTAGTCGAAAAAAATTATTGCGAGGCTTGATTCGCTCAGCAGAAAAAAGACCTGTAACCAGTGAGCAAATGGAAAAAACTGTGGATATTGTAGAGCATCGTGTACGTAAGTTAGGCAAAGCGGAAGTAACAAGTACGCAAATCGGAGAATTTATGATGGAAGAGCTAGTGAATTTAGATGAAATTGCCTATATTCGTTTTGCTAGCGTATACCGACAGTTTAAAGATATGAGTGTCTTTTTATCTGAATTAGAAGACATTGTTAAACGGGCAAATAAAAAGGAGAGCTAAGATGCGTCAAATAACACCAAATCCACGCGAATTTTATACAGTTGAAACAGTGGGAATAATCTCCTTTGACTCATTACTATCGTTATCACGCCTTTACTTGCCCATTATTGGCGGTGAGGCTTTTACTCTTTATATGGCATTGTTTGGACAAAGTGCTTCAGGTAAAAATCAAAAAACAGCTGCTCATAGTTCTTTGTTTGATGTAATTGGCATGAGTGGAGCTCGTTTTTGTAAAGCTAAAAACTACCTTGAAGGGATGACTTTATTGCAAACCTTTGTAAAAGATTCTTTTGATTTTGGCGTGGAGTATCTTTATCGGTTAAATGCACCGTATCTTCCGCAGTTGTTTTTTGCAGAGCCAATCTTTGCAGGTCTTTTACTATCAAAAATTGGTCAACGTGCCTTTGATGAATTAGTTAAAGATTATGAAAAAATAACGATTGAAGTTAAAGATATGCAAAATATTTCAAAAAAATTTACCGAAGTCTATACTTTTGATTTAAATCTTTTAAATGAAGAAGATGAACGTTTAAATCAAGCAAAAAAAAGAATAGAAAATAATTCTAAAAATAATTTTGATCTAAAATTTTTTAAAGAGATGATGAAAAAACAAGGTTTATTTTTTCATTCAGAAAAGCAAGATACTTTGCAATTGCTGGCAATTCATGCATTATTTGGTTTAAATGAATTGGAATTATTTCATAAAGCTGTAAGTTTGGCGCGAGCGGATAATGTTTTAAATATTAGTCAGCTTAAACAAATTTTGGAAAATCGTGCTACAAAATTGGTAGATTTGCCCAGTGAGAAAAAACAAGAACTAACGACTACTTTGCAAGATATGGGCTTTTCAAAAGCAGAAGCTAAAATTATCGAAGAGGCAGAAAATTTAGCGCCAAATGATTATTTAGAAAATATTCGTTTGCAAAAAGGTGGCTTTGTCGCTCCAAGTGAGCGTCGTTTATTAAGTGAGTTAAGAAATAATGGTCTAAGTAGTGGTGTCATCAACATTTTGATTAACTATGTATTGGTTATTCAAGATAATCCCGCACTTTCTTATAATTATCTGATGAAAATTGCAAATGATTGGAAGCAAAATCAAATCATTGATGCAGCTTCAGCTGTTCTCTATATCAAAACGATTGTGGCAAATAGCAAGATGGCAAAACCCAAAAAGCAAAATAGACAAGGACGAAAGAAAAGTCAAAAAGTTGAAAAAATGCCTGCTTTTAACAAGCAAAAAAACAAGCCGGAAGTAAGCACACAAGAGCTTGAAAGATTAGAAAAAGAATTAGCGGATATCTCATCATTTAAAGGAAGTGAATCCTAATGATTGAATATATTGGAAACGGACATGGTTTAAAGTCGTTGTTTAATCAAGCAATCAATGAAAAAGATTTGGCAAAAATTCATAAACGTGTTTTAGCAGATCAAGAAATTAAAGCTTTTTTAAAAAAACATAAAAATGAATTAACAGATGCAAAGATTAAACGCAATTTTGCCAAATTGTATGAATATGTCTCACAAAAGCATAAATTTTTAACGCAAGCTGAAACCTACGTAGCACCAGGATATGAACCGAAATTAATTTTTCAAAATCATTCACTTGATGTGACTTATGAACCAACTGCGTTTTTGCTAGCTAAACAAAAAGAAGAAGCGATTAAAGCACGAATTCATGTGATGAACATACCAAAAGATGTGCGCAATGCTTCCTTTAAAACAATTACGCTAACACGAGATGCTCATCGTGTTTCTGCCATTAAAAAAGCTAAAAATTTTGTAGAATCTTTTATTGCAGATTATGCAAAACGCCATCAAGGCTTATATTTATATGGAGATTTTGGGATTGGTAAGAGTTTTCTAATGGGAGCTATGGCTAACGAATTAGCTATTAAAGGTTTTGTGACAACTCTTCTTCATTTTCCTTCATTTCTAGCAGAACTACGGGATGCTATGAATTTTGAAAAAAATGAAATTGGCTCAAAAATCAACACCGTAAAAAGAAGTGAGATTTTAATGTTAGATGATATTGGTGCAGAGTCGGTAACTTCATGGTCACGCGATGATATTTTATTAGGAATCGTTCAGTATCGTATGCAAGAACAACTGCCAACTTTGTTTACATCCAATCGGGATTTTAAAGGTTTAGAAGAGCATCTGCGCTTTGACAATAAAGGAAACGATGAACCAATGCAAGCAAGACGTGTAATGGAGCGTATTAAATATTTATCTGAGGAAGTTTTATACGGAGGAGAAAATGCTAGAAATCCAATGTGAGAGGGAGTAAATATATGAATAAGATACAGTTATCTAAACGTTTAGCAAAGGTGGCTTCGTACATTCCTGATAAGGCTCGTTTGGCAGATATTGGCAGTGATCATGCATACTTGCCTATTTTCTGTGTGCTTTCAGGAAAAATTTCATATGCTATTGCTAGCGAAATAATGGAAGGTCCATTTGAAAAAGCTTTATCACAAGTTGAGCAAAACGGACTAAATAGCCATATTAAAGTTCGTTTAGCAAACGGTTTAGAAGCTGTGTTTTTGGATGATGAAATTGATGCAATTACAATTGCCGGAATGGGTGGAACTTTGATTGCAGAAATTTTGGAGCATGGTTTACAAAAACAGCGTTTAAGTAGCCAAGAAAGATTGATCCTGCAGCCAAATATTGGTGAAAGTAGCGTTCGTCATTGGCTAATGAATAACAATTATCAAATTGCTGCAGAGGCTATTTTGGAAGAAAATGATAAAATTTACGAAATTATTGTTGCCCAAAAAGGGATTGCCTGTTACTCAGATCAAGAGTTGTTTTTTGGTCCTTTTTTACTAGAAGAAAAAGGAGAAATTTTTCATAAAAAATGGGAGCAAGAGTTGGTAAATCGCAAGAAAATTTTAAGCTCACTTAAAAAAGCTATGATTCCAAATCATAAAAAAGAAGAAGATGTGCAAAATGAAATTACTTGGATTGAGGAGGTTTTAAAAAAATGAAGGCGCAAACTTTAATTGAGCAATTTGAAACATATTGTCCTTTATTTTTAGCAGAAGAAAATGATCCAGTCGGCTTGCACTTAGGAACCTTGCAAAAAGATATTAAACGCGTGATGATTACGCTTGATGTGCGCCCTGAAGTTGTAGCGGAGGCAATTGCTCAAAAAATTGACTTGTTAATTGCTAAGCATCCATTAATTTTTCGCGCGGCTAAACGTTTAGATACTGATAATCCGCAGCATAAAATGTATGCTGATTTGCTTAAAGAAGAAATCGCTGTTTATGTGGCGCATACAAATATTGATATTGTTAAACCAGGACTTAATGATTGGTTTATGGAAATGTTAAGTTTAACCAATGAAGGCTTTTTAAAGAAAACGCATGAAATTGACGATGTATCTTATGGCATTGGGCGAATAGGAGAGTTAGCAAAAGATATGCCGTTAACAACTTTGGCAGAAAAAGTAAAAAAAGTGTTTTCTTTGGATTCTTTACGTTTAATCACTAAAACACCAGATGTGCTGGTTAGAAAAATTGCTATTTGTGGAGGCAGTGGCGAAAAGTTTTATAAAGAAGCTCTAGCAAAAAATGTTGATGTCTATCTTACAGGGGATATTTATTACCACACCGCCCATGATATGATTGCCAATAATCTCCATGCCATTGATCCTGGTCATCATATTGAGGTAGTTTTTATTTCACACTTAGTTCAAATTTTCAATCAATGGAAAAAAGAAAATCATTGGGATGTAGAAATCATTGCATCACAAGAAAATACAAATCCTTTTATGTATTATTAGTTAAAAGGTAAGCGCCGAATAGAATGACGCCTTCCTTTCCTCTCACATAAATTTTATACTTTACGTAGCGTTAAATCCCCCAACTCACTAATAACATCTCTCCTTAACCAATTCCGACCATGGCAAATAAACCTCGATTGCCTCCTGTGTTAAAACAGGCAAATTCGGAATTTCATCAAACAAAAACTCAAAATACTTGCGGACATTTAACTGATTCAACTCGGCTGTTTTCATAATACTTAGAATCACACCAGATGTTCGCGCTCCCTCAAAACTGGTGGAAAACAGCCAATTCTTGCGACCCATCACCAACTCTTTAATCATGCGATCTGCCAAATTATTGGACAACTCTAAACGTCCATCCTCCAGCACACGCATGCAGCCTTTCTTATGTCTAGCTGCATACTCAACCGCTCTGGCGAACTTCGATTTAGGTAAAATATTTACCGACTCAATCCAGGCATAAAACTTATCAAAGATAGGCTTTAACTCTGTTTGACGCGCAACCTTTCGCTCTTCTACCGATAACGTTTGAAAAATTTTATCGGTTTTAAAAAGCAAGTTACAGAACTCAAAACCTATTCTAGATGGAAGATTGGGATTTTTATCATCTGCAGGAATGCCATCTTTAAACTTCCTTCGCACATGGGCCAGGCAATTTACAACCTTGGTATTCTCAAGCAGTTCGTATGCTCGCCAACCATCACAATGAAGGTAGCCTTGAAAATCTCGAAGAAAATCTGACGGGACTTCATTCCCTCGTGAATCGGCGTGTTGATACAGCACAATCTGCTCTTTTGAACTAGCACTGGAACAGTACATCCAGTATAGTCAATCAACTTGAAAATCAAAAGAGGATATTATAGAATCCAAATGTAGCATTTTTCCAAAAGTTCAGGTAATATGTAATCATATTAATAAATAAGAATTGAGGAAATAAAATG
>JAIRWP010000078.1 GCA_031268845.1 Lactobacillales bacterium | reverse complement strand
CGTCTATTTCGCCTTTTTGAATAGAGCTTAATATGTTGACTTTGGATTTTTTCGCAATCTTTAACATGAGGTTATTGTAACATATTTTTTAGTTGTGGGTTACTTTCCGAATTGCAGTTGTACAAAAGTCAATGATGTGAGACCAAATTTTAAATCTCTAAATAAATTATCCTGTAAACTGTTTTTTTAAAATTCACTTTTAAGCAGATATTTTTCTTTTCTCTTTTGGAGTTAAAAACCCAAGAACTTGCATTGGCGTGTTGTTGTATCTTGGATTTGAGTCAAAATCTTGGACAGAATTTTGACTCAAATCCATCTTTGCGATGGCGGTTATAAAGGACAGCCTTTTGCGGATAAGATTAAGAAAATTTTGGACTGTTCTGTGGAAGTTGTGAAACGCTCAGATAAGCATATGTTTAAAGTAATTTCAAAGCGCTGAGTGGGGAAGCGATGCTATATAGATTTTTTATATCTTCTCCAAAAAGATCACTTTATCTGCTCGCTTAATTAATTCTTCATTGTGCGAAACATAGATAACAGTATGCCCGCTTTTAGCGAAATTTTCTAACTGCTTAAAAACAATTTCTGCATTCTCATGATCCAAATTCCCCGTAGGCTCATCAGCAAAGATATATTTAGGTTTAGTAATAAAAAGACGCGCTAAAGCTAATCTTTGCTGTTCTCCACCACTTAAACTATAAACTTTTCGCTCTAAATAACCTTCATCTAAGCCAACTTTTAAAAGAGCATCAACAAACGCTTCTTGTTTTCTTTGTTTACTTAGAGCAACAAATTTACTTGTTAAAAGCAAATTTTGTTTTGCTGTATCATTTTCAATTAAGCCATAATTTTGAAAAACATAACCAATCTTTAAACGACGAACTTTTTGAATAATTGAGAGTTTCCATTTACTGACTCCATCGATTTCAACACTCCCTTTAGTTGGACGTTCAATTAAACTGATAATATTCAATAATGTTGTTTTGCCTACACCGCTAGGTCCTGCCAAACACAATAGTATTCCCTCTTTAACGGTGAGATTAAAATTAGAAATTACCATATGCTTATCAAATTCTTTGCTAACACCTTTTACTTTAATCATGATATTTACCTCTTTTTCTGTGTATCATTTGCAATAAAACTAATATTTCTAAAATAGTCAAAATAAGCATTAAAAACCACATCATATTTTTGGCATTGTAAAAAGCTGAAATAGCAAAAATAGCGTAATCTAAAAACATCCACACAAAAAACTCATCAGCGCAAATTTCGAGCCAGGAAAAACCAGATAAAATTTTTAATTGAATCTTCTTTTTCTTTTTTTCATACAATGAATAGTTAAAGCAATAAATACAAAAAATTAAGGTTACAAGCGAAAGAATGGCATAAAAAAGGAAAGCAGCAGTTTCTTTACAGGCGCGTTCAATATTTTTGCCTCGTTCGTCATAAATGGATTTGACTGCAGGAACTAAATCCAGCAATCTTGCTTTTGATAAAGCTTGGCGGATGCTTTGATAAGCATTTACTTCTTTTGTCTTAAAAAATATGGAGTTGGTGATTGCTGCACCATATGAATCAGGAGATTTATTACCAATATCAACAATGACAATTGGATCTGTAATTATATTACTAGTTTCAGGTGAGATATCTGAAGCATAAGTGAAATATTTTTGATTATTTTTAATATAAATAAGATGAATTTTAGGTGGTTTCTCTAATTCATTTCGTCTTCCTGCACCTACATAGTAAAATTGATAATTTTTTATTAATTTTATTTTAATTATTTTTTCGTATTTTTTTAATTTCATAGGCACTAAAGCTGTGTAAGAATCTTCAGAAAAATCGATTTGCTCCTTTTTAATTGGATGATTGTGCTTATCAAGGATTGTATTCCACTGAAGATAGGCGGTATTTATTTCTAAACAACGCCCTTTTGGACTTGTCAATTCATCAATTTTGCCTTTTGTATTGAGTTTATAAAGAGGTTTCTTTATGGAGGGAACGACAGCGTAGTTGCTTGAATCAATCAAAGCTAAACGATTATAATTATTTTTGTAAAAATTTAAAAATAACATATCTTCTTTTTCTTGTGATTGATTGTTTTCATGGAAGGTAAAAGCTACAAAAGGCTGATAAACATTTTTAGCTTGCATCCATGTTTTGTTAGCATGATTATCCTCATAAAGTCTTTGACAGCAATTAATCACTCCATCAAAAAAATAAGGAAAGACAAAAAGAAAAATTAAAGCAAAAACTTTACTAATAACTAAAAATGGAGTAAAAAGATTTTTTTCCTTAACATAATTATTTAAAGTTTTTGAATAGACAATACTTTGTTGCCAAAATAATGTAATAATTAACAAAGTCAAAAATAAACAAAGAAAAACAACGCTACTGCTTAAAAATGAGTAGAAAAAAATCTTTGGATGAAGCTTATAGAGAAATTTTTCACCAGTAAGAATAATTAAATTTAGGAAAATAAGCAAAATAAAAGTCCATTTAAAGGTATTAAAAGTTACTAGTAACATCTGTTTTTGAGAATAACCATGAAGAACTTGAAGAGATTGACGTTTTGATTGCTTGATTAGATAAAATAGAAAACAAAAAACAGTAATTGCTAATAAAGTAACGATCGAAATTTGCAAAATAGGAAGAGAAAAAATAGCTTTCATAAATTCCTTAGTATTAGAAGTATTGTGCAATACTTTGAGCGAAAGATGATAATTTTCACTTAATTCTCTAATAAATTTTACAAGGTTTTGCGATTTTTGCGTACGAATAATATATGTTCCATTTAAACCTAGATTTTTTAAACCTGCCAGTGAATAAAGATGTATGGTATCTTCGTTACTTAACCAATGGATATTGCCAATTTTTTTGGGGTCATTAACCGGCTTATTGGCTAAATAGTTGTCCCCTTTAACAGCAACGTTTTTGGGGATAGAAAGCCAGCCGTTAAGACTTAGATCATTGGTATAAATATTTTTAGCATTATCAGATTGATAGATTACACGTGTCAGTTTTAAATGATATTTTTGCACAGTCTTTATTAATCCTGCCACTTTTTCTTTTTGGCTAATTTGAGCATTTGGGAGATCAACAATAGAGATTTGTTGTTCATATTGATTTAAAGTTTGAAATTTTGCCATTTCTTTAGCAATATAACAACTACTAAAAGCAACTATAACACATTCAAGTAAAAGTAAAGTTTGAATAACTTTTTTCATTTTTTTCTCCGTATCGTAGATATAAAATTTAAAATTAAAGCTTTCTTATTTCTCGAAACAAAATTTTCATTAATAACTCATATAGTCAATCAACTTGAAAATCAAAAGAGGATATTATAGAATCCAAATGTAGCATTTTTCCAAAAGTTCAGGTAATATGTAATCATATTAATAAATAAGAATTGAGGAAATAAAATG
>JAIRWP010000016.1 GCA_031268845.1 Lactobacillales bacterium | reverse complement strand
AAAATTGAAAAACTATGGGCAAATTTAAAAAATTGGTTGCGTTTGAATTCTAAAAATTACTTAACAATTCAGGATGCTATCGCAGCTTATTTTAAATCGGAATAGCTATAACAGGTTCTTAAAATTAAAGATATTCAAAGAAAGGGAGTTCATGGGAGAGTTAAAAAAAGTACAGCGACCGAAGGGAACAAGTGATTTATTGCCAGAAGAGCTCAAAAAATGGCAGTATTTAGAGCAAACAGCACGTAAAGTTTTTGAGAGGTATCAATTTTTTGAACTTCGCACTCCGTTGTTTGAACATTATGAAGTTTTTGCTCGCACAGTAGGGGAGACTTCTGATATTGTTTCAAAAGAAATGTATGATTTTTACGATAAAGGCGATCGTCATATTGCTTTAAGACCGGAAGGTACTGCTGGAGTTGTGCGTGCTTTTGTGGAAAATAAATTATTTGGACCTGAGCATAAAAAGCCTTACAAAGTGTATTATATGGGACCAATGTTTCGTTATGAGCGTCCACAAGCTGGAAGGATGAGGCAGTTTCATCAGTTAGGTGTGGAAGCTTTTGGCTCAGATAATTCGGCTGTAGATGTAGAAACAATCGCCATGCTGATGGATTTTCTAAAATGTTTGGGACTTAAACATACAAAATTAGTGATTAATTCGCTGGGAGATAAAGAAAGTCGTGCGTCTTACAGAAAAGCTCTAATTGCTTTTTTAGAGCCGCAAATGGAAAAGTTAAGTGAAAATTCAAGGCGTCGTTTACATGAAAATCCATTGCGAGTACTTGATTCTAAAGATAAGAAAGATCAAAAAATTGTTGCAAGTGCACCATCGATTCTTGATTACTTAAATGAAGAATCCCGTCAATATTTTACAACAGTTATAAATATGCTTGAAGAACTTGGAATCCCTTATAAAATTAACTCCAATATGGTGCGTGGCTTAGACTATTATAATCATACGATTTTTGAAGTAATGAGTTTAAAGATGAGCGGAGTGCAAACTACAATTGCTGCTGGTGGCCGTTATAATAACTTAGTGGAATATTTTGGTGGACCTGAAACACCTGCTGTGGGCTTTGGTATCGGCGTTGAAAGGCTTTTATTAACAATGGATGCAGAAGAGGTCGATCTTCCTGTTAAAAAAACTTTAGATGTTTATATCGTAACAGTGGGAGAAGAGACAAATTTTAAGAGCTTAAAACTAATACAAGCTATTCGCCAGGCCGGTTACTCTGCTGGTTGCGATTTTTTGGGAAGAAAGGCGAAGGCACAATTTAAAACAGCGGATAAGGAGCAAGCAAAGCTAATTATGACCATTGGTGCAAGTAAGCTTACTGCAGGAGTAGTAAATATTAAAAATGCCAAAACGCGAAAAGAAGTAAGCGTTCCATTACAACAAGTGTATGAAAATTTTACTGACATTTATAAAAAATTAATTTAGAACATGTTAACGATGGTCGATAAAGAGCGATTGACATACTTGGGAATAAATGTGGTGAAAGAAGAATGACAGATGCGTAACTTTATTTTTTATTTTAATAAATACAGTCAAAAGCTTTCAGCTGGAGTTATTTATGCCATTCTTTCAGCAATTGCAATGAATTTCTTCTTTCAACCTGGCAATATTTATGCTAGTGGAATAAATGGATTATCACAGATTATTCACACCATTTCTAAATATTTATTTATGTTTAATATGCCGGTTTCTTTAAGTATTTGGTTAATGAACTTTCCGCTTTTTTTTCTAGCTTGGAGAAGAATTAGCAAAAATTTTACAATCTTTACGGTGATTACAGTTACCCTTTCTGTCTTTTTTATTCGGATTGTTCCAGAGACAAAATTAACTGCTGATCCTATTATCAACGCCATTTTTGGTGGTGTGATTAATGGTGCAGGGATTGGCTATGCTTTAAGAAATGGTTTATCTTCTGGCGGCTTAGATATTGTTAGTTTAAGTATTCAAAAGAAGACTGGACGCAGTATCGGCGTAATTTCAATGAGTTTTAATGCGGTAATTATCACTTTGGCCGGTTTTTTATTTGGTTGGAAATATGCACTTTATACAATTTTAACTATTTTTGTTAGTGCTAAAGTAACAGATGCAATCTTTACCAGGCAAAAGAAAATGCAAATCATGATTATTACCAAAACGCCCAATAAAGTCGCAAATTGTATTCAGGAGAAACTACAGCGAGGAGCGACAATTGTACATTCTGTTGAAGGAGCTTATACACATAGTGCACAGGGAATTGTTTTTACAGTAGTCACAGCAGCAGAAATCTCTGATCTCAAAAAAGTTATGAAACTTGCTGATGATCGTGCCTTTGTTTCTATTCAAGAAAATGTTAAAATTATGGGAAACTTCTATGAAGATGATTTCTAAAAAAGATCTTTAACAGGCTCTAACAGTTTTAAAAAAGATATGTGAAATAAATTTATAGAACGGAAATTATAGAATGCAATGAAAAAAAAAAGATTAGCTAGTGCACGTTATATCACAGGATTTGATGGCATAAGGACGATTGCTGTTATTGGCGTTATTATTTATCATTTATTGCCTAATATGATGAAGGGTGGATACCTTGGTGTACCCATTTTTTTCGTTTTATCAGGTTATTTAATTACTGATTTATTGCGTCAGGAATACCAGCAAAATGGTCGAATTGATTTCAAAGGCTTTTATGTACGACGAATGAAGCGCTTATATCCAGCAATGGTTTTGATGTTAATCGGCGCATCAGCTTATATCACTCTTTTTCAAAGAAGTTTGGCCAATAATTTGCGCGGTGTTGTTTTAAGTTCTCTAACTTATTTAAACAATTGGTGGCAAATTTATCATGATTCATCTTATTTTAATCGTTTTGGCAATGAATCACCGTTTACCCATTTATGGTCATTAGCTGTAGAAGGGCAATCTTACTTTATTTGGCCAATTGTTTTTGTTTTGTTGATCAAATTGATTCATAATCAAGGAAAGATTTTTTTAATTTTAGCAAGTTGTTCTTTAGTGTCATTTATTTTAATGTGGACGCTTTTTACTCCTGGTAAAGATCCCACGCGTGTATATTTTGGAACAGATACTAGAATGTTTTCAATTCTTTTAGGCGGGGCATTAGCCTTTATTTGGCCAAGTTGGCGAATGCGCGAAAACATTGCGCCAGATAGTCAAAAGTGGTTAAATCGCTTGGGATTTGGTGCATTAGTTTTGCTAGCTCTTGCTTTTTTCTTTTTAGATAATAGTTGGGTCTTTGTTTATTGCGGCGGTCTGTTTTTTGTAAGTATTTTAGCAATGATTTTAATAGCAATTACTGCTCATCCAGGTGCAAAGTGGAATAAGTGGCTAACCAATCCGTTTTTTACATATATTGGTAAGCGCAGTTATGGCATTTATTTATATCAATATCCAATTATGATTTTTTACGAAACTAAGTTTAAAAATGCAGGAAATCATCCAGGAGTAAGATTTTTTATAGAATTATTGGCTATTTTAGCAGTCAGTGAACTTAGTTATCGTTTTTTTGAAAAACCACTAGCTGCCTTTGATTATCGTTACACTTTAAAAAAGTTAAAGGAATTTTATGGTCAACCTTTTATTTGGAAGAAAAAATGGAAGATTGTATTGTCTTCATTAACGATAATAATCGCATTGTTTGGCATTATTACTGCTCCTACAAATCTCTTAACTGCTGAGCAGAAAAAAGTACAAAAACAAATTGAAGAAAATAAGAAGAAAATTGCAGCGCGTAAGAAAAAAGCATTAACCAAGAAGAAGGTTACATCTAAAAAAGTTGCCGTCAAGGGATCAACGGAGGTTGATACTAAAAAATTTAATTATATTATGACGGATGAAGATCATAAAATTGCCGCATATGTGCCTTTATTTGTTTTTGGCGATTCGGTTATGTTATCTGCTGAAGCAACTATTCAAGAAATATTTCCTAAAGCTATATTAAACGGAACAGTGAGTAGACAAGCATATACGACTGCTGAAGAATTAAAAGCTCAAAAAAAAGAAAAGCGTTTAACAAAAATTGTTTGGTTAAGTTTAGGGACAAATGGTTATATTACTAATTCGAATTTTGAAGATATCATGGACATTTTAGGGAAAGATACAATTGTTTTTTGGACAACTGTGCATGTACCAACGAAACCTTGGCAAAAAAGTGTTAATACTTTACTAAAAGGAAAAGCCAAAAAATATAAAAATTTGCATCTAATTGACTGGTATGGTATGTCTAATGCTCATGAAAATTGGTTTGCAGATGATCAAGTGCATCCAGATACAATAGGTGTGCCGTATTATGCAAACTATGTAGCCAAAACCGTTGTAGATAATCTACCTCAAAAGTTGAAACAACAAATTCAAAAAGAAATAAAAAAAGAAGAGCAAGCAAAACAATCCTCTGAACAAAAAAAGCAAAATAATACTATAAATTTGAATTCATAGTATGAAAATAACAATTTTACCCAAACGTTGTATCGCTTGCGGACTTTGTCAAATTTATGCCCCAAAAATCTTTGATTACTATGACAATGGAGTCGTTAAATTTATTGCTACATCAAAAGAGCAATTAAATATTCAAAAAGAAAATCTGCCTAGTGTTGTAAATGCATCTTATAAATGTCCCGCAAATGCGATTATTTTTGAAAACTGAAAGTTTGTTGTAGCACTTTACCTAAAATTTCAAACAGTGTTATAGTAAGTTTATATAAGTTGGAAAAGATGCTTGGACGAGCTTTGTGT
>JAIRWP010000067.1 GCA_031268845.1 Lactobacillales bacterium | reverse complement strand
GAAATGAATTTTTGAGCTATTTTTTCGTAGTTTGAGGCAAAAAACGTAGGTTTAGCGGTGCTAAATCGAGGCTTTTTAACGAAAAAATACGGAAAAATAGCCAAAATTATTCATCACTCTGAGATCGTTAACACGTTCTAATTTCCTCATTCCTTCTTCATTAAGTATAACACCCTAAAAAATCAAGTTAAATTTCTTTTCATGATAGTAAGAACCTGTTAACAGGTTCTAAGAGATTTATATTTTCAGATTGCTGCTACTGCAATTTATCAAAATAAAGCTCTTTTTGTGAAAACGAATATCTATTTATGTTATTTTCATTATTTGTTTCATTTCGCTTACAGATTTATTGTATTATTACAGCTAGGAGTATCTTTGGGTGTGAGAATAGTACAGATTAGAAATTATTTTAGATGGACAGTCTATTCATGTTTTAAAGCTTCCAAAGATTTTACAAAATACTTACAATGGCGCAGGTTGTACTTTTGCTTCTGCGATTTTAGCGGGAATGATTGAGGGGATGGATTTATTGACGATTATCAAACAAGCAAAAAAGTTTGTTTATAACGGGATTTTTCGCGATTTGTTGATAGATGAAAAACATGGTAATGTATGGCAAGCTGCGCAAAGATTTTCAAGGAGTGAAAAGCGTGAAAGATAATATTAAAACGCGTCATTTAGTTGAATTAGCGGTTTTAAGTTCATTTGTGGTTGTTTTGGGAATGGTTGTTAAAATTCAAACACCAGTTGGGATTTTTACGCCGATGTGTGATGCTGGTATTTTTGTGATAGCCTTACTTTTTGGTGCAAGCAGCAGTTTGACTGTTGGTGCTCTTAGCGGTTTTTTAATTGATTTTTTAAGTGGCGCTTACGAGTGGATGTTTTTTTCTTTGGTGATTCATGGTTTGCAGGGTTTGATTGTTGGCTTAAGCTTGAAGAAAAAGCAAACACCTAAAACTATTTATCGTTTTTTTGCTCTTGTTTTAGGTGGGATGGTGATGGTTACAGGTTACGCGTTAAGTGGAAGTTTTCTTTATGGTTGGACATTAAGCATAGTGAAAGTTCCTGGCAATATTATTCAAACAGGCTTAGGAATTGTCATTGCAATGATTGTCGAAAGTATTGTTAAAAAGGTTATTCGAAAATTATAAAATATTTTAGTCTAGGCTTACATCTAGCAGCCATTCTAATGCATTGATCTTACGAATCCCCTCATAATTTGCATTTGGATTGATTTCATCCAGTGTAAGTAAAAATTTTGGATATGAATTGTTTAATTTTTGTAGAGGACGTAATTCGCGTTCAAGTGTTTTTTCATCAAGCGTTGTAAGGGCGACTTGATAAAATTCCAGTGAGTCATCTGTGTTAACAGTTACAAAATCAATTTCATATTCATCATATTTTCCAACATAGACGTGTCTTTTTCTTCTTAATAATTCCAAAAAAATGATGTTCTCCAAAATATGACCAGCATCTTCGTTTGCATCTGGCAGTATGATATTTCTTAATCCTATATCTACAGCGTAAAGTTTTTCCTCTCTTGCTAAAAGTCGTTTTCCGCGAACATTGTACTTACAAACAGGATAAAATAGCAGACCAGCTTCTAGTGCAGATACATATTTATCTACAGTTAATGGTGAAAGTGAAAGTCCATTTGAAGCCAGAGTATTTTTAATTTTATTTGTTGAGATCATCGAACCAATTACGCTAAATAAAAACTGGTTGATACGTTCTAAATTTGCGATGTCTGCAATATCATGTTTGGTGGCAACATCCTTTACAAGTACCGTTGAGTAAATTCCTTCAAGGTATGTAGTGATATCTTCATCTTTTTCCAAAATAAGTGTGAATGGAAAGGAACTTTTAAGGTATTTTTGATAATGCATCGCAAGTGAGAAGTACCTGCGATCAGGACGATTTTCACGTTGCCATCTTACAAACTCTTCAAAGGAAAGTGGCAAAATTGATAATTCGACGTAGCGACCGGATAATAATGTTGCCAGTTCACTGCTTAAAAAATAAGCGTTAGAGCCTGTGATATACACATCCACATTTTTTTCTACAAACAAGCTATCCACTACTTTTTCAAATTCTGGAATCCGTTCTATTTCATCCAGAAAGACATAATTCATTTTGGTTAAATCCATGCGTTTGTACAATAAATTTTCAAGTTCATCTATATTTGAAATTTTACGATATTTACGAGATTCAAAATTAATATTGTGGATTTGATCGTCTCTGATACCTGATTCACGTAATTCTTCTTGAAACATTGTCAATAATGTGGATTTGCCTGAACGACGAACACCACTAATAACTTTGATAATATTTTTGTCCTTCCAATTACGTAGAAAATTAGTGTATTGAGGACGTTTGATATATTTTTCCATTTATTTACACCTCAGCATCAAATATATTGAATATTTTATAAATAGTTTAACATGGCGTTAAACTATTAACAATTTTTGCATATTTATATTACTTTGAATGAAAACAATTTAGCCATAGACATGTTTTTGGAAATTTAAATATGGATATTAGCAGTATTGTAGATATCTTGATAAAATTGTACAAGCAAGGTTATAGACAATATCATTATTTGAAAGGAAGAAAGATTTTGCTAAGAAAGCAGAGAAGTTTTGCAAAAGATTATATTGGTGGCACGCTTTTCTTGGTGCCAACACCGATTGGCAATTTAGAGGACATTACTATGAGAGCTCTGCGAATTCTTTCTGAAGTGGATCGGATAGCTAGTGAAGATACGCGCAATACTTTGAAACTACTAAATCATTTTCAGATTAAAAAGCCGCAGATTAGTTTGCATGAACATAATGTTAAGGAGCGAATTCCTCAGTTGTTGGCAATGCTTAAAACAGGAGAAAAAATTGCACAAGTAAGTGATGCGGGCATGCCTTCAATTAGTGATCCAGGATATGAGTTAGTAAAAGCTTGCCTTCAGGAAAATATTCCTGTGATATCTTTGCCTGGAGCAACAGCAGGGATGACGGCTTTAATTGCATCAGGTCTTTTACCTCAGCCGTTTTTCTTTTATGGTTTTTTGCCGCGTAAAAAGAAAGATCAGCTAACAACTTTGGATGCTCTAAAGAAGCGTGAAGAAACGCAAATTTTTTATGAGTCACCTTTTCGTGTAAAAGAAACGCTTGCAAATATTTTAGAAATTTATGGAAATCGTGATTTTGTGTTGTGTCGTGAGTTAACAAAGCTTTATGAGGAGTATTTGCGTGGGAGATGTGCAGAAGTTTTAGAGGAGTTAGAGAGCAATTCGATTAAGGGAGAAATATGTTTATTGGTATCAGGATGCTTAAATAAGAAAGAAGAGGCAGCTTGGCAGATCTTTTCCATAAAAGAGCATGTTGAAAAACTTTTACCAAAAAATGAGAATAATGCCAAAGCAGCGATTAAAGAAGTTGCCAAGTTAAGAGAAATGAAAAAGCAAGAAGTTTATGCAGCATATCATGAAATAGAGAAAAAATAGAGCTTCAAATTGCCCTTGCCATTCTAAATTCTTTTTTTAAAAAATAAAAACCTTTTTTATTTGAAGCTATGATTAATACGTTGAAAAAAGCGCTTAAATGCTTTAGAATGATGAAAGTATTTTGAAAGAGGGATTTAGAGAATGAAAAATGTTAAACGCTTTTTATTTGGCGGTTCAATGTTAATGTCTTTGCTTTTATTATCAGGTTGTGTAAAGACAGATAAATCCGGTCGCCCTACGGGGGAAGGTTGGGCGTATCATTTTTTAATGGAGCCCATGAGCAATTTTTTGGATTATTTAGCGAAAAATTTTCATATGAATTATGGTTTTGCTATTATTTTTGTAACGCTTGTAGTGCGTTTTGTTTTAATGCCTTTATTTTTTAGACAGATGCATGCATCAACAGTCCAGCAGGAAAAGATGCAACTTTTAAATACATATGCTAAACCAATAAATGAGCGTATTAAAAATGCCAAGACGCAAGAAGAGAAAATGACTGCCAATATGGAGTTACAAAAATTTTATAAGGAAAATGGCGTAAACATGCTTGGAAGCATGAGTGCAGGTTGCTTGCCAATGTTATTGCAGATGCCTATTTTCTCAGCGCTTTATTTTACTGCACGGTACAATGAAGGGATCTTAAAGGATTATTTTTTTGGTATTGATTTAGCGAAAAGAAGTATTGCTTTATTAATAATAATTGGGATTCTTTATTTGATTCAAAGTTATATTTCTTTGGTTGGTTTGGATGAAGAACAAAAAGAGAAGATGAAAACGATGACTTTTATGAGTCCAATAATAACCGTGATGTTTGGTTTAACGATGCCAGCAGGAGTGCAATTGTACTGGGTTGCTGGTGGTGTAGTGGCAATTGTACAGCAATGTATTAGTAGTTTTATTATCAAACCAAAAGTTCGCAAGCAAGTAGATGAAGAGTTTAAAGATAATCCACCAAAAAAGCCGGTGGAGGCTGTTAAAAAAGATGTTACTCCTAAAAAGGATGTTAAGCCATTAAATTATCCTTCTGGTAAAGGCAGAAATGCTGGCAAGCAGCAACGAAAAAAATAAGAATTTTGAGGAATTTAGATGGATATTAATTTTATAAAAGAGTTTTTTCCAAGGTATATAGATGCTTCGATGCTTGTTTTAAGACTTGGGCTTTTGGGGATTATTATTTCGATATTAGTAGGTTTTTTTCTTAGTGTGCTTATTTACTATAAAATTCCTTGTTTGCGAAGGTTAGCTGCTTTTTTTGTTGAACTCTCTCGCAATTCGCCTTTAATTGTTATTTTGTTCTTTTTATACTTTGGTTTGACGAAAATTGGGGTAAGAATTACTTCTGAGACTGCAGCTATTATTGGCCTTTCGTTTTTGGGTTCTGGTTATATGGCTGAGACGTTTCGTGCAGGAATAGAGTCTGTTAGTAAGGCGCAAATTGAAGGCGGATTAGCTATTGGTTTAACAAGAAGTCAAGTGATGCGCTATATTATTTTGCCTGAGTGTCTTTCAAACTCGATTCCACCACTTTGTTCAAATATTTTTTTTTTGCTGAAGGAGACATCGGTATTTAGTGCGGTGGCTTTGGCTGATTTAGTTTTTGTGGCCAAAGATTTGATTGGTATTTATTATAAAACGGATGAAGCATTGTTAATGTTGGTTATTTGTTATTTTATTATTTTGCTGCCTATTTTAATTTTAGCGTTTGTTTTGGAGAAGAGGTTGCGTCGTGCGAAATTCGGGAATTGATGTTATTTTAAATGCTGATAATTTTGTACGCATTCTTGAAGGTTTAGTTGTGACGATTAGGATTGCCTTAGCTTCAATGACTTTTTCAATTGTTTTGGGCATTTTATTAGGTCTTGTAATGATGATCAAAAATAGGCTAACACGATGTTTAACGAAAATTTATGTTGAGCTTAATCGGATTATGCCGCAATTAGTGACGTTGTTTTTGGTGTACTTTGGTTTATCACGTGCGTTTGGACTCAACTTTTCGGGAGAAGTCTCGGCTGTTATTGTATTTACAATGTGGGGCACTGCTGAAATCGGAGAGTTAGTTCGTGGTTTGGTAACTTCTGTGCCAAAAATTCAGTATGAGAGTGCAGAAGCTTTAGGTTTAACCAAAGGGCAAACTTTTGGGTATATTATTTTGCCGCAGATTTTTAAGCCTCTTTTACCAGGAGTGATTAATTTAGCTACACGGATGATTAAAACCACTTCTTTGGTTGTGTTAATAGGCGTGGTAGAAGTTTTAAAAACTTCTCAGCAAATTATTGAAGCTAGCCGTTATAAAGCACCAGATGCGGCATTTTGGATGTATGGCTTTGTTTTTATGCTTTATTTCTTAGTGTGTTGGCCAATCTCATTGGTTGCTAGACGTTTAGAGTTAAAATTTAAAAATTAAAAGGGTAAGTGAAAATGTCGGAGAGTTCATCGTTACTTAAAATTCACAATTTAAAAAAAAGTTATGGCGATCTTGAAGTTCTAAAGGGTATTTCATTTAAGATCAAAAAGGGTGAAGTGGTTGTTATTATTGGACCTTCTGGTTGTGGTAAGAGTACTTTGCTGCGTTGTATTAATGGTTTTGAAAAAATTTCATCAGGAGAGGTTTTTTTAGAAGATCAGTTGATTTCTAATAGTCAAAATTGGACGGAAATTCGCAAACGCATCGGCATGGTTTTTCAAAGTTACGATCTTTTTCCGCATCGAAACATTTTAAATAATTTGATCTTAGGGCCGATGAAAGTTTTAAAGGAAGAAAAAGCAAAAGCTACTAAGGATGCAAACGAACTTTTAAAACGTGTCGGGCTTTTTGATAAGAAGTTTATGTATCCGCGTGAGCTTTCAGGTGGACAAAAACAACGAGTTGCGATTGCAAGAGCTTTAATTATGAAGCCTGAAGTGATGTTATTTGATGAAGTGACAGCTTCCCTTGATCCGGAGATGGTTCGGGAGGTTTTAGATCTTTTATTGGGACTTGCAAGATCTGGAAATACGATGTTAATCGTTACTCATGAAATGAATTTTGCCAAAGCAGTGGCTGATAAAGTTATTTTTATGGATCAAGGAAAGATTGCTGAAGTTGGTATTGCAAAAGAATTTTTTGAAAATCCTAAGACTAAAAGAGCACAGAACTTTTTGAGGATGTTCTCTTTTGAAGATGAAAAGGAGAGTTGAAATCTATGATGAAAAAAATGATTTATATTTTAAGTGTCGTTATTTTATTACCTTTGGTGTTTACTGGATGCTCGGATAAAACAAAAGAGTCAAATAGTGAGAGAAAAGTTTTTCGAACACTTGCTGAGATTAAAAAAAGCAAAAAAGTTACGATCGGTGTTTTTAGTGATAAAAAACCGTTTTCTTATGTGGATGAAAAGGGAAATTATCAAGGTTATGATGTTTATTTTGCAAATCGTTTAGCAAAAGATTTGGGGGTTAAGATAGAGTACGTTCCAACAGATGCCGTAAATCGCGCCGAATACTTGAAAACTGGTAAGGTTGATATTATTTTGGCTAACTTTACGGTTACCAAAGAGCGTAAAGAGGTTGTAGATTTTTCTCTTCCTTACCAGAAAGTTTCACTTGGAGTTATTTCGCCAGATAATGCTTTAATTAAAGATGTTAAAGATTTAAAAGGCAAAACATTAATTGTTGCTAAAGGAACAACAGCAGATACTTACTTCACGAAAAATTATCCAGAGATTAAATTATTAAAGTTTGAACAATATCAGGAAATTTTTCAGGCTTTGCTTGATAAAAGAGGAGCTGCGATTGCTACCGACAATACTGAAGCTTTAGCCTGGGTTGCTAAAAATAAAAATTTTAGTGTTAGCATCAAGAGTTTAGGAGATGTGGATACCATTGCGGCAGCGATTTCTAAGGGAAATAAAACCTTACTCGATTTTATTAATGAAGATATTAAAAAATTAGCTAAAGAACAATTTTTTCATAAAGACTTTGAAGCGACATTAAAACCTGTGTATAAAAATAGCGCTACCCCTAATGATATCGTTGTTGAAGGTGGAGAAGTGAAATAATTTTTATTTAATTTGAATTGCAATTAAAGAAAATAAATAGCATCATCTAAACAATAATTTCTTAGAACCTCTTAAGGGAGTTTAAAGATGAGCGGTAATATTCAGTGGTTTCCTGGTCATATGGCAAAAGCGCGAGTAAAGATACAGGAAAAGTTAAAATTTGTGGACATTATTTATGAGATACTTGATGCTAGATTACCTATTTCCAGTCGCAATCCGATGTTGGATAAAATTTTGCAGCAGAAACCGCGGTTGCTTTTAATCAATAAAAGCGATTTAGGTGATCGTGTGCAGTTAAAGAAGTGGTGTGTTTCTTTTAAGGAACAAGGGTATAATTCGCTAATTATTAATGCTAAATTCAATACAAATGTAAAAAAAATTATTTCTGAGAGTAAAATAGTTCTAAAGGAGAAGTTAAAGCGGGATGAAGCGCGTGGTTTAAAGTCACGAGCGATACGTGCGATGATCATTGGTATTCCTAATGTTGGAAAGTCGACATTGATGAATCGATTAGTTGGTCAGAAAAAAGCTCAGGTGGGAAATAAACCTGGGGTGACCAAAGGTCAGCAGTGGATACGTTTGAACTCTGATTTAGAGTTATTGGACACTCCGGGAATTCTTTGGCCAAATTTTGAGAATGAGGAAGTTGGAAAAAAGTTGGCATTAACTGGGGCGATTAAGGATCAACTTTTACATGCAGATGATGTTGCGCTTTTTGGTTTAGCGTTTTTTGTTAATCATTTTCCAAAACGTGTTATGGAGCGTTATTCTTTGACAGAGAGTGATCTGTCTTTATCAACTGTTGATTTGTTGTTATTGATTTTACAAAAGCGCGGATTTAAAGATGACTATGAGCGAGCAAGTCAGATGATTATTCAGGAAATTCGTGCAGGGAAGTTGGGGCCGTATACTCTGGATTTGCTTGAAGAGGTTTAAGCATATGAAAAATGGTTTAAAGACTATTAGCGAGGTTAAAGCGATTTTATCGCAGGTTAGTAAGAAAACAATTGAGCGTGCACTAAGCGCTTTGAAGAACGATGGAAAGATTGGGATGATAGGTGCAGGGCGCAAAACGACATATTTTTTAAATAAAATTTGACAAGTAGTAAGTTTTTTTTATAAAATAAAAGCGTTGTATCTGCGGGAACTTCGTATGTGCAACCGCGCATGCTAAGTTAGAGTTCTATAGTATAGGCACTTAGTTTGGCGAGTCTGGAATTTTTATATAAGGAGGTGCCGTAGTGAGTAAGTATGCAATTATTAAAACTGGTGGTAAGCAAGTTAAAGTAGAAGTTGGTCAAGCTATTTATGTTGAGAAGTTAGATGCAAAAGCTCAAGAAAAAGTAACATTTGATGAAGTTGTTTTCGTTGGTGGCGATTCTGCTGTTGTTGGAGCTCCGTTGGTTAGTGGAGCGACAGTTGTGGGAACAGTTGAAAAACATGGAAAACAAAAGAAGGTGGTAACTTTCCAGTATAAACCTAAAAAACATTCTCATCGTAAGCAAGGTCACCGTCAGCCGTACACCAAAGTTATTATTGATGAAATTAATGCCTAATATTAGGATTTTAACGCTGTTTTGTTTTTTGCTGATATGAACGGAGAAAAGTTATGATTAATGCAATTTTTAAGCGTACTAGTGATGAAAAGGCAGATATACTTTGTTGTACAATTGAAGGTCATGCTTTATGCGGAGAATACGGGAAAGATATTATTTGTGCAGGGGTCAGTGCTTTAGCAATTAATACCGTTAATTCGCTGGAACTTTTAGCTTTCACGAAACCGATTGTTAAGGTTAATGAAGCACTTGCTTATCTTTATATAGAGCCTACTAAAGGGGAAACGATTGAACATGATAATTGTTCGCAATTTTTGTTGGAGAGCCTTTATTTAGGCTTGACGTCAATAGAAGAAGATTATGGTGAATGTATAAGAGTTGAGGATGTTTACGAAAAGTGAGGTGGTGAGTCTTATGCTAAAAATGAATTTACAATTATTTGCTCATAAAAAAGGTGGCGGTTCAACATCTAATGGACGTGATTCTGAGTCGAAGCGTCTAGGTGCTAAAGCAGCCGACGGTCAGACTGTGACAGGCGGATCGATTCTTTATCGTCAACGTGGCACAAAAATTTATCCAGGAATAAATGTTGGTATCGGTGGAGATGATACTTTGTTTGCCAAAACTGAAGGTGTAGTGCGTTTTGAGCGCCGCGGACGTGATAAAAAACAAGTATCTGTTTATCAAGTATAAATAGTGGGAATTTTTAGTAGAAACAGCCAGTACCGGTAAAAGGGATGCTGACTGTTTTTTGAAGAGAAAATAAGGAGAACTATTGGAAGATTGTATTTTTTATTCTAGGAGGTTGTAATGAAGAAAAGTAAGTTTATGATATTATCTGCTTGTTTGGCAGGTTTGATGATGCCGCAGGTAGTTCATGGGCATGGACAGGGGTATATGGGATGTTCTGCTAGAAATAGACCTGTACCATGGGGTATTAATTTGCCTTTAAGAAGAGGGGCGACAGGCGAGTTTCCTAGTAGTGATACTACGCGACCTCGAATTGATTTTATTGATATTGCTAGTTATCAGGGTTGGATGACGCAAGAGGATTTTAATGCTCTTGCACGTTTTGGTGTGCGTGGAGTAGTGATTAAGTTAACGCAATCTACAACTTATCGTAATCCAGAGGCTCGTAAGCAAATCGAGTATGCTCGTAAAGCGGGCTTAGTCGTTTCTGTTTATCACTTTCTCAATGCTTTTTCAGATGGTGTAGCACAAGATGAGGCAGAATTTTTTGCTACTGTTGCTAGAGAATTAGGTCTTAATGGAGATACTATAGTAGTAAATGATGTAGAAAGTGATGATGGTGGAGCACTGAATGCTCCTAATCCAACTCAGGTTGCAAAAGCTTTTGAGCAACGATTAAGGGAGCTTGGATATGGAAGAGTTATTCATTATACTTATGCCAATGCTATTCAGTCAGGACGTATGAATCCAGCTGAATTAGGAGGATGTAACAACATGTGGATTGCCCATTTTCCTGATAATCCTTTAGCTACAGATTTATTACATACAGAGTATGCTGCATGGCAGTGGGGACAAGTTCGTTTTGCGGGAATGTCACGTGAAGCAGGCGTTGATGTCAATGTTGATTATACGGGTGTTTTCACTGGCAATGCAGCCCTAAGCTTTGCAGAAACTGGAGTTCCGATATATCGAGTAATGAATCCTACTGATAAACGTCATCATTTTACAATGAATTCCAATGAGAGAGATAACTTAGTGAATGAACATGGATGGATTGATGAGGGTATTGCTTTTTATACTGTTAATGAGCATCAAGGAATTCCGCTTTATCGACTGTATAATTCTAATAGTGGGGAGCACCTCTTTACAATCAATTCATTTGAAAAAGATAACTTGGTAAGTAAAGGTTGGAATGATGAAGGCATTGCTTGTTATGTTTTACCCCCTAGCAGTAGCATCGGCTTTGATATTTTCCGCTTATGGAATACTGATCCTAAGTTGCAAGAACATTTATTTACATCAAATAGTTTTGAAAAAGACGAGGTTGAAAAACTTCAGAATTGGTCATATGAAGATATTGCTTTTCGTGTATTGAGGCTTAATTAAAAATGAATTTTTGTGTCAAGCTTGATAAAGATTTTATTGAGTTTGACGTTTGCTAATAGGACAGAAATGAGGGATTCAGAATGAATATGGTTGTGGCAATTGCATTGATTATTGTTGCACTTTTAGCTGGAATTTTATTAGGATTTTTGCTGGCACGTCAGTATATGAAAAAGTATTTTAAAAAGAATCCGCCAGTTAATGAGGAAATGCTGCGTATTATGATGTCATCAATGGGGCAAAAACCGTCAGAAGCCAAAATTCAGCAAATTTTACGACAAATGCAAAAATAAGGTAAATGAGAAATCATTAATAGGTTATTAAAAGGTTATTAAGTTAGAAAGAGTAAGGTGTAAGTAAGAGTTTTGAAGTTAGGTAAGAAAAAAATTTTTAGTTTATTGTGTGTGTTAGGACTTATAAGTTTATTATCAGTACAAGCTTTTGCAGATCCTGTACCAGTAGTTGATGTTAGTGATGTCGATTCTTATGCTTTAGAGAAGGAAAAGACAATAAGGCCGGTCATTGGCACAGTACAGATTAAACTGATCGGGCCGCGTTTGTTGCGAGGAGCTTGTGGTGGTCCAACTTATTTTTCACAAAAAGATCCTCAATGGAGTGGTGCCGTTTTTGGTGGCTATACTTTTGGTGGTACTGGTTGTGTGCCTACAAGTATTGCGATGGTTATGGGTGGAACTCCGCTTAGTTGGGGGCAAGAATTATATGATGCACATTTTTATGATGGTGGAGCTGGTGGAAACGCGATTATTTATGCAGGAAAAAAGATTAATAAAGTAGTAAAACCTATTTATTCATATAGTAAGTTAAGGGAATTGCTAGAGTCTGGTTGGGCGGTTATCGCTTTATGTAACCCTCCAATCTCACCTGCGGGTTTCACTCATGCTGTTGTTGCTTATGGATTGCATGGTGATATGACAAATGTCTTGGATCCTTTAGCAAATCGTGTATCAGGAGATCATTTAGTACAAGAAATCTGGGATGCTCGTTCTCTTGATCCGGCAAATCTAGGGAATGAAGATGCTTCTTTATATGGTGTATCAGGTTCATTTAGTGATGAAGGTACACTGCCGGTGTTTCGACTTTTTAATCCTATCGGCGATCGTCATTTGTTGACAACTAATTCTAATGAACGAGATGATTTGGCAGCTCGGGGCTGGCGTGACGAAACAGTTGCCTTTCAAGTTTTAATTGAAGGCGTACCAATTTACCGGATGTATGACAGGAATAGTGGGGAGCATTTATACACAGCGAATTCTAATGAACGCGATTATTTAGTTGGTAAAGGTTGGGATGATGAGGGAGTTGCTTTCTATGTTTTAGGTTTAGGCTTT
>JAIRWP010000032.1 GCA_031268845.1 Lactobacillales bacterium | reverse complement strand
TATAATTTCTATTATTTGTTTTTCTCCACCACTTAATTCTTTTCCGCCGCTAGAAACCTTTTTATCTAGACCGCCTAATTTATTAACTCTACCATATAAATTATACTTTTTTAATATTCTAATCAAATCTTCTTGAGTTATTGATTTATTTAAAACTATATTTTCTAGGATAGTTCCTTTCATTATAATGGGGCTAATGCTATATTTTTTTTATTTCATCTTCAGGATTGTTTAATATTTCATAAAAAGTAGTTAATTTAAAATCTTATTCAATTTAGTCCACTTTTAATTTTGAAATAACAAAATAAAAATTATGATATAATTAAATAAAAAGTGTGATAAGATGGATATTTTAAATAAGCGTATTTTGATCTTGTTTTTATGTTTTTTAACACTTGCAATTTCCAAATGTAGCGCATATGAACAATCTTATTTCAGGGTAGAGTATTCGGAAAATCAGTTTACTTATGAAATAGATGAAATGGCTAAAACTGCTGTTTTATTAAAGGTACAAAATTACAATTCTGAAAAAATAACAATACCTAATGAAGTCAAAGGTTGCAAAATTATTAAGGTAGCTAATAGAGCCTTCGGTGACCCTGTGCTGAAAAAGTGGAAGCAAATAATATTACCAGACTCCATAATTAAAATAGGAGAAAGAGCTTTTAATTTTTGTACTAATCTGGAAAGAATAAAACTTCCCTGTAAGTTAGAAAAAATAGGCTCGGAATGTTTTTTTTGTTGCTCTAATTTACAAAAAATTAATATGCCTGACAGTGTGAATTTTATTGGAGAAAGTGCATTTTATAGCTGTATTTCTTTGAAGAAAATAAACATTCCAAAATCATTAAAAAATTTAGAAAACAAATTATTCGAACATTGCATTTCATTAAATGGAATTTATATACACGAAAACATTGAAAAAATATCCGATAATATTTTTGAAAAATGTTCTGTAAATCTCAATTTATCAAAAACCAAAATAAATAAAAATAATAAATTTTATGAAATTAAAAATAATTGTATTGTAAATAAGCAAGATGACTCAAAGATAGTAGAATTTTCTGTTAATGATCATAATTATAAGAATAAAATTAAAATGGCAAAACTTCTTTATCAAAAAATGCAAGACTTCTTAAAAATGTACGAAAATTATTCATTTAAAAACTTTGAAGAGGCTTTTCAAAATTTTTATAGTAATAACGTTGGATTACCAAAGATAATTTCAAATGTCGAATTCGAGAAGCAATCTAGAAATAAAATATTGCTATTTCGCGGAGTAAGGAGCCAAAAATTCGCTGACGATTTTAAATCCGGAAAAATATTTTTTGCAACGAATTTAGAAAATGAACGTGGAAGCGGTATATACACGACTTCAAATCTTCTTCATGCACAATTTTGGACCTTCCCTACAGATGCGGATTGGGCATCTGCAGATTATGGTGATATTGATTTAGAAAATTTAAGTTGGGCAGATGCAATAAATTTAGCCTATGAACGTAATTTGTTTTCTCATGGCAAAGTTTTAAAAATGTTTTTAAACGAGACCACTAAAATACTTGAAAATTCCTATTTATTAGAACTCAAGGATATAATTTACAAAATGTATCCAGAAAAATTTAAAAACATAGCGACTTTCGTTGATGTAACATGGCCATCACAGACAGTTAAAGACCTTGAAATATACCGAACTAAAGAAGAACTGCTATTTCACAATTCAGGGATGCTAACAAAATTGTTAGGTTATGATGTATTGTACGAAAAGGAATATATGCTTGAAATAAGCACTGATAAGAATGAAGATAAAAGAGAATTTTTGATAGTGAATCCAGGTGTGCTTGTGATCTCGGAGTGAAAAGTATATTAATCTTTTTAAATCTAAATATTTGAATATAAATATTCGTAAACTTATCTATCAAGTCATAAACATATAACCGTTTCTTTCTGAGTTACCATCACTTTCTCATGCTGATTTTACTTTTATTTATATTTATCAGCTTGAAGATTAAACATTTGCCGATATTTATTACTTGAAAACATCATTTCTGCATGATTACCTGCCATTATAATTTCTCCTTTATCGAATAAGACAATTTTATCAGCTAATTTTGCACTGCACATTCTATGAGAAATAATTATCAAAATTTTGTCATCACTATTTTCATCAAAAATTTTAAAAATTTCATCTTCAGCACATGCATCAAGAGCTGCAGTAGGCTCGTCCAAAATTAAAATAGATGCCTCCGAGAATAATGTTCTTGATATTGCCAACTTCTGCCATTGACCCCCTGAGGGTTCAATGGCATTATCATAAAACATTTTGCTTAGATTTGTATCATACTGATTTTTGTACATTTTTATAAAATCATCAGACCTAGTTTTTTTTGCAACTGATTTGATTTTTTCTAAATCGTCAATATTGCAAATATTGCCAACGCCTATGCAACTTTTGACATCAAGCGCGTAATTGATGTAATTTTGAAAAGTAATACCAAATAATTTTCTATAACTTAAAACATCATATTCCTTTATATTTTTACCGTTTAGCAATATCTTCCCGTATAAAGGCTCATAAATTCCTAGCAATAATTTAATAAAAGTGGTTTTTCCACTACCGTTTTCACCGACAAAACAAACTTTTTCTCCAATATTAAATTCAATATTAATATTTTTAAGAGCATAGTTATCATTCCCGGGATATTTAAAGGAAACATCGCAAAAGTGAATGCTATTTACTTTATTATTGCTTGTTAAATCGTTTTTTTCAGTAGTATCTTTATTTTCCGACGTTGGTGTTTTCAAAAATTCAAACAAATAATCTAAAAACAATATACTTTTATTGTGTGAAGAAAACAGAGTAACTAAAGACAAAAGCGATATACCTAAAAATATTATCGAAGGACTTAATAAAACAAAGTCAGATATGCTTGTATACCCTTTTAAAGCAGAGTTTAATAACCAGAACTCAGAAACACCAATTCCTGAAATAGCAACCAAACCAAAAACGATTGAATATATAACCTCTTTTGTTGCATATTTATAATGTCCTTTTATGAAGTCATCAAATAGTTTTTTTCTCTTGTTTCCAAAATATTTAAACAAATCAAATCCTCGAATTTCATTAGAATTTTTTGGTTCTGTTATCAATGAAAAATAATACCATGTTTGACGAGTTTGCATTGTATTTTTTCTTAAAAAGATATGATAATCTTTGCCAATTTTTAGTTTAAATTTAAGCATTGGAAGAATAGGAATAATAGTCAATAGCAAGAAAATCGGATTGAAGTGAGATAAAATCATTGCATAACCGATTACCCCAAACAATAAAGAAATTATGCTAAATAAACTATCAAATATGTTCATAGGCTCATAACTAGATTTGTTAAGAGTATTTTCATATAAATCTAAAAATTCAGGATTATCTATGTTTTTTTGAGGTATGTATTGAAATTTGTTTGCGACTAGAGTTTCTATATTGTGTGTTAACTTAAGACCAGTAATATTGCAAATAATATCTTTAACGTTTTTAGTAAAAAAATCAACCATAACAGAAAAAATCAACATTAAAAACAAAAATATTAAATATCCTTTATTTAACAAAGTTGAGTAATTAGAATTATTTCCTAATATTTTCACTATCTCAGAAACTGCCCAAGAAATCAAAATAGGAATTAATCCACTAATCATCATAGAGAACAAAGAAAAAAATAAAGTCCAAAACCCAGATTTATAAATTTCCTTAAATATAAAAATAATTTTGAAAATATAGTCATTTGTTTTTTTTATCCAAATCATATATAAAATCCACTCACTAAATGAAATCCTTCTAATTATGTAAATCCAATGAAAATTTTCTTAAATCCTTAAACCTTAGTTTATATTAATCAAAAAAATTTTCATTAGTTTTCAATGTTAAAAGGAAAGTAATACAAAAATTAATTTTCAAGAGTATTCATTATTTCCTTATACAAAAGGGCTTTTTTTACATCTTGTGGAGTAAATATTTTCAAATTTGATTTTTCCTTTAAGTTATTTATATTCTCAATATAAACCTTATCATCGACATGATACATTTGAACTGAATCAGTAAAATTCAAGGTAGAACCTTCAAAAGTGTACTGAGACACAACAAAAAACACATTTCTTATACCAAATAAATTCGCTTTAGAGACATGTAAATTTAGCTGGTCAACATCAATAAACGTAGGAATGTGTAATATTAAAACGTCCACATCTACAGCGTGAAAATATGCCTCTGTTAACTTGCCAAAATCGAATTTATTAAAATTATTTATAAACATTCCACCACCAACATTTATAATCCATACATCAAAGGATTTTGAATTTTCATTACAATACATATAGTTATTTATTGAACAAACTATATCCGGAAAAACAATTTTCTGTGGATATTCAAAAACATCAAAGCCATATACTATACCTTCCGGTTTATAAGTTACAGCTTTTACGTCGAAATCATCTTCTTGAAAATTTTCCACAAGTTGTTTTTGAGTATTAAATTTATCAAGACTCCAACTTACGCCAGATATTAAAATCAAGGGATTTTCTATGGTTGACATGTTTTCGCTTATAAAATCATTATGTGAATAAACTAAAGATTTTTTACTACTTAAATTTTTAAATTTACCTATAAATATCGTTTCGTAATTTTTAAATTTTTCTTTAATAGTTTCAGATAAGGTTACTTCATACCAAGCAGAATTGATTATCAAAACAATATCAAAATTGTCAGCTTGTAAATTTTTATCTTCACATGAATAAAAGTTTTCTCTATAAGCGTCATATATTGCTACGATATTTTTATTTTTTAGTTTTTTGTTTAGTGGCCAGTTATCAGAAAGTGGTAAGAGAACCACAGCAACTTTTTTGTTCTTAATTTTTTCATATATTTTTATTTCTTCATATTCTAAACTGTCTAAATAATCAGATTCTGTTTTTATATTTAAGTCATAAAATTTGTTTAGCATAACAAATTTATCAAGGAGTGGATTACTATCTAACTTTTTTGCAAATAAACCTGAAAAATATGCACTGGCCATACTTGTCGATGAAAAATCAAATTCTATGCCTTGTTCTTCAATTATTTTTTCAGCGGTTTTAAGTGATAAGGTATGTTCATTAATTTTTTGAATAGTTTCTTTTTGCTTATTATTTATTTGTATTTCAATAACATTTTTCAAACTTGCAGGATAAGAAATTTCACCTTTGTGTGAGGATGCAGAAATTATAGCAATATTATTATCAACCGCTTCTTTGCAGACTTCAATGAGTTGCTCAGAGTATTTTGAAAATCCAAGACTGATATTTATTATGTCTGCTCTTAATTCGATTGCCTTTTTAATTCCTAATATTACATTTGAAATTTGCAGAACATTATTATTATCAGTAGCATTTATATCCAAAATATCAAACTCTGTATTTTGTTTGAGTATCTCTTTAAAACAATCCGAACCATGTTGTTCAGTAGGAGTTTTATAGCATTCATCAAAAATATTGTTATACACAGAATAATGAACAACATTACATAAACTCTTATTTGCAATATCTTTATCAATTCCTATATCAATAATGGCTATCTTCATGTTCATAATCCTGTCTCCTAATGTGTTGATAAATTTTCTAAATAGTTAATAATTTTTTTATTTGGCCTGATATTTTCTATGTAATAGATTAAATCTTTTTCTACCATATTTCTGGCTTTCTCACAAAATTCATTTGTAAGGTCAAAAATGTCTTTAAAGCACAGCTTACAAAATTTTGCCGCCCAACAATCTTTACACTTTTGTGTTTTTTCTAATGTTTTCTCTACCAGATTCCGTACTTTTTGCAAATCAATACCCGTAGAAACATTTCCAATACAAAAAGTTTCATTATCCTCGTTTACCTTTTCACAGACTACTATTTTTCCATCTACAGTTATAAAATTTTTTCTTACACCAGGAATACAAAAACCACCCGGTAAAATATCCCTGTTATTCACAGAAACTTTTAACGCCATATGATATTTCTGCATATTTTTAAGTATTGGCTTTTTAAAAACCGAGTATTCGTATATATCTCCTATCTTTTCAGAAACAGTGATGTTTTGTTCTGCAGCAAGAAGTTTTAAAAAATATTCTGTTGGATTTACATCAATCATTAAAATATCCGTTTTGCATAAATTTTCTAAAAACGCATATTGCTCATGAGTACCGGTGTTAGGCGTAACAACGCTATTAAAAGTAACATGAGTTTTAAAGTATTTGGGATTATGTTTATATAATTCTATTAAGTTGTTAAAAACTCTATCAAAAGAGGGTTTACCATGCATATCTAGTCTATACCTATCCTGTATACTTCTCGGACCATCAAAACTTATATTCAAGTAAAAATCATTTTCAACCAAATATTTTATGATTTCTTGGTTAAAATTTAATCCATTTGTTACCACATGGAAAACTGGCATTTTGAAAGGATATTTTTTCTTGCAATAATTAACGCACTTGGTAATTAAATCAAATTGAAGTAGTGGCTCTCCACCATAAAAACAAACATAAACATATTTGCTGTTTTTAGAGGAATTCATCAAAAGCTCTATGGAACGCAGCGCTACACTTTCGTCCATATTCTTTAATTTACATTCTGTGTTTTGATACTTAGGCATATAACCACAATACTGACATCTTAGACTACATTGTTCTGTTAAGACTAGAGTTACACTACACATGCTATTATCTATGATATTTAGCAACTCGCTGTCTTTATAATGATATTTTATATTGAAATCGGTATATGGTGGGTGTCGTGAATTATTTATGTTTTTGTCATCAACATCTGTTATACTATTACTTAAAGCATCATAAAGATATATTTTATCTTTTGTTTCGATTATTTTTTGTAAACACATTTATTGTAAAGCTCCGTTTTTTAGTTTTTTATGAGGTATATTAGTTTTTATGTGGCCTACTGTGATGATACACAAAATACGAGAAATTGTTAAAAGGAAGAAGTCAACAATTTCTCAAAAGAATTACAAGAATCGTCCTGCGTAACCGTTTCCGGCTGCAGATACAGGTTTACCTTGGCAACCGCAATGACAACCCAGAGTTTTTACTGAAATGTTTTTATTACCATTGTTAACTTTTTTAATTATTTTTTTGATTTTCATAATCTAAACTCCTCCTCCTCTTATTTGTTGAACATTTTATCACACAATAGACCACATAAAAACTAATATACAGAGCCTCCTTTTTTTAACGACAAAAAATAAAAAAGCCACTGGCTGAAAAATCAGACAACGGCTTTACTTTTTTATAAAAAAATGCTTTTGCGGAATTTATTGTATGCTGTATGCTGTATGCTGTATGCTGTATGCTGTATGCTGTATGCTGTATGCTGGGATCTGCATTTTTTACTCCCTTGTTAACTTAAGGCATATCTTACAAAACATTATTGCAAAAAAGCAAGCAGCAGCGGTTATATACATTTGCAATATTTTATTATTTTCAAAATTAACTTTCATGCCTTTAAAGCTGCCAGTAACAATAATAATTTTGACATTTTTCTAAGTCTTATCTTCTGACAAAAAGCCTTTAAATTGCTCCACAAGAAGATATATTTTATTTTTCATCTCGTCATTAATACCAACTTTGTATGTTTTCCTCATCTCGCTAAAAATTTTTGCAGCATCTATTTTTCCATCGGTATGAATATTTTCAGAACTTAACATCCATGGATATCTAGGAAAAACATGAAAATGCAAGTGATAAGTTCCCTCATTAAAACTACAAATATAAATTTTTTCAATGTCATAAATATTTGTTTTTAAAAATCGGGTTAGTCTGTGTATATGTATACCTAACTTTTCTGCTTCTTTACTTGAAAGCTCATCATAACTTTGTATGTGTCTAACTGGAGAAACAATCATATACCCCAAAATATTCACATCTAAAGTATGACAAATAATAAAATCCTGATCTTGATAAAAATACCACCAGACGGGATTACATCTCCTTGTAGTATTCGACATGTTAAACATTCCATTATTTAGATCCTTTATAAATTAGTTCGGCAATAGAAACTATATTAGCTGACTCATTATAAAGCATTGTTCTAATTTGTTCAAAACACTCTATAATAACAAAAGCACTGATACTGTATGTTATATTATTAATAAGCAACCTACTCTTTTGCTTTTAGTAATTCATTTAAAAAATTAGAATGATTCTCAGTAAACATTTTCATAAATTTAAAAGCGTTTGTTTGTTCATATTCAACTTTGTACATACCATTTTCCGTTATTTGATATATGGTAGAATGTGGGTAAGACAATATTATTGGTGAATGCGTACCGATAATAAACTGCGATTGCTCATCAACAAGTTCATTAAGCCTAGAAATAAATGCAAACTGTCTTTCTAAAGATAGGCCAGATTCGGGTTCATCAAGTATGTAAAATCCATTTTTGCAAAATCTATTTAAGATTAAAGAAAAAAACGATTCTCCACGCGATTGTTCATGCAAAGATTTTCCGCCATAAGCCTTGATTATTTTTTTACCAGTAGGCAATTCATCTAAAGTTTCAATATTTGTAGCAACGTTATAAAAACTTTCTGCTCTAAAAAAATATCCGGTTTTTGGTCTTTTTAACGTTCTTTTCAATTTTACATGTTTGTAAAGTTTAGAAGAAGAATTTTTTGTTTCAAAAGAAAAATTCGTTGATCCTCCTTCGGCATTGAACCCATATGCAACTGCAATAGACT
>JAIRWP010000026.1 GCA_031268845.1 Lactobacillales bacterium | reverse complement strand
GTCTATTTCGCCTTTTTGAATAGAGCTTAATATGTTGACTTTGGATTTTTTCGCAATCTTTAACATGAGGTTATTGTAACATATTTTTTAGTTGTGGCTTACTTTCCGAATTGCAGTTGGGGATATTTTTATTTAACAAAAAGTAGGGTGTTTTCACTGTAACGATACTGGGATATACGCCGCAATTGTTATTTGAATGTTTTAGAATGATTTGTTAAAATAACACCTGCGTAAAATAATGCAGCAGTTTATTGGATTGTCGTCAACAGTTGCTAAAATTTTAAGAGCTTGTTAACGATCTCTCTATTGATGAATCCCGTTATACAAGTTGTAATCAAGCAAAGCTTGAAACAACTTGTAATAACCCGACAGGTCTTTTTGAGAAATTTTTACGCGTTTCTAGGAAAAAAACGCAGATTTAGTGGTGCTAAATCGAGGCTTTTTGACGAAGAAAAGCAAAAAATTACCAAAAAAGTCGCAATTACGGAGATCGTTAACAGGCTCTAAGACGTTAGTAACCGCGGCTGCAGAGGTGAAAGCATAGAAGTAACTGCACGAAATTAGAATAAACTTATATTATTTTACTCCAAAAATAAATTATTGGAGGATTTGAAATGTCTCGTTATACAGGACCATCTTGGAAAAGATCTCGTCGTTTAGGAATTTCTTTGTTAGAAAATGGAAAAGAATTATCCCGTCGTAACTATGCTCCAGGTCAACATGGACCAAATAGTCGTATAAAGTTGTCTGAGTACGGTTTGCAATTGTCTGAAAAGCAAAAATTGCGTCATATGTATGGCGTTAATGAACGTCAGTTTAAAAATCTATTTGTGGCATCAGCAAAGATTAAAGAAGGAAAACATGGTACGAACTTTATGATTTTACTTGAACGTCGTTTAGATAACGTCGTTTATCGTTTAGGTTTGGGGACAACAAGGCGTGCAGCGCGTCAATTGGTGAACCATGGGCATATCACTGTTAATGGCAAGCGTGTGGATATTCCATCTTTTCGCGTGGAAGTTGATCAAGTGATTGCTGTACGTGAAAAATCAAAGAATATATCGGTGATCAAAAAAGCCGTTGAAGCGGTTATGTATCGTCCATCATTTGTATCGTTTGATGCTGAGAAGCTTGAAGGAAGTTTGACGCGTCTACCGGATCGTGATGAAATTCATCCAGATATCAATGAAGCGTTGATCGTTGAATTTTATAATAAACAATTGTAATTTTTAATTTTATCGTTAACAGGCTCTAAAAGAAAGTAAGTTTTTAGCAAAATTTAATTTTGCCAGACATTTTCAAAAAATGAAGGTGTTTGGCGTCTTTTAGTTTTATATCGAATTTTTGGTGTAATCAACTAAAATTTTGCCAGAAAGGAAAAAATATTTTGACGGAAGATTCTATTCAAGAAATGAACGATCAAATGCACGTGCGTCGTGAGAAGCTTGATGCTTTACGTGAAATGGATGAGGATCCGTTTGGCCATCGTTTTGAACGTACATATACTTCAAAAGAATTGCATGAGCAATTTGGTGAAAAAACAAAGGATACGCTTAATGAATTAAATATAACGGCAGTTGTTGCTGGGCGTATGATGACCAAACGCGGAAAAGGCAAGGTTGGTTTTGCGCATCTGCAAGATCGTGAGGGGCAGATTCAGATTTATGTTCGCAAAGATGAAGTAAAAGAGGCGGCTTACGCCATTTATAAAAGGGGTGATCTGGGTGATTTTTGGGGTGTGACCGGGCAAGTTATGCGAACTGATCTGGGCGAGCTGTCAATCAAAGCAACTAAGGTTGAATTGTTAACGAAATCATTGCGCCCGCTACCAGAAAAATATCATGGCCTTACGGATATTGAGCAGCGTTATCGCCAACGTTACTTGGATTTGATTGCTAACCGTGAAAGTTTTGAACGTTTTGTCAAGCGTAGTCAGATTATTTCAGAAATTCGTCGCTTTTTGGATGGCCGAGGTTATTTGGAAGTGGAAACACCTACTTTGCATAATAAAGCAGGTGGTGCCAGTGCACGTCCTTTTATCACTCATCATAATGCACTAAATATGGATTTATATCTTCGTATTGCCTTAGAGCTTCATTTAAAACGTTTGATTGTCGGTGGAATGGAAAAAGTTTATGAAATTGGTCGTGTTTTTCGAAATGAAGGTATTGATACCACGCATAATCCAGAGTTTACAATGCTTGAAGCATATACCGCTTATACCGATTTTCATGATGTGATGGATTTAACGGAAGAGTTAATTCGTCATGTTGCTCAAAAGGCTTTAAATGAGGTTGAGGTTACATATGGAGCAGAAAGAATCGATCTAAAAACTAAATTTAAACGTGCACATATGCTTGACTTGATTAAAGAAAGAACAGGTGTTGATTTTTGGCCAACTATGTCTTTGGAAGAAGCGCGTGAGTTGGCTAAAGAACATCAAGTTGAAATTGAAAAGCGAATGGAAGTTGGCCATATTATCAATGAATTTTTTGAAAAATTTGTTGAAGAAACATTGATTCAACCTATTTTTGTTTATGGTTATCCAGTTGAAATATCGCCTTTAGCTAAGAAAAATGCTAAGGATGAACGTTTTACAGATCGTTTTGAGTTATTTATTGTAAATCGTGAGTTTGCCAATGCCTTTACGGAGTTAAATGATCCAATCGAGCAAAGAGCGCGCTTTGAACAGCAAGCGCGTGAAAAAACTGCAGGTAACGATGAAGCTCATGACTTAGATGAGGATTTTGTCGAAGCGCTAGAGTATGGCATGCCACCAACAGGAGGTTTAGGTATTGGGATTGATCGCTTGGTGATGTTGTTAACTAATGCTCCGTCAATTCGCGATATTTTACTATTTCCAACGATGCGTTAATTTTCAGATAGGCTGGAGAGAAAAATGAAATTCACAATGGAGAAAGCAAGTATAAAGGGGTTTTATGATTTTTGTCGCAATAATTCTCCTTTGATGATAGTAGTTAGTGTGGCTTTGTTTTTTACATATGGATGCAAGTTATTTTGGTATAGTATTGGGATTGATACTGTGCCGTTTATGGCTAATAGAGTTGAGGCTTTAAAATGGGAAGTTCAGATTGGTCGCTTTGGTTTAGCTGCATTGCAAAGTTGTCGACATTTTAATCCTTTTACCGCGTTTTTATTAACTTTTTGTTTGATTTGGTTGTTTACGCTTTTTTGGAGTTATTTAATCGCTATTTTTAGCAGGAATACAAACAGAAATAATCAATTAATTCCTTTTGCACTTATCTTTATGACTTCTTGTTTTTGGGCGGAGCAATTTTATTTTTTGCATCAAGCTTTTGAAGTAGCATTGATGATAACGCTTTGTCCATATGTGATTTATCTTTTTTATAAGGGTTTTTTGGATAATGAAAAAAGAAAAGTTATTTTAGCTTTTCTTTTACTTGTTTTGATGATTTCAGTTTATCAATCGATGGCACTGCTTTTTTGTTGCGGAGTTTTGCTGTGTTTTGTTTTGCTATCACAGCAAATGGATTATGAGTTAAAAGAATATTGGCAGCTTTGTCTGAAGTTTTTAGTTGCATTGATTGGTGCTGTAGTGGTTTACTGGCTTATTAATAAGACCGTTTTATCTGCACTTTATCTAAAAAAAGTCCATTATTTTGGAGCGATGAATCATTGGCAAGAACGGCCGTTTCAAGAAAATATTTTTCATATTTTGCGTCTTGGCTATACCATTACAGTAGGAAATATTCCAGCAGTGCAAAAAGCGACATATTATCTTTTTCTTCATTTAGCAAAACCTTATGCGCAAGCGATAAAAGATGCTCACTCAACAATTGCACCAGGGACGCCTTTTTTGCCGTTAATCTCACTGCTTTTTATTATTAAAATAATGAGATGTAGAGATAAGGAAATTTTAGGAAAGAGATTTCTTTATATTATAGCGTGCTTAGGGATTCCTTTATCCATTATGGTGATTCCTGTTATTGGTGGAGGTGTTGTGCCGGTTCGCACGATTATGACCTTGCCTTTGGCGCTAGCTTTTATGCTTTTTTATCTGATCAATACTTATAAAAAGCAGGCCGCGATTGTTATTACGTGCTTAGCGCTATTTATCGCTATATATCAAGCAAGAGTGACTTCGCATTTGTTTTATTCTGATCAGATGCGTTATGGCGAGGATATTCGTTTGGCAAATGATATCAAGCATTTGGTTGAACAAGTGCAAGTTGATAAAAAAGTTCCGGTCATATTGTTTGGTAATTATAAAATATCAAAATGTTTCCGCGATGATCATAATTTTTTACCAGGCGAAGCAATTGGCCACTCTGTTTTTGATTTTGCAGCCAATCCAATTCAAACAACGGAAAATGGTTTAGGATTTATGAAAATGCTAGGAATTCCTTTTAAGTTGCCAAATCGAGATCAACTAGCACGTGCGACAAAGGAATCGGAAATTATGCCGTCTTATCCAGATTTAAGGTGTGTAAAGTTAATGGAAGATTATGTTGTTATAAAATTAGCTGATGGTGGCACATATTTGAATCCATCTGCACCTTAGAGTCGAGAGTGTAAACTAAACTGTGTAATAACCTTAACATAGAATCTGAGTTACTTACACAGTTTAGTTTACACTCTCTTTTGCAAAGTGCTATAAATCACACAAACAAAGATTCATTGGCTAAGAAAAAGAGGCTAAGAAATTCCTTTTTTGAGAGTATATTTTCACTCCACCTGTTTCAATGCTTCATTGTAGTAAGTTCTTAACTTATCAACTACTTCAAAACATTCGTTAACAGCAAAAATTCCTATAGCATGGCTCATTGTTTTTAAGCCTATTTCTTTTTTACCACTCAATAAAAAGTAATACCCTTTCATAAATTTAAAAAGAAATCTTGAATGTATATTTTCTTCATTTCTTTGCGTGGCCAAGACAGTCTCTATTTCACCGAAAAGTTCGGCCGCTCCTGCCAAATCATTTTCTCTTAAACATCGATAAGAAACATTTAATAATAATTTCAAAAAAATTCGTTTACCTCTTTCTTCAAAACAAAGTTTTTCTTTTTGTTCAACGATTCTCCATGTTGTTTGTCTTAAGATCTTAAAGGGCAATACATCGGATAAATTTCCAAATAAAATAGCTTCATTGACACCCCAGTAACTTAAAGTGAAAAAGTATTCTGCAACTTTTTCCACCATTTTTAGTGGAATTGCAAATTCTGGATCCATTTCCTTAATCAGAATGGCTGCCATTAGAAGATGAGCATAATCAGCATTATCTAAATCTTTTTCCGCGACCCTGTTTTGGTAAAGTTCTTTTAAAGATACAATATTTTTGGTAAGGTAATGATTTAATGCTTTTCTCAAAAACTCTTGATTAGGACTTAATTGATAATCAAAAGCCCTTAAAGCGATTTCATC
>JAIRWP010000048.1 GCA_031268845.1 Lactobacillales bacterium | reverse complement strand
TCAGCTCGTGTCGTGAGATGTTGGGTTAAGTCCCGCAACGAGCGCAACCCTTATTATTAGTTGCCATCATTAGGTTGGGCACTCTAGTAAGACTGCCGCAGGCAATGCGGAGGAAGGTGAAATGTCTATGAAATTCTGTCCAGGATTTTGACTCAAATCCAAGATCGTTGAATGTTTCCGCCATAGCTCAGTTGGTAGAGCGCATGACTGTTAATCATGATGTCACAGGTTCGAGCCCTGTTGGCGGAGTTGAGGGGAGTAGGAGGTATAGTATTTATGGCCAAGGTAGATTTTTTTACTGGACGGAAAACGTCTTCTGGTAATAATCGTTCTCATGCTATGAACAAAACAAAGCGTACAGTAAAGCCAAATTTACAAAAAATTCGTGTACTTGTTAATGGAAAGCCTAAAAGAGTATGGGTTTCAGCACGTGCTTTGAAATCAGGTAAAGTTCAGCGTGTGTAATTATAATTTACGTGAAATTATCGTCTTAGCTTTTTAAGGTTGAGGCGTTTTTTATTTATATGGAGAGGTGGCAGAGTGGTAATGCACCGGACTCGAAATCCGGCGAGCGATTTTATAGTTGTGCGCGGGTTCAAATCCCGTCTTCTCCTTTTAAATTCATTTGATTTTTATTTAGAATATATTTTATAGATTGGAGGGATGATAATTGGATTTTGAAGAGAAAACTATTCAGCGACGTGAAATTTTTAGGGGTAGAATTATTCATGTAGTAGAAGATGAAGTTGAATTGCCTAATAATCTTGGAGTTGCAAAGCGTGAATTAGTTTTTCATCCAGGCGGTGTTGTAATTATTCCGATTACTAATGAAGGTAAAATGGTTTTTGTTAAGCAATTTCGCAAGCCTTTTGAAAAAGTGTTGTTGGAGATTCCAGCTGGAAAAATTGAAGTAAATGAATATGATGATCTAGAGTCTGCAGCTAAGCGAGAGTTAGAAGAAGAAACAGGTTATCAGGCAAAAACATTTTATAAACTTACTGAAATTTATATGACTCCTGGTTTTTGTAATGAAATTTTATATTTTTATTTTGCAACAGATTTAGAAAAACAAAAAAATCCACGACCAAGGGATAAAGATGAGGTTTTAGAAATTTACGAATTGACTTTTGAGGAAGCAAAACAAGCTGAAAAGGATAAATTAATTCTTGATGCCAAAACGATTATTGCTTTGCAACTTTGGGAAATAAAGCGATTGCGAGGAAAACTTAATGAGTGATGGGGGACCTAGATTAACGCGAGAGGATATGCGGCGCTTACGCGAAATTGAGGAACAACGTCTAGCTCAAATCACTAAACAAGTTGACCAGGAAAGCAAAAAAGAACAAAAACAACGCGAAAATTTTTATCGTAAAGAAAGAAAAAAACTTGAAAAGCAAGAAAAGAAGACAGCTAAAAGAAGTCGCGTAGCAGAGAAAAGGCAAATTAAAGAACGCAGTTCGTTTTTAACCAAAGCTATAATTATTGTTGGAATATTACTGGCTGTATTATTTGCTTGTGCCATTTTTTTGTAGACAAGAAAGGAAATCATAAATGAAAATAGGAATTATTGGGGCAATGGAAGAAGAAGTTAAAGTGATTAAACAAACTTTAAAAAATCCTCAAGGCTGGACGCGCGCAGGCATTCTTTTTCATCAAGGGACAATTGAAAATCATGAAGTAATTTTAGTTCAATCAGGTATTGGCAAGGTTCAATCTGCAATTACCGCAACTCTTTTAATTCATGAATTTAAAGTGGAAGCTATTATCAATACTGGTTCTGCTGGTGGAATTGGCTCAAATTTGTCTGTTGGAGATGTTGTTTTATCTGAAAAAACGGCATATTTTGATGTCGATGTTACAGGTTTTAATTATGACTATGGGCAGTTGCCTGGGCAACCTTTATATTTTAAAGCTAGTAAATATCTTTTATTTTCTATGCAACAAGCAGCCGAAAAAATGAATTATTCTGTTAATTCGGGTTTAATTGTTACAGGAGATTCTTTTGTTAATAATCCTGATAAAATTACATATATAAAAAAACATTTTCCAAACGCTTTGGCTATTGAAATGGAAGGAGCTGCGATTGCTCAAGTAGCTCATCAATTTGGAATTGGTTGCCTGATTGTTAGAGCGATTAGTGATACAGCTGATGAAAAAGCAACAATAAATTTTAATAAATTTATTATTAAAGCAGGAGAAAAATCTGCCAAAATGGTGCTTAAATTTTTAGAAGTGTTGGAATAGATTTATTTTCAAAAAAAGTTTGTCATTTAAATACTTTTGTTAATGTTTCTGATAGTGTGGATACAGCTACAATTTCAATCTCAGTAAATTTATCTAGTTCTTGCAAATGATTTTTGGGAATATAAATTTTACGAAAGCCTAATTTTTCAGCTTCTTTTATTCGCTCATTGATTCGATTGACTCGTCTAATTTCACCAGTTAAACCGATTTCGCCAATAAAACACTCATTAAAGGTTGTGCCTTTTTCCTTATAACTAGAGGCGATGGCAATGGCAATAGCTAAGTCAATATCTGGTTCATTTAAACGCACTCCACCAGCTGCTTTTAAAAAGGCATCTTGATTTTGCAGCAAAAGATTTGCCCGCTTTTCTAAAACCGCCATAATCAAAGCAGCTCGATTGTAATCCACTCCTGTTGTTGTTCGTTTGGCGTTGCCAAAGATGGTAGGAGATACCAAAGCTTGGATCTCTACTAAAATGGGACGTGTTCCTTCTAAAGCTACGACGATCGCTGAACCAGTTGCTCCATCTAATCTTTCTTCTAGAAATATTTGAGATGGATTTACCACTTCAGTTAAACCATCTTGACTCATCTCAAAAATACCAATTTCATTGGTTGAACCAAAACGATTTTTTACCGCACGTAAAATACGAAAACTATGATGACGTTCTCCTTCAAAATAAAGGACAGTATCAACCATATGTTCAAGCATTCTAGGTCCTGCCAGTGAGCCTTCTTTGGTAACATGTCCAACGAGGAAAATTGCAATATTATTTGTTTTGGCTAGCTGCAACAACTCAGCTGTAACTTCGCGAATTTGTGAAACTGAGCCTGCAATGCTTGGAATTTCAGGCTGCATCATTGTTTGAATGGAATCAACAATAACATAATCAGGTTGCAACTTTTCCATCTGCATACGAATATCTTGCATATTTGTTTCAGGATAAATATAAAATTCATTTTCTATATTACCTAAACGCTCAGCACGCATTTTTACTTGTTGGGCAGATTCTTCGCCGGATATATATAAAACTGAACCTCCAGTTTGTGCTAAATGCTTAGAAACTTGCAAAAGAAGAGTAGATTTGCCAATCCCTGGATCCCCACCAATTAAAATAAGTGAGCCAGGGACAACACCTCCACCTAATACACGATTAAACTCTTCTAACTTTGTTTTTATACGAGGAGCTTTATTTGCTTGAATTTCATTTAAAAGCAATGGTCTGGTTTTTTCACCAGTTAAAGAAATGCGAGCAGAGCGTGATGTTTTTTCTTCTTTTATAATTTCTTCCACCAAACTATTCCACTCTTCACAATTTGGACAACGACCTAGATATTTTGGTGATACGTATCCGCACTGCTGACATAAAAATTGAATTTTTCCTTTTTGAGCCATCTTTTTCCTTTCTACACTAATAGTTTAATAAGTCACTAAAAAGTTACGCAAGATATATTAATTTTGTCTTCAATTTTTATACAGAAAAACTGTGAGATACTTTATTCTCACAGCTTACTATATCTAATAGATCTCAATTGCTCATTGCCAATTTTGCTGATTTTTTTTAAATCGTTTTAGTAGCACCAACTCTTCTTCATTGATATAACCAATTTTTTTAGCAATTTCAATTAAAGAGGTGTAATTCGATAACGTTAGTAATTTAACATCAGCTTTTTCAAAATTTTCTTTTCCTTGTGGCAGTTCATAAGTAAAAATTGCTGCTACGCCTAAGACATCTGCTCCCTCACGCTTAGCAGCTGCAACAGCTTCTAAAACTGATCCGCCTGTTGAAATTAAGTCTTCAATGACCACGATCTTGGCCTTTTTTGAAATTTTTCCTTCAATTTGCTTATCCTGACCATGATCTTTAGGTTTTGAGCGAATGTATACCATCGGAAGGTTTAGCTCTTTTGCTACCCATGCTGCATGAGGGATTCCTGAAGTTGCTACTCCTGCGATTACTTCCACCTTTGGATAAATTTCTTTAATTTTTTGAGCAAAGCTTTTAGCGATTAAGCACCTTACTTTTGGAAAACTCATTGTGATTCGATTATCTGTATAAATCGGAGATTTAATTCCTGAAGCCCAAGTAAATGGCTTTTTTGGTGCTAAGAAAACAGCTTGAATTTCTAATAAATTTTGAGCAATTTCCTGTGCTAATTTTAGCATTTTAATTTTCATCCTCTTTCATATCAACATTGATTCCAGCTTCACGAAATATAACGCGCAAAATCAAGACTCGTGTTCCCTCCATTTTTTCTGTAATCAAGGTTAAATGGTCGTTTTCATTATCGATATCGAATGATAAGACTTCACTTTGATCAGGAATTGAACCGATGGCTGTAATAAAATATCCAGCTATTGTATCAACATCATCTATTTTTAATTGCGTACCAAATTTTTCATTAAAGTCATCAATTGGTAAATTTCCTTTTACTAAATATTCATTATTAGAAATTTTTTCAATAGGTTCTTCTGATTCATCTGTCTCATCTTCAATTTCACCAACGATTTCTTCTAGCAAATCCTCTAAAGTCACAATACCCACTACGCCACCATATTCATCTAGCAAAATAGCCATTTGGTTTTGTGTTCGTTTTAACTCGTATAGCAAGTCATCGATATAAATCGTTTCTGGGACAAACAACGGTTCTTGTAAAAGCTCTCGTAAATTTAAATGGTCAAACCCTTGACGATATCCACCTGTTAACAAACGCTTAGTGTGAAGCACACCAATAATTTTATCTTTATCATCCTCGTAAACAGGAATTCGTGAAAAATTCTCAGCAAGAATTTTTTTAATATTTTCATGCACATTATCTTCAATATCAATCATAAATGAATCTGTTCGCGGCACCATCACTTCACGCGCTACTTTATCATCCAGCGAAAACACTCCTTGAAGCATCTTCACTTCTTTTTTTTCAAGTGTCCCTTCTGTACTGAGCATATATTCCATTTCATCTTTAGTCATTTTAACTTGCTTATCATCAAAAGTCATCGGTGTAAGGCGTGAGATGAAGTTGGTTGATGCAGATAATAGCCAAACAAATGGATGTAAAACTGTCCCTAAAAAAGTAATCAAAACAACTGCGATGCCAGCAATTTTCTCTTGTAAATTTAAAGCGATCCGTTTAGGGTATAACTCTCCAAAAACAATTGAAACATAAGTTAAAAGAATAAAAACAATAACTGTCGATACTGTTTTTCCCACTTGTCCAAAACCAATTGCTTGTGACAATTTATAAGAAAGTGTTTCAGCCAAACTGGCACCAGCCAAGATATTAATAACTGTAATCCCCACCTGAATGGTTGCTAGAAAATTACTAGGATTTTGTAATATTTTATTGATCTTAATACTTTTTTTATCCCCTTCTTCAGCTTTTTGCTCAATCCGCTTTCGATTAATCGAAACCAAAGCCATCTCACTGGCAGAAAATATAGCGGTTAAAATCGTTAAAACAAATAAGATAAGAAATTGTGTGATAAGCGACTGACTATCCGGGTCACCGTTCATTATATATAAACTCCTTTACTAAAAAGGTCCGTTAACACGTTTTTAGATAACAACTATGCTGAAATGTTAGCATATATGTCTTGTTACTCTCAAGTTAAAAAAGGGTTTAATTTTTCTTCCTGCATCGCTACAGTAGATGTAAGACCTTGAAAAGAAAAATAAAAAAGACCTCCTGTAAACTGTAATAAAAAAAAATAACAGAACAGGAGCGCCAAACACAGTGTCATTGAAAAGTGATAATGTCCTAAGTAATGAAAAGTAAAAATGTCTTAAAATATCCTCATTACCTCAAAATTTATTAAACTAATATTAAACTAAATTTTGAGGAGGAAGTCATGCG